>NZ_JAWQUN010000002.1:0-486401 GCF_033447105.1 Formosa sejongensis
CTCAATCGAGATATACTATGGCCATTGGATCTTTGTTCATTCATAAGGCTAAGGTAAAGTTTTTAGAAGCTAAAGCGAAATGCACTAAAGTACATAGTTTGAACTACCTTTGAGACCAATCAAGGTTTACTATTAGCTCAGATAACATCCAAATCTAATCATTTAGATTTTCTTTCAAGCAAGGTATTAAGCGGAGACACCTCTAATATGGAAGCCGTAGCGGCTAGTTACTATTGGAAAGCATTTTTCGAAATTAGTTTTAAAAGAGAACGTTTTGGAACATATCCCAATAATTTTTTAAATTATGGTTATGCCATATTAAGAGCAGCAACTGCTCGGGCACTATCCGCCAGTGGATTATTAAATACTTTAGGCATACATCATAAAAGTAAGTACAATGCTTTTGCCTTGGCAGACGATATTATGGAACCGTTCCGCCCAATTGTAGACGAAGCTGTACATAACATTATGCAGCATTGCGATAAAGAAGAGCTAGATACAGAAATAAAATCTTTACTTCTACAAATACTTACCAAAACCGTCTATTTCAAAAATGAAAAAAGCCCTTTAATGGTAGCTCTACAAAAAACAGCAAGTTCGTTGCAGCAATGTTATTGCGGCGAGCGAAAAAAAATGAAGTACCCCAAATTATGGAATTAAACGGATATAGAATTATGTGGCTATTTGTGTTTTTTGATTTACCTACCGATACGGCTAAAGACCGAAAAAATGCCTCCGGTTTTAGAAAAAATCTACTAAAAGATGGATTTAATATGATGCAATATTCGGTTTATATGCGGCATTGTGCAAGTAGCGAAAGTGCTGATGCCCATGAAAAGCGAATTAAACATTTATTACCACCTCTAGGCAAAGTAAGCGTATTAAGAATAACCGATAAACAATTCGGAAAAATAATGAATTTCTGGGGAAGGGCTGAAGTCCGCAAGGAACCTCAACCCACGCAACTCGAATTGTTTTAAATAAAAAAACGCATCAATCTTGCCTTATCACTGCAAAAAAGAAGCGTTTTTTTAAACGATATTCACTATTAAACACATGGTAATCAATACACAACAGCTTAACTAATATCGTGTTTTCTAATCTTTAATCAAACCACAACCGCCGAGCTGTAACCGAATTACAGATTATTAATATCGTGTTTTCTAATCTTTAATCAAACCACAACACTTCCTAGATTGTTTAGAATCTTAGAAACAATATCGTGTTTTCTAATCTTTAATCAAACCACAACATAGTTGTCTTGTCATAATTAAAATGGTATAATATCGTGTTTTCTAATCTTTAATCAAACCACAACATTCTAATGGCTGTATGTAAAACATACGGCAATATCGTGTTTTCTAATCTTTAATCAAACCACAACGTCGTGCTTAAAATGTGATCGGATGTAATAAATATCGTGTTTTCTAATCTTTAATCAAACCACAACGTTGGAGAACTTAATAAGCAACATGCCGAAAATATCGTGTTTTCTAATCTTTAATCAAACCACAACACATGATCTACTACTACACCCGTGTAGCTAATATCGTGTTTTCTAATCTTTAATCAAACCACAACATAATTTGATTTCTGCTACTGGCATCATTTAATATCGTGTTTTCTAATCTTTAATCAAACCACAACGTTTGTATGAAACAGTCTTCTTTAATTGATAATATCGTGTTTTCTAATCTTTAATCAAACCACAACATGTTCGCATCAATGTGTGTTGATGCGTTGAATATCGTGTTTTCTAATCTTTAATCAAACCACAACTTACTGGTGACGTTTTAGGAGTAGTCAAGGAATATCGTGTTTTCTAATCTTTAATCAAACCACAACATCTTAACCACGAATAAAATTGAAGTCTATAATATCGTGTTTTCTAATCTTTAATCAAACCACAACTCGATTTATAGGATTCAGTAAATGAATATTAATATCGTGTTTTCTAATCTTTAATCAAACCACAACCATTTGCCAGTGCAGAGCTTCCAGAAGAAAATATCGTGTTTTCTAATCTTTAATCAAACCACAACTGCAGCACGGCGCATGGTGTTTGTAGGCTTAATATCGTGTTTTCTAATCTTTAATCAAACCACAACGATATAGTAGTAATGCAGAAGTTGATACAGAATATCGTGTTTTCTAATCTTTAATCAAACCACAACAGTCCTGCGGAGTTAAAAGGAATGAAAGATAATATCGTGTTTTCTAATCTTTAATCAAACCACAACGATAAAGTGAATATTAACGAGGCTATTTTTAATATCGTGTTTTCTAATCTTTAATCAAACCACAACCTCTTTTACCTCCTTACCGTCCGAACCCTTAATATCGTGTTTTCTAATCTTTAATCAAACCACAACACGGTGAACGCTATGAAAAAAGGAGGTTCAATATCGTGTTTTCTAATCTTTAATCAAACCACAACATTGTCACTTGCAGGGGGATCGCTTGGTTCAATATCGTGTTTTCTAATCTTTAATCAAACCACAACTATAGAAGCGATTTAACCGCTAGTATTAGAATATCGTGTTTTCTAATCTTTAATCAAACCACAACTTACACAAGGGGGCGGACGTCCTCTGGTGAATATCGTGTTTTCTAATCTTTAATCAAACCACAACTCGTTACGGCGTACAGGAGCGTCGCGGTTAATATCGTGTTTTCTAATCTTTAATCAAACCACAACTTAATAGTTGTAATTTGAATTATATACCAAAATATCGTGTTTTCTAATCTTTAATCAAACCACAACTTTGGTTGTTTCCTATTCATCGGACGTTTTAATATCGTGTTTTCTAATCTTTAATCAAACCACAACACTTTCGGCAGAAGTACATTTTTTACTAAGAATATCGTGTTTTCTAATCTTTAATCAAACCACAACCAGTTAATATCAGCTGTGTTAATTAACACAATATCGTGTTTTCTAATCTTTAATCAAACCACAACAATGTCCTGCCAGAACGTGTTCATGTTATAATATCGTGTTTTCTAATCTTTAATCAAACCACAACCCTTCATCACCTGCGGTTCAAAAAAAAATAAATATCGTGTTTTCTAATCTTTAATCAAACCACAACACATTTAAAGAGCCTTCTAATTCATGATATAATATCGTGTTTTCTAATCTTTAATCAAACCACAACGCGTTGCATATCATATCGCTGTAAATTATAAATATCGTGTTTTCTAATCTTTAATCAAACCACAACTATTTAACATCATATCCTAATAAACTAAACATTATCGTGTTTTCTAATCTTTAATCAAACCACAACTGTGAACCCTCCTATTACAAACATTCAGAAATTATCGTGTTTTCTAATCTTTAATCAAACCACAACATCATCAATGCGGTTAGGGTAGCAGCACCAATTATCGTGTTTTCTAATCTTTAATCAAACCACAACCATCTACGAGACACTTTAAAGTTTTCAGTTATTATCGTGTTTTCTAATCTTTAATCAAACCTATGTCAAAGAACTAAATGTAAAATTTATATTTTCTCAAATTTACCTGTTGGTAATACTTTAAAATCAATACCTTCAATAAAAGCAGAAAATTGATTGTGATTCATTTTACGTAATGGTTTCTCTTCATTTAATTTAAAAGTACCATCTGGTTTAAATTTATCTTTTTTAATATCGTCTGCCTTTCTAGCCTCTTTATAATATCTCAACTTGATATCTCCATATTCATCAACCTTACCTGATTTCCTAGTAACTCTATTAATAGACAATCCTTCTATAATATAAATGCGATTCCTAAAATCTAATATTTCTGTAATATCCTTTGGGGTTTCAGTGTCTCTTTCATAAAAAACAACTTGTTGTCCTTTTTTTAAAACCACATCTCGATTATTACTTTTAGCAATTGTCATATCTACCATATTGCCTTTAATTTCTTTTGATTTAAATAAAGGATAAAAACCTTGATCTTGCTTTATCAATTTGGAAACATCAAAATTATTTATGAGTTCAAAATCCTTTTTACCGCTTAATTCATAAATAGCCATACAGTAGTTTTCGTCATTTTGCCCATAAACCATTTGCTTGTGTTCATGTCTTGATTTAGATAACAAACTATGTTTCTTTATTTCTAGAGGATTTTTCACCGAATTGGAATAGACTCGTACTTTTTTAATAGGCACATGCTTTTCCTTATTCATCCAAACAATTTCAGTTAATTTGTTCTTTTGCTGTGCGTTTGAAGAAAATACTAAAGTTTTTTCTACTATAGCCTGTTTAATCTTTTCCCTAACAACCTCATCGATTATATTTTCAACATCATTTTTGCTAAGACTTTCTAAATCTTTTCTAATAACATATCTAATATCATCATTATTTAATGGGTCTTTAATAGCTCCATAAATACTGTCTTGATGCAGTGAACCCCTTACCGTATCTCCTTCTTGATATCTAGGTATTCGATTCCCCTCATTATCTAACTTATAAATGGTCTTTCCTTTAGAATCTGTTTTAGCTATTGCTTTTCCATTAATATCTCGCTCAATTTCTGCTACATATTGCTTTTTGCCTCTTAGTCTAACTATTTTTTTAGATTGTTTTTTTAATTTGTCTGGCGTATAATGAGATACTAAAATTTCTTCTTCTAACTTTTCTAAATCCTCTTTAAACGTTTTCCAAGGTTTTGCTACTTCAATAATAGCCTTAGCTTCTTTTTTATTTTGTTCATCTTCAAGCTTCCAAGCATTTGCCAAAACATCATATTTGTCTTTAGTCATACAGGCTATGGTTATAGCATCAATGGTATGATGTGTATGACTGCTTCTATCTTTTGGTTTATATTGTTTAAAGCCATTTTTATCTATATAGGATTCTTGAATTCCCCATTGTTTTCTGAACTCCGCAACCATACCTCCTTTTACAGATTCTACTCTTTTAAAATACGATTTTAAATAAGCTTGGGCATAACGGGTAATAATTCCCGTATCTGGAATTTGACTATTTTTAAAGCCTGCTTTTGGTTCTTCCAAAATAAATCGGTCGTACTTTTCTTGTAAATAATTGCGTTTTAGGTTTAAATAATGTCTTCTACGTATCTTTTTATCTTTTGCCTCTTTAGTTGCAACAGACTTAATAGAACGTGTAATAATTTCTATTTCCTTTGCATAATTTTCTGCTTCTTTTTTCCAATGTGCTATTCGGGGAAGTATTTCTAAATGATTTACCAATTCAAAAGGCATTTTACTCCCTTTAATGTCTCTATTAAACGCTTTGCTACAAAGCGTTTTATTCATCTGTGAATTATCTTGCGAAATACTTCTAGGAATCGTATGCTCAATATCAAAATCTGGATTACTACCTATAATTTGAGAAACGCCTATACAATTGCCTTCTTCGTATATCTCTTTTTTGTCTTGTTCAATCCATAGCTGATAACGTAATATATCATCTTCTGTTGGTTCAACGTCTTTATGGTTTTCCTCTAAATAAAGTTTCTTTATTTCTTTTATAGCATCTTCGCGTTTCTTTTTATTTTCATTCTGATAATCTTGAATCGCTTTTCGTTTATTTGCATTATTAAGTTCACGAGCCATTTCTATATGGATTATCGTTTTTTCATCTATTAGATCTTCCAAAATTAAAGTATTCAACACTTTTCGTAGTTGATGTAACGCGCGCATTGCCATTGGATTTTTAATTGAAGCTGTTATTGGGCTTCCTAAAACCACTTTTTCGTTACCATTTTCATCTTTAATTAATTTCTTTTTAAAAACATCTATATCTGAAGGATGATACAGATTAGTTAGTTGCTTTTCATTGGCACAATAAATCTGTCCATCTTCATTATTACCCAAAATGAAATCAATTACTTTTTCATCTAGCCTCTTAATTTTAGCATATTTATAAACTTTTAATTGCTTTATGAATAAGTTATAAGTTTCACTTCTAATAATTTCTTTGTTAACGCTATCTTCAATTTTAAATCTATTATAAAATGGAACTAATATGTCATTTAATTGTTTTTCATATAAAGGTTTTGACTCTTGGGAATAAAAATAATTATTCTCTTTGCTGTCTTTTATTATAGAGTTAATAATACCTAAACGTACATTTTCAAATGTATGATTTTCAATAATCTTTGCAATTCCATGTTGAATATTTAATCTCTCTTTCTCATTTCCCCATATTTCTTTATCAACTACTTTCTCTATGTTTGCCATAAATACAGCGTGAGAATATAGCAAACCTTGCTTGAGATAAGGTGTAATTTTAGTTATAGCATTTAGGCTTAAACCTGAAAAATCTTTTTTTAGATTAATTTTACTAAAGGCTTTAGAAGTTCTTTCATTCAATTTTAATTTTTCTTTTGCAAAGTCGTATAAGTAAGCATCCGAAGTTGATACCGAAAGTAAGTGCCATAAATCAGTATAGTTTACTGTCCTGTTTACTTCTTGATTTTTCGAATTATACGTTTTATAGATGTATGTTTTTGTTTTCCACTCGTCTCCAAAAATAGTTTTTAATGAAGCCGAAACTGGACATCCAGAAACCGTATCTGTTGGCCTATAATTAAACCAATAATGATAATCGTTCCGTTTAGATGATTTATAAAATCCGAAGGAAGCACCTTTTTCAATTAATTCCTTGGCTAAATCCTCAAAATTGAAATGCACTTTTTTTCTTAAAAATTTTGGAATTATTAGCATTTTCTCATCATGAGTTAAAAATCGCATCACTTTTTCTGATTGCCTTCCTATTTTTATAGTATTCAAATAAGTCCACATTCTGTATTCTTCAAAGTCTGGATGAGAGACAGCACACCGTGATTTATTTTTTTCAAAGGAACATTTGCCAAGTAAACCTTTTTGAGATTTTAAAGGACGTTGAAAAAAAATAGCTCGATATAAATCTCTTACTAATCCTGAAAACCGTTTTTCAGGTAATTTTTCGCTTTCATTAATATCCTGAAGCCCTTGTGCTTTACATATAATTACAAATTCTTCTAAATAATGCTCTTCTCTTGATGTATATTGATTCCTAATTCTCTCCTTATTATATAAACTATAAAAATACTGTCCAAGTGTTTTATAATTTCCATCAGCCATAGCTTGAGAAATCTCTTTAATTTTCCCTTTTACTTTTCCTAAATCCTCTTTTTTGTTTAATCGTGCAATAAGTTCATCATTACATTTTTCAAAATCAGTTCTATTTTTATTTATGATGGCTTTTAAAGAATTATATAACGTTCTCAGCTTCTTTTCGCCTTCGTCTAAATCTTTTATAAAACCTGTTTTATTACTATCATCAAGAATTCCAACGTTTTGAAAATAATCTTTCAATTCTTGTAAAATAGCATCAGGAGAATTTAAATCTTCAATTTGATTTTGAATCTGTGGACAATGTTCTTCAAAAATTCCTTCTGCAGATTGATCTAATCGATTACTCAAAAAACCTCGTCTTTGTGAGATATGGTATAAGGCTCTACCTAACTCAAATAAAGAAACTTTTTGCTTACTCGCTCTATCTCTAAATGCATAAGGATTGGTATTGCTATCTTCACTAGTTCTCAACCATTTTAAAAATTCTGGATTTAGAGGATAATTTTTAAAACCAGATTTTTTCCATTCTTTAACCTCATCGACAGACAATGGACACATTCCATTTTTAGAAAGCACTTTTAAAGTTTCATACTTTCTTAATTTTCTTCTGTATTTAAGTTTTCTTGCACTTCTAAAACCTGTACGTTCTGCCGCACGCGAACTTTCAATACCTTTTTCTGTTTTTACCCCTTCCGAAAATATTCTTACACCCTTATCAATTAAAGAAAATTCAGTATCACCTTTTTCTACTACAGCCCAACCAATCGAGTTAGTCCCCAAATCCAATCCTAAAATCTTACTCATAATGCCAAAATTTATATCCGACATCAAAATACAAAAAAGTTTATTGTCCGCTTTACGGAAATCCGTAATGCCTATTAAAATTTATTTTCTATATTTGGAATAGATTAAAATTTCTAATCTTTAATCTTATCACAATAAGGCTATATGCCGTAGACGAAAGTCTTAAGTCCTGCTTCGGTGGGACTTTTTTATGTGTGTGTTTTTAGATTAAAACGAATCTTAAATCGAGTTAGAAGGAGTTTAGGTACACAAACCATCAGTACTTAATAGTGGTATGTATTTAACATAGAATTTTAGTTTTAAACAATTAATTTAGTCACAAAAAAAATAACACTATCCCTAAGTTATAAAACAAACTATAATAATGCAAATGATTAATATCTATATACCAAGTATATACCGACTATATAACATATTAATATAATAACAGCTTACAACTAACAGCGAAGAACTAAAAAAAACTGTACTAACATAATTCATATTAAGAACAGTAAACTATAAAAGCAAATGAAGCATACAGAATTACACACAAAAGAACACCCAAAACCGTTTCAATAATAAAAAGATTATATATACAACATCAATATAATACCTATCCAAAAAACCTATTAAATTAATGAATATCTAAAACATAAATTTTAAATATCATAATAATCATCCCCACAATACCACCAACGATGGCACCGTTTAAACGAATATATTGAAGATCTTCCCCGACTTTACTTTCAATTTGTTTTACCAATTCTACATTCGATAGTTTCTCTAAACTTTCACCTACCAATTCCCCTATTTTATGATGATGAGTTTCTATAAGTTGAAGTAAAGTGGATTTTAACCACAAGTCCGTTTGTTCTATTTTTGAAGCATCGTCGTGAAACGAATGTAACATAGTATTCACTTTATCGCGTATTAATAACGTGTACTCATTTTCATCTTCAAACAAATTCTCTTTAATCATCGCTTTTAATCGCGTTAAGGCTTGCTTCACAATACCTGAATCGACTAAACGTTCTAAAAATTGTTCTCCAAACTCATTAACATCGGCTTGAGCCTTTTCGTCTCCAGAAGTTAATCGTTCTCCATATTGGTAAAGTTGCTCATCTAAAGCGATAACAATTTTATGATTTTCCGGATCGTCTTTAATATCTTCTATAAGTTGAATTAATTGAGCTTGAATACCTTCAGCAATACGTTGTGGTTTTATTGCACCAAAAAGCTGCCCAGCACCAACTAACCATCCTTTTATTTGGGAACCTTCTTTTTGCTTATTCACTAAAACTTGCACTTCGGCAACTAAAAATTCTAAAGTAGAATCTAAACTTACTTTATCTTTCACCACATCTAAAAACACGTATAAAATACGATAATGATCTTTCTGATTTACGGTTTGCTTTAATAAATCTCCAAGTGGTTTTGCTAAATTATTACCTTTAACAGCTGGTCTGATAATGCCCTCCAACGTATGAACAACATCTTCATGATCTAATTTTAACACTAAAGCCTCTAATTCGGGTTTTAAAGTTTTTCGAATAGTTTCTTGATTATCGGCTTCCAATAAATAATCGACTATAGGTTTTGCCAAAGATATTGCCGAAATCTTATCGCGAATCATGTCTTTAGACAACCATTCGTTATTTACTAAATCGACTATACCAGCCGAAAGTTTCTCACGACTTTTAACAATAATGTTAGTATGTTTTCTAACTATAGGAATAGGAATTTCCTGAAACAAGGCACGAACAGCAAACCAATCGGCTACACCACCAACAACGGCAGCTTCAAAACCAGCAAGTAAAATATCGAGAGCGTTGCCTTGGTAAATATTTAAGTATTTTAAAACCAAACATCCAGCCATACATATAACGGCGATGGCCAAGGAGCGATTTCCTAATCTGTTTTTTTTCATGACAACTTCTATTTACAAGACAAGGTTATAAAAAAAACTGAGATACGATATCTTTATTCAATTAAATACAGACTGAAAAGCATCCAACCAAAAAAAGATAATGCAATATATTGTTTAGTCTAAACTTCAAACTTATAAGCATCAAACATAAAAGAGTTTTCAAAACGCTCTAATCTAGAATCAAAAGCATCTGCAAATACGGCATATTGACATTTATTGACACTTTCTGCCAAACGTAATACTTCGTTATAGGTGTTTTGACGGATTAAGAACTGAGCATCTTCAATACAAATTAATTGCACATCGGTTAAATGAATACTATTTAAAAAGTACAATTTATTTAAACGCTTTACAGTCGCAATTAAAATATCTGTACCCATATAAATTTCGTTACGCTGTGTCTCAATTATAAGTTCGTCGTAAATGCAATACACACGTAAATCTGTAGGTTTAGTAAAAACATCAAATTTCTCTTTTAGCGCCAGAGCTTCTGCTTTATCTTTTACTAAAATAATAGCTCTAGGAGCATCTCCAACAGCTTCGCCTTGTAATTTCTGAATTACACTTAAAACTATGGCGGTTGTTTTTCCGCTACCTTCTGCTCCAATACCGAAAACATTTGCTCCACTTTTTATTGTAGAAAGCACTTTTTTCTGCAACGGCGTTGTAGTTTCAAATTCTAAATGATCTAGAGTTTCTTTAAGAACAGGAAGTATTTTTTTAAAAGACATAAATTTAAGATTATTTTGAAGTTGCAAAGAACGTGCTTATACAGTCTCCTACCTAATTTGAAGACGGTTTTCAATACGAAACTAAATTGAGTTCTCTTTTTTATTCTAAAGTATCCTCTTATTTTTGCTAGATGAGTGACGACACCTTACCAAAGATAATACAGAACGACGATGAGCAACTGCAACTTCAAATTTCTATTGAAGCCATTAAGCAAGAACTTGAAACAATTACAATTCAAATTCAAGCTTTCGAAACTGTTTTAAGACAACATCTTACTGATTATATTATAGAATCGCAAGAACTAAATACGCTTTATAAGCAACAAAAACGCGCTAAAAAAGATAAGCGTTTATCGCAAAAACAGCGTGGGAAACATTATATATCGCCTACAGGCTTGCAAACTAAAATACAAGAGGAACCGTCGAATTCTAATTTAGATTCTGAAACACTTCAGCATAAAAAACGCTTATATCGTGAAGCGATGTTACAAGTGCATCCAGATAAATTTAGTTTATCTCCGCACGAGCAAGAATCGGCTACAGAGATTACAACTCAGCTTATTCATATTTATAAGAATGAAGATTTAAATGCCTTGCAGACATTTCATGCACACATTTTTTCGGAGACTCTAGGTTTAAATTTAAACGATAAAACGGTGACTAAACCTTCAATTAACAAAATGGAAGCGTTGCAATTCACATTAAAACAATTGGAAATAGAACTGCAAACAATAAAAGAATCGGAACTTTATAATATTATTTCGACTTATCAAAATCCGTTACATTTTATAGATGAATTGATTTTGTATTACAAAGACAAAATTGCGAAATTAAAAAAACGTACCCGTACAAAAAATTAACAATTTCCTTAAAACGGAAACAAATGAGAAGTTTTATATTTGCTCAAAATTTTGAAATACATAAAAACACATATCACATGAAAAAAAATTACATCAGTTTAGTGATTTTCGCACTTTTTACAAGCATAGGTTGGGCTCAAGACTTCAATGTTAACTTATATGGATCGTATACGTTCGCAGATAGTTTTGATTCTTATTACGATGCTAACAATTATTACGATGGAAAAATTGAAGACGGATTCCAATGGGGAGTTGGTTTAGAGTACAAGGCCGATCTTCTTACCGGTGTTGAATTATTATATCTGCGTCAAGATACTACTGCTCCTACATCTTACTTAGATCAGGGCTTTTTTCCAACTTTACAAACTACAAATTTTGATTTAGCAATTAATTACATTTTACTTGGTGGTACTCGATATTTTGGAGCACCTGATTCTCAATTACAAGGATTTGGAGGTTTAATGGCCGGTGCTGTAATTGCAAATTTAGAAAACCCTAGAAATGGAAATACTGAAACAGCTACCAAGTTTGCATGGGGCGCTAAACTAGGAGGAATTTATTGGATGAGTCCTAAAGTAGGTATAAAAATGCAAGCACAATTATTATCTGCGGTACAAACTATGGGAGGTGGATTTTACTTTGGTGGCTACGGAGGTTCTGTTGGTTTAAGTACATACTCTACAATATACCAATTTAGTTTAGGTGGTGGTTTAGTATTTAATATGAACTAAATCTCTTTTTAGATTAATCAACCATTTAAATCATAAAAAATCCCGAGCAGTTCTGTTCGGGATTTTAGCTTTTATATACTTATAGCTTTCATTTTATATCTTGGAAAATTAAAATACACGTATTTATAGGTAAATCTCTTCGGCATCAAATCCTTCTTTTATAAATTAATTGCACCAACAGTATCAATACTGAAAGTACCAATCCTAATACAGAAACACCAATCCATTGATAGTATTCCCAAGCCAATGCTCCTAAAGTTGTCCCTAAAGCACCACCGATAAAAAACGACACCATATAAATAGTATTTACTCGATTTCTACCCTCTGGATTCTTTGAAAAAATGATATTCTGATTGGTAATATGTAGTGCTTGCATACCTAAATCAACTAAAACAACTCCTATAATTAAGCCAAAAATAGAATACCCTGAAACTAGAAAAATTATCCAAGACACTATAAGTAGTAAAGCCGAGAAAAGAATGATACGATTTTTCGGGAATTTATTGTTCAATTTTCCCACAACAGTTGCGCCTAGCGCTCCCACCATTCCTATTAAACCAAATAATCCAGTTATGGTACTTCCATATCCAAAATGGTCTTCCATTAAAAATACTAAAGTCGTCCAAAAGACACTCAAGCCTGCAAAAGCCAATGCGCCACGAAGCGATGCTAACCGTAATTCTGGCTCTGTTTTAAAATAATGAATCATCGATTTCAATAACGTCCCATAACTTCCTTTAAAATGCGGAGTCAGTCTAGGCAACTTAAACCGAAGCAATATAAAGAGCAGGATCATTAAAGCAGTAGCTGCAAAATACATAGTTCGCCATCCAAACTGTTCTCCTACAAATCCACTAATTACACGACTACCCAAAATACCAATTAACAAACCGCTCATTACAATACCAATGGCTCGTCCGCGTCCTGCATCGTCACTTAATTGTGCAGCCATCGGCACGAAAAGTTGTGGCAAAGCTGAAGTAAAACCAATAAAAAAACTACTGATTATAAGCACCCATAACGACCCTGCGGTAGCCGCAACTAGCAACGAAATAACCATAAGAACAAAATCGATCTGTAGTATTTTATAATTAGAAAGTTTATCTCCTAACGGAATTATAAAAAACAAACCAAACGCATATCCTAATTGTGTGCTTAAAGCAACTTGACTTACTTGAGATTCTGTCACGCCTTAATCCACGGCTATTTGATGTAATAACGGCTGGTTATAGTACAAATTTGCTACTACTAAACCAGCCGAAAAACTCATTAAATATAAAACCGAATTACTTAATTTGTTCATAGTATATATTATGAAGCAAAATTAAGCAAAAATTCTAAACATGAATACTTCTATAACTATAGAATTACAACTTATATATTTGCACTACATATTTCTTCGATATTGACCTCCAACTTCAAATAGAGCTTCTGTAATTTCACCTAAAGAACATATTTTACAAACATCCATTAATGCATCAAAAATGTTTTCGTTATGAATGGCTTTATACTGAAGTTCTTGTAATAAATCTGCTGTATCGTTTCCTTTATGAAGATTTTCCAGTGTTTTAATCTGAAATTGTTTCTCTTCTTCTGTAGCGCGAATTACTTCTTTTGGCACAACTGTAGGCGACCCTTTTGAGCTTAAAAATGTATTTACACCAACAATAGGAAACTCGCCATTATGTTTTAAGGTTTCGTAATACAAACTTTCTTCTTGTATTTTACTACGTTGATACATGGTTTCCATGGCTCCTAAAACACCACCTCGTTCTGTAATTCTATCGAATTCTAAAAGCACAGCCTCTTCTACTAAATCGGTTAATTCTTCAATAATGAAAGAACCTTGAATTGGGTTTTCATTTTTAGCTAATCCCAATTCTTTATTAATAATTAACTGAATTGCCATCGCACGACGTACAGATTCTTCGGTTGGCGTTGTAATGGCTTCATCGTAAGCATTTGTATGTAATGAATTACAATTATCGTAAATAGCATAAAGCGCTTGCAATGTTGTACGAATATCATTAAAATCAATTTCCTGAGCGTGCAAACTACGTCCAGACGTCTGAATATGATATTTTAACATTTGTGCTCTTGAGTTTGCTCCGTATTTCAACTTTAAAGCTTTCGCCCAAATTTTACGAGCCACACGACCAATAACAGCATATTCTGGATCGATACCATTCGAGAAAAAGAAAGATAAATTCGGTCCAAATTTATTAATATCCATACCACGACTTAAATAGTACTCTACATATGTAAACCCGTTAGACAATGTTAACGCTAATTGAGTGATTGGATTTGCTCCTGCTTCGGCAATATGATATCCTGAAATAGATACCGAATAAAAGTTACGCACATTATTATCGATAAAATACTCTTGCACATCGCCCATTAAACGTAGAGCAAATTCAGTAGAAAAGATACACGTATTTTGTGCTTGATCTTCTTTTAAAATATCTGCTTGAACCGTTCCTCTAACTTGAGCTATGGTTTTCGTTTTAATATCTAAATACACATCGGCAGGTAAGACTTTATCTCCTGTAACTCCTAAAAGCATTAATCCTAATCCATTATTACCTTCTGGAAGTTCTCCATTATATATAGGACACTCAACTCCTTTTACTTTATAAATAGACTGAATTTTAGCATTAACGTCTCCCTCTAATCCGTTGTCCTTTATATAAAGCTCACATTGCTGATCGATAGCCGCATTCATAAAAAAGCCAAGCAACATTGGAGCAGGCCCATTAATAGTCATACTTACAGACGTCATAACATCGGCTAAATTGAAACCAGAATATAATTTTTTAGCATCGTCTAAACAACAAATACTAACTCCTGCATTACCAATTTTACCATAGATATCTGGTCGTAAATCGGGGTCGTTACCATATAAGGTCACACTATCGAAAGCAGTAGATAAACGTTTTGCAGGCAACCCGGCACTTACATAATGAAAACGTCTATTTGTACGTTCTGGTCCACCTTCTCCAGCAAACATACGTGCTGGATCTTCGCCTGTACGCTTAAACGGATATAATCCCGAAGTGTACGGAAATTCTCCTGGTACATTTTCTTGCAAACACCAACGCAAAATGTCTCCCCAAGCTTTATACTTTGGCAAAGCTACTTTTGGAATTTGTAAATGAGAAAGCGATTCTGTATGTGTTTCTATTTTTATTTCCTTATCTCTCACTTTAAATGAATAGATAGGATTTTTGTATTTGCTTACTTTTTCATTCCAATTTAAGATAACTTCCCAGTTATAAGGATCAAGATTTAATTTCACCTTTTCAAATTGAGCAACAAGTAAGTTAATAAATGGAACATCATCTTTTTGAACATCCTTTAGAATGTCATCTAAATCCAATCCTGTTTTAGTAATTTCCGAATCTACATTTGTTATAGATTCTATAGTTTTAAAAATTCCATATAATTTCTGAGCAACAACAACTTGATCATTTGCCGTTTTATCGTAAGCACGATTATTCTCTGCAATTTCAGATAAATAACGTGTACGAGCTGGCGGAATCACATAAATTTTCTCGCTCATTTCTTTCGAAATTATAAAACTGGATTTTAAATCGGAATCCAATTTATCTACTAAACCATCCATTACAGCTTTATAAAGCGTATTCATTCCTGGATCGTTAAATTGAGATGCAATAGTTCCAAAAACCGGCATAGTATTCGGATCTGCATGCCACATATTATGGTTGCGCATGTATTGCTTTTTCACATCGCGAATGGCATCAAGTGCTCCACGTTTATCGAATTTATTAATAGCAACCAAATCAGCAAAATCCAACATATCAATTTTTTCCAATTGTGTAGCTGCACCAAATTCTGGTGTCATAACATATAATGATAAATCACTATGCTCGATAATTTCTGTATCCGACTGACCGATTCCTGACGTTTCTAAAATAATTAAATCGTATTCTGCAGCTTTTAAAACTTCTACAGCTTCGTTAACATGCTTAGACAATGCTAAATTAGATTGACGTGTTGCCAAACTACGCATATACACACGAGAATTATTAATTGCATTCATGCGAATACGGTCTCCTAAAAGAGCTCCACCTGTTTTTCGTTTAGAAGGATCTACAGAAATTAATCCGATAGTTTTCTCAGGAAAATCGACAAGGAAACGACGTACTAACTCATCGACTAAAGAAGATTTACCTGAACCACCAGTTCCTGTAATCCCTAAAACGGCTGTATCTTTTCCCGTTTTCTCTACAGAAGAAAAGCTTTCTTCGAATGAATCATGGTCATTTTCCGCAAAAGAAATTAACCTTGCAATGGTAGTAATATCTTTGTCTTTTAAAGATTCTGATATTCCCTTTCCTTTGGGAAGCGTTAGTGATGGATTTTTAAAATCGGCTTGTTTAACCAAATCGTTAATCATGCCTTGTAAGCCAAGTTCACGACCATCGTCTGGAGAGTAGATTCTAGAGATACCATAATCCATAAGTTCTTTGATTTCCGAAGGCAAAATAACACCACCACCACCACCAAAAATCTTGATGTGTTCTGAGCCTTTTTCCTTTAGTAAATCGAACATATATTTAAAATACTCATTATGTCCGCCTTGGTAAGATGTTAAACAAATGGCATTCGCATCTTCTTGGATCGCTGTGTTCACAACTTCTTCTACACTGCGATCATGACCAAGATGAATCACTTCTACTCCGGTCGATTGAATAATACGACGCATGATATTAATAGACGCATCGTGCCCATCGAAAAGCGATGCTGCGGTTACTATACGTACTTTATATGTTGGTTTGTATGGTTCTATTTGTTTCATTATCAATAAAAACTATTTAATTGTTACGCAATTTACGGAATATTCAAAAAATACTAAGATTTAAGTTAATTTATCTAAAATGATTTTAAATTGCAACGGCCTACATATTTCTCAGTATTTTTACTCACATATAGAAACAGACTTAAATGAATAAAATCACGCTTTTAATGCACTGCAATGACCAATCTGGAATAATAGCAGCTGTATCTAATTTTATCGCCAAACATCACGGAAACATTGTATATATTGACCAACATGTAGATCGTGAACAGAATATCTTTTTTATGCGTTTAGAAAGTGAATTCGAAACAGACGTTTTGGATCTAGAGCATTTAAAAAAGGCTTTCAAAAACACTCTAGTTAAACAATTTCTAATGAAATGGCGTATTTATACTTCGGAAGTCCAGCCACGTATGGCGCTTTTTGTATCTAAATACGACCATTGTTTATACGATATATTAGGACGTTACAAATCAGGTGAACTTAAAGCTGAAATCCCTTTTATTTTGAGTAATCACCTAGACTTAAAACCTATTGCCGATAGTTTTAATGTTCCGTTTTATTATGTTCCAGTTACTAAAGACACTAAGCCTGAGGCTGAAGCTAAACAACTTGAACTGTTAAAAAAGCATAAGATTGATTTTATCGTGCTAGCTCGTTATATGCAAATTATTTCTCCAAAGTTAATTAGCGAATACCCTAATAAAATTATTAATATTCACCATTCGTTTTTACCCGCTTTTGTTGGTGCCAAACCTTACCATTCTGCATATAAACGCGGAGTTAAGATTATTGGAGCAACAAGCCATTACGTTACAGAAGACTTAGATGCTGGACCAATTATAGAACAAGATGTTGCAAGAGTATCACACACACAAGCTATTGAAGATTTAATTGCTAAAGGTCGTGACTTAGAAAAAATTGTATTAGCGACAGCAATAAAACATCATATAAATAGAAAAGTAATGGTGTTTAATAATAAGACACTTATATTTTATTAGAAATTATTTATTGATTTAAAGCTGACTTTAATTTTCACATTTGTTGGAAACTTTTTTTGGAACGTAAGTAGATAGAACAAAATAGACGTAAAAACCGTTTAATTATGAATATTGCTCCGATTAGAAAATAAATTTAGACCTTCAAATTCCGTTAATATGTTAACTAACATAAATCCTAAATTACCGATGCGTGACAAAAATGTTACCAGAGCGTTTTATATTAATAAGTTAGGGTTTAAGGAATTTGGAGATGCTGATTTTGAAGGTTATTTAATGATGGAAAAAGACAAAATTCAAATTCATTTTTTTGAATTTAAAACACTTGATCCTAAAGAGAATTACGGTCAAGTTTATATTAGGACTGACAATATTGATGGTTTTTATCAATCTTTATTAGCAATTAAAACTCCTATTCACCCTAACGGAAAATTGGAGGTCAAACCTTGGGGACAACGGGAATTTTCAATACTGGATCCTGATAGTAATCTATTAACTTTTGGGCAACCTATTTAATAAGAAAACATTCGGAAACCTTTAAGCAATTCGATTTACTAATTACAGTGCTCAACATCTAAAGCCGATTTTATTAAATCCTGTAATTCTAGCTTACACGATTGTTGTATATAGGTAGATTGTAAATTAGACAAGAAAGATCGCAAGACATAAACTTGCAAATCAGTATTGTTTAAACACAGTAATTCTTCTTGCCAAATTAAAAATAAGGCCTGAATAATTTTAGAGTTTTCGGTATAATTCACATTAATTTGATGACATAAACTTTTAGAGTAGCTTTTAAACAGCATAGGATGCTCTATTAATCGTTTAAAAAAAAGATGCGTGTTCAAGCTAATATCTTCAGAAGTATTGAAATCTCTAATAAAAAAATCAAAAATACTCCTACCCTTCTTTGCTAATAATAAAAGAATGCTATTTTCTATTATTACTTTCTGATTTTTTATACTAACATAATACACATCTAAACCCAAGTTTGTGTTTATAATTAAGACTTCACACGACAGACTTTCTATCAAAAAGGTTCGCAAAACGGCGACTTGCTTCGAAGAAATAATCAGTTGTTTTTTATATCCTTTACTAGAAAAACTAACCATTTTAAGTTGAGACGTTTTCATTTGTATATCGTTTTGCAGAGTTTTATCGTTTTGATTTTAATTAATAATCTATGATTACACTTACCTTTTCTTACTAAATATTAATAAAATACAAAATAATCGACTAATAATTAACTAATTAAAAACAAACAAGCTTCTTTAATAACAATTTGTTTGATTATTGAATTCATATAAATTTATGCAATATTTTAAAATTATACACATATTTTTGCATCTCAAATCTTAAACACAAAACTTTTGAAATTTACAATTATAGCTTGCCTTCTTGTTTTTACGTTAAACACATCGGCTCAGTCATTAGGAGATCTTGCGAATTCTTTGAAAAAAGCAGCAACATCAACATCAAAAACATCATCAACCTCGGAATCCGAATCAGAAACAACTTCTTCTTCTTCTTCTTCATCTTTATCAAATTCGATAATAAACATGTCTAATACAGACATTGCAGCTGGATTAAGACAAGCATTAAATTTAGGTATCGAGGATCAGGTTAATAAACTGACGCAACCGAACGGTTTTTACAATAATAGTTTAGTAAAAATTATGCTACCTGAAGAATTAGAGAAAGTAGATAGTGGATTACGCTCGGTAGGATTAGGAAGCTTAGCAGACGAAGGTATTAAAGTATTAAACAGTGCTGCAGAAGATGCCGTAAAAGAAGCGACTCCTATTTTTGTTAATGCAGTAAAAGGTATTTCTTTCGACGATGCTAAAACTATTTTATTAGGAAACGACGATGCAGCAACGGTTTACTTGACAGATAAAACACAATTGGAACTTTACGAAAAATTTCAACCTATAATAAACCAATCATTTAAAAAAGTAGGTGCGGATACTGTTTGGAACACAATAATTACGAAATACAATAGCTTACCTTTTGTATCTAAAGTAAATCCAGATTTAACAGATTACGTAACCAGCGAAGCATTAAATGGAGTGTATATTATGATTGCTGTGGAAGAAAAAGAAATTAGAAGCTCGACAGCAGCACGATCTACAAACCTTTTACAATCCGTATTTAAATTACAAGATTAGCCTGCTAACTGTAAAATAATTTAGCGGTAACATAAAACTAACACCATACAGATTGTTTTAAAATATCTTTGATGATATTTCATATACATTTAGTTAGTTAGTTTGTAAACAATTAGAAGCAACTCTTTAATTAGGGTTGCTTTTTTTTTAAAAAAATTTTATGATTTATCTTTTCCATGATTCCTTTTTTTTAGTGTATATTTAAAACACTAATTTTCAGCAAGATGGATCGTAACGATATAATAACAAAAACCCAAAAGAGACTCAATAAACGTTACAAGCAACTTATTGAGCAGGCATACAATTTTAGACAAACAGATTGCGCAATGAGTGATATTTCTGAATTTCAAGCCATTAAACTTTTAAACAAATTAAACCGCTTAAAATATTTGCACAGAGGTGAAGCCACCAATATTCCAATACAATAAAATTTTATCATTTTATTAACTAATCCAGTATATGCTCTGGCATGATTTTTACGTTATTACTAATACAAAGAATGTAATATTATGAAAAATCAATTTAGTAAAGTGGGACAAATAAAACCAAATTTAAAAAAACTATTAAAGATAGAAGAACTACAAAATCTTTATAAGTCTTTTATAGAAGAAGCATATAACGTTATGCAAACAGATAGTGGGTTAAGCGATTATTTATATTTTGAAGCTTCGAAATTAAGAAAACAAATGATTCGTGTTGAAACTAATAATAACAATAAGTTTCCCTCAGCGCTTTAAAATAGTCGAAAGCCTTTAGTAAACGAGATCCATACCAAGAGAACATCTCTCCATCGACCAAAATAATTTTTGATTCGGGGAAATATGTTTTAAATTCTTCTATGTGATCTTTTTTAAACGGATAAGGTTCGCTCGACAAAAACACCAAATCGGGTTTGATTTTAATATTATTAATATCAATTTCAGGATAACGCTCTATATTAGAGTACAAGTTATCTAATCCGTTTTGTAATAATAAGTGATTGATAAACGTATCATTTCCGGCAACCATCCAAGGTGATTTCCAAATAAAGTAAGCAACCGTTTTTATGGGTTTTATAGCAATAAAATCTTCAAATTCTGACTTACTTTTTTTTATGCCTTCTATTATTATTTTAGCTTTTTCTGCAGTATTGAAAAGCTCGGCATACATTGCAATTAATTCTAGGCTATCCTCTATAGTATAAATATCGGAAATATGTACAGGTGTAATTTTTTCGAGATCAGGAATCATACCCTTAGCATTTTCCTCTTTATTACATAAAATAATATCTGGCTGTAATGCTATTATTTTATCGTAATGAACTTGTTTTGTCCCTCCGACTATTGTTTTCTCAGATAATAAATGATTAGGATGTACACAGAATTTTGTAATTCCAACAATTGTATTTTCTAAACCTAAATCACATAAAAGTTCCGTCTGACTAGGCACTAAAGATACGATGCGTTTTGGCACACCATTAGTTAGAAAAACTCTTTGTAATTGGTCTTTAAAAACTGACATTAGTAACTTATTGAGCGTTTAAAATGGCTTCCATTTCTTGCTGAAGTACTTTAGCGTTTTTTGCTGCAGCTTCAGCAAAATCAGTTCCGTTAGATGCATAAATAATACCACGAGACGAATTGATTAATAGACCAATATCTTTGGTCATTCCGTATTTACAAACGTCTTGTAAACTTCCGCCTTGAGCGCCAACACCAGGAACTAACAAGAAACTATCTGGAATAATTGTTCTAATATCTGTTAAGTATTCTGCTTTTGTAGCACCAACAACATACATTAGGTTTTCTGAATTCTCCCAAGTTTTAGACGTTTCTAAAACATGTTTGTAAACTTCTTTTCCATCTATTAATTTCGTCTGAAAATCGAAAGCACCTTGATTGGATGTTAATGCCAATAATATGGTATGTTTATCTTTAAAAGCCAAGAATGGCTCGACAGAATCTTTTCCCATATATGGAGCAACTGTTACACTATCAAAGGCTAAATCTTCAAGAAAAGCTTTTGCATACATAGAACTTGTATTCCCTATATCTCCACGTTTAGCATCGGCAATTGTAAAAATCTCGGGGTAGTTTTCATTTAAATAATTAATTGTTTTCTCTAAAGCCTTCCACCCTTGTAAACCATAAGCTTCGTAAAACGCCGTGTTTGGCTTATAAGACACACATAAATGATGAGTGGCATCAATAATCGCTTTATTAAATTCGAAAATAGGATCTTCCGTTTCTAATAAATGTTTTGGAATCTTATTTAAATCGACATCTAGACCAATGGCTAGAAATGATTTTTTTAATTTTATTTGTTCTACTAATTGGTGTTGGGTCATGTTTTTTAGGTGTTGGGTATTAGAGCTTCGATTAATATTTAGATTTGGATTACTTCATTAAAGCCTTTATTCTTTTTGGAGTAGATTAATTTTTTCAGTCAATAACGATTCATCTTCTTAACTAATAAATGAAAGTTCTCTACAAATTATAAGGTGTGTTTCTAATTCAAAAGCAGATCCCAAACTGATTTGAAGAAAACCAACAAAATCTTTTTGGGAATCTTTAGCACAACCTTCGGCTATATTAGCTGGAATAGAAACAACACACCTAGATATTTTAAGATTTTAAGCTAAATTTTTCAGAATCGGGGAGTTTTTCAACTAATTCATAGACTTCTTTCACAAGAACTACTGAATCTTTCCAAACACTTAATACTCTAAAATTTCTCATTGAAATATTAATTCATAAAACCAAAACCTAATACCTAAGATTAAATGACATCGTCATTAGCTTTTAACTTTTCAGTATTATCTGCCAATCGCAATTCATCAATTATTTTCTGAATATCACCATTTACTATATTTCCTAGATCGTAAAGTGTTAATCCAATTCTATGATCGGTTACACGACCTTGCGAATAATTATAAGTTCTAATTTTAGCACTTCTATCTCCAGAAGTTACCATCGTACCACGTTTTTCTGCATCGGCAGCATTCTTTTTCGCCAATTCCATTTCGTATAAACGAGAACGTAATACTTTGAAAGCTTTTTCTTTATTCTTATGTTGTGATTTCTGATCCTGACATTGTGCCACTAATCCTGTTGGAATATGCGTTAAACGCACTGCCGAATAGGTCGTGTTTACCGATTGTCCTCCTGGTCCTGATGAACAGAAAAAATCGACTCTTACTTCTTTCGGATTAATTTCTACATCAAACTCTTCAGCTTCTGGGAATACCATAACAGTCGCGGCACTTGTATGCACACGCCCTTGAGTTTCTGTTTGTGGCACACGTTGTACACGGTGAACACCAGCTTCAAACTTCAATGTTCCATAAACATCTTCACCCGTAACTTCAAACTGAATCTCTTTAAATCCGCCATTTGTTCCTTCACTATAATCTACAGTATCAACTTTCCAACCCCTAGCTTCACAATATTTAGAATACATTCTAAACAAATCTCCAGCAAAAATACTCGCTTCATCTCCACCTGTTCCTGCTCGTAATTCTAGAACAGCATTTTTAGTATCTTCCGGATCTTTCGGAATTAACATCACTTTAATTTCTTCTTCTAAAAGAGGTATACGTGTTTTAGCTTCATCATATTGCATTTTGGCCATATCAACCATTTCTGCATCGCTTCCATCCGATATAATGTCTTCAGATTCTTTAATGTTTTCCGTTAAGGCAATGTACTCCTCACGCTTATCCATTAAACCTCTTAAGTCTTTATATTCCTTGTTTAATTGTACATAACGTTTCTGATCTGTAATAATATCTGGCTGAATGATTAAATCACTCACCTCATCAAAACGTTGTTTTACTATTTGTAACTTGTCTAACATCTACCTAATTAAATTGTGGTGCAAAAATACGATAATTTATGAATACTCCATATCAATATTAAATACATAATTTGAAGCTGAAGAAATACGATTAACCCGAGTTATTTGATACTTTTCTTAAGTTTAGTCTGTATACAATTCTTCTTTAGGAAAAGGAAGTACAGCATATCCTGTTAAAATAGCAAGACCCAATATATAGAAGATTCGTGTAGGATAATAAAACGAGTGTATCTTCAAACAAATTGCTAAAGCCGCAAATAAATCTGAGACTACAAACGAAAATAAAAAATACATACAAGCTGTAGATTGAATGGAGCTGTACCTGAAATTATAATTTCCGACTAAAATAAGCAAAGCCAATAATACTGTAGCGTAGAAAAAATAGAGATATTCATGCAGCATTCCCTTATAAGTCATAGACATAATTTGAATAAGCTCGAAAAACATAAAGGCACCGAATCCTATAATTATTAAATAGACAATTAATGTTTTTCTATTTTCTACCACTAGCTTGAATTTAGATAACAAATGCATACCAATAAACAAATAACCAAGAGATCTTACTACTGAAGTCAGGTTATTATAAAACAATAAGTGGTAATTTATTATAAAAAAATCTGATATAAAAAATAACACAAAAGCTATCGTTAATTTAGTCTGTTTAAAACCACCGAATATAGCAAATAGGAAGAGAAATGATAACGTTACTATACTCCTTAGAGGTATAATATAATCTAACGAGAAATGATTAATAACATATACATTTATTAAAATCATTACAAAGGTTAAAATAATAATACTTGTTTTTTTGGGGAGCATATATATTCGAAATCACAAACTTAATAAAACAGAAGTTTTAACAATCGATTTTCTACATTTAAATCGTAAAGTAATATTAAAAAAAAAGCGAGGAATAACCCTCGCTTTAATAATTTTTTATTTTTATAATGGTCCTTTATATTAACCACATTTTGAAGAGCCACAATCTTTACATGTAAGACAACCTTCTTGGTAAATTAAATTTTCAGAATCACAGTTACCACACGTTTGTCCTTTAGCATATGTACCATCTGCAACAAAACGTTTTAACGCTCTAACCACACCATTTTTCCAAGTATTTATAGATTCACTATCTAATTGTAAGCTATTAATTAAGTCTACAATTTTATCGATGGGCATTCCATGTCTTAATGTACTTGAAATTAATTTCGCATAATTCCAGAATTCCGGGTTGAATTTATGTGATAAACCTTCGATGGTTGTTTTATAACCTCTTTTATTTTTATACTGAAAATCGTAGCGTGTACTTCCGTCTTCATTTTTATTCTTAATAATTACACCTTCGTTTACCCAACGTGGAATTAAAATACCATCTTCATCATCGGTTAACCCAGTAAAAACTTCGTAAGGCTGATCGTCTATTAAACCAATAAAAGCAATCCACTTTTCTTTATTATTCTGAAAACGCACTACATCGGCTTCCAGAATTTGAGGACGTTTAGTAGGAAAGGTGGTTAACATTTCTGTAGTTTCCTCTTCTTTCTTTTCGTCGTTAGAAATTAAAACTCCAGAACGAGAACCATCACGATACACCGTTACGCCTTTACAACCAACTTCCCAAGCTTTTAAATATAACTGACCTACTAATTCTTCTGTAGCATCGTTTGGTAAATTGATAGTTACACTAATAGAATGATCTACCCATTTTTGAACCGCACCTTGCATAGTCACTTTGCTCATCCAATCTACATCGTTAGATGTCGCTTTGTAATATGGTGACTTTTCAATTAAATCATCAATCTCTTTTTGAGAGTAATTTATAGATAAATCGAAACCATTAACTTCCATCCATTGTTTAAAACGGTGATGAAAAACCACGTATTCTTCCCAAGAATCTCCAACCTCATCTACAAAATCAATACGCACATTTTTATCGTTCGGGTTTACTTTTCGTCTACGTTTATAAACAGGCATAAAAACAGGCTCGATCCCAGAACTTGTTTGCGTCATTAAACTTGTTGTTCCTGTAGGTGCAATGGTTAATAAAGCAATATTACGACGACCGTATTCCAGCATATCGTAATACAATTTACTATCGGCTTCTTTAAGACGCTGAATAAATGGGTTGTTTTTTTCTAATTCTGCATCGTAAACACCAAAGGCACCACGATCTTTTGCAGTATTTACTGAAGCTCTATAGGCTTCGATTGCTAATTTTTTATGTACTTCTACAGAAAAAGCATTTCCTTCTTCACTTCCATATTGAATTCCTAATCCGGCCAACATATCGCCTTCAGCAGTAATACCAATTCCTGTTCTTCTTCCTTCTTCCGCCTTATTTTTAATATTTTCCCAAAGGTTTTTCTCTGTAGCTTTTATAATATCTAATTCTGGATCGGCATTAATTTTTGCTAAAATACCATCGATTTTTTCTAATTCAAGATCGATAATATCATCCATGATACGTTGTGCCACGGCAATATGCTTACTGAATAATTCAAAGTTGAAAGACGCCTCTTTTGTAAACGGCTTTTCGACGTAAGAAAATAAGTTAATGGCTAATAAACGACAAGAATCGTAGGGACACAATGGAATTTCACCACAAGGGTTTGTAGATACTGTTTTATAACCAAATTCAGCATAACAGTCTGGAACCGATTCATTAATTATTGTATCCCAGAATAAAATTCCTGGTTCGGCAGATTTCCATGCATTATGAACAATTTTTTTCCAAATACCATCAGCCTGAATCGTTCTTGTAAACTGAGGATTTTCACTAAAAATTGGATATTTCTGAGTGTATTCCGTGTTTAATTTTACAGCTTTCATAAAATTATCATCAATACGAACAGAAACATTCGCTCCCGTTACCTTACCTTGCTCTAGCTTAGCATTGATAAAATCTTCAGAATCTGGATGATTTACAGATACTGATAACATTAAAGCTCCACGTCTTCCGTCTTGTGCGACTTCTCTAGTAGAGTTTGAATATCGCTCCATAAATGGCACGATACCGGTAGATGTTAACGCTGAATTTTTTACTGGAGATCCTTTTGGACGAATGTGAGATAAATCGTGACCAACACCTCCACGACGTTTCATTAATTGCACTTGTTCTTGGTCGATTTTCATGATTCCTCCATAAGAATCGGAATCACCACTATTACCAATTACAAAACAATTTGAAAGTGACGCAATTTGAAACGGATTACCAATTCCTGCCATTGGACTTCCTTGAGGAACGATATATTTAAAATCTTTAATTAAATCGAAAATTTCATTTTCTGATAACGGATTTGGATAACGAACTTCTATTCTAGCAATTTCTTTCGCTATTCTACGGTGCATTTCGTTTGGTGTTAACTCATAAATATTTCCATCGGAATCTTTAAGAGCGTATTTATTTAACCAAACTCTTGCCGCTAAATCATCGCCTTTAAAGTATTTTAAAGCGGCTTCGAAAGCTTCATCTTGAGTGTATGTTTTACGTGGAATAGGTAAGGAATCTATATTCATTGTCTTGCTAATTTAGTTGTTACTAGAATAATTATCAGACTACAAATATAGGTAAGTATTTGAAATAAATAACACCTTTTAAATCAAAAAGTTTTCAATAAAAAAACATAAAAAACTGAAAATCAATATAATAAAAATTTATCAACATTAAAAAGTTAACAAATATTTTTTATTAACAATTATTAATAATTTTAAAAATCTACAGTAAAACCAATACCTAAAGCCTGCCTCCACTGCACTTTAGCTCCGCCTTGAGCATACTCATCGGTTTCCTCATTTATAACAATTAAAGTTTTAACATCGTTGTCATAAATAAGGTGCGAACCTAATGATGCTTTTATATAGTTATTCACTTTAAAATCTATAAGCAATGCCCAGTCCACATCAATATTTCCGAAACTATTTAAATAATCGGTATAAAAACTTGCTGTACTTTTTAAAATTACATTTTTAGTTATAGTTAATTCGTAGTAGTTTGTAACTAAAATCCCTAGCTCTTCTCTTACCTGTTCTCCTGGAACTAATACATTCCCTTCCTCGTCGTAAACTGCAGGAGTTACCCCAAATGCTCCAGCATTCGCTAATTCTTGGTCTAATACAAATGTAGATTTAAAGGTTAAAGGAGATAAGTAAAACGACAATAACTTAATATCTTTTCCATATTCCATACCACCCCCAACAAACATATAACCAGGTGCCATAAATTTTGAAATAGGATTTGAAGTATCCGGATAAGAATATCCGTTAGCAAATTGTGTTTTAAAATTTAAACGTGCAGAATAATACCATTTAGAATTTTTTGATTGTCTATAGCCCAATGTTGAAGTTATCTCTAATAAATCATCAGTCTTTTTTAAAGATTCACTTTCTTGTTGGTTAATACCATAACGCATATTTAAAGTGTTATTCCAAATAAAATCGTAATGAGTATAATTTAAAGTTGATTTTCCACTTACTATAGCAGATATAGAATTGCTACCCCCAGAACTCCAATTCACAAAAGCAACTTCATTTAAATCGATACCTGCTTTATTTTTATTTTCCCATGTTGGAGTTGCAGTAGGATCTAAAATAATATTTTTTTTCTTAATATATAAAGAGTCAGGTTGCGCAAAAGAATATTGAACAATTAAACAAAAAAAAACAAGAATACTATATTTCATATTAGGCTAAACTCTATTTTCAGCTTTAAAAGCTTTTATTTATTCATATTCAAACAGACCAAACTCACTTTTTATTGATAAGCGCTTATTCTCTGAAGCTTCTACACGACCAATGATTTGTGCATTCACGTTAAAGGACTTAGATATTGCAATAATATCTTCGGCGATATCTGGTGACACATAAAGCTCCATACGATGACCGCAGTTAAATACTTGATACATTTCCTTCCATTCTGTTTTAGATTGATCTTGAATCAACTTAAATAACGGTGGAATTGGAAACAAATTATCTTTAATGATATGAAATTCGTTTATAAAGTGCAGAATCTTTGTTTGTGCACCACCTGAACAGTGCACCATGCCATGTATATGTTCTTTATTATACTTCGACAATATAGCCTTTATAATAGGTGCATAGGTTCGCGTTGGAGACAACACCAACTTACCGGCATCTAACGGAGAGTCTTCAACTTTATCTGTAAGTTTCATGTTTCCAGAATACACCAATTCGCTTGGTACTGCAGCATCAAAACTTTCTGGGTATTTTTCGGCTAAATAGTTATGAAACACATCGTGTCTTGCAGATGTTAATCCATTACTCCCCATTCCTCCATTATACTCCTTTTCGTAAGTTGCTTGACCAAAAGATTCTAATCCAACAATTACATCTCCTGCTTTAATATTTGCATTATCAATAACATCTTCACGCTTCATTCTAGCCGTTACTGTAGAGTCTACAATAATAGTTCTTACTAAATCTCCAACATCTGCAGTTTCGCCACCAGTTGAATGAATTGTAACACCAAATGATTTTAAGTCTTCAATTAACTCTTCTGTTCCATTAATTATAGCTGAAAGCACATCGCCAGTAATCACATTTTTATTACGACCAATTGTAGAAGATAGCATAATATTATCGGTTGCTCCTACACATAATAAATCGTCTATATTCATTATAAGAGCATCTTGTGCAATCCCTTTCCATACTGAAACATCTCCAGTTTCTTTCCAATACATATAAGCTAAAGCACTTTTTGTACCCGCACCATCTGCATGCATTATTAAACAGTATGCATCATCCTGAGACAAATAATCTGGCACAATTTTACAGAACGCTTTAGGAAACAATCCTTTATCAATATTTTTAATAGCGTTATGAACATCTGATTTTGAAGCTGAAACTCCTCGTTGCGCATATCGCTTACTGACTTCTTGACTCATATGAATTTTAAGTTGAAATGATTTACAAAAGTAAGCATTGTAAATTAGTTTTTTGAGATAATTTAAAGGAAAAAAGAAGGCAAAAAAAATATCTCCAAACATCTATTTAGAAATAAATGACTGAAGATATATTAACTTTACGTTTGCTTTTAACTTATAGAAACTTTTCTTTAGATAAGTTCTACAAGCGCGTTTTCCATTTGTACTGGCTGCTCTTTAACCGCCTCATTCGTGGCACTTTTATCTTGCGAATCACTTTCCGCCTGAGAAAATACCAGAGTAGCAACTAGGAGCAACAGCAGACTGACAATGAGCTGTTTCATAATTAAATTGTATAGATTAATAGCGTTACAAATATATTGAAATTATAACTAACAAACTCTAATACAACCCCCTAATTCAATCCATTTCAAGAGGTTTTCGACAACACACATTTAAGATAGACAAAGCGCATTGTTCCGATTTAAATGACACTACAAACTGTAAGAATCATCTTGTTAACGACAATTCAAAAAAGAGATTTATCCTTATAAAACAAATTCAATTCACCTTCTCAAGCACTCAAATACCTTAATCTAAAAAAGGTATAATATAAAAAAGCCATCTTTTTAGGATGGCTTTTTTATGTAATTCTCGCTATGTTTTACTTTGTAAACAAGAGCTCTCTATACTTTGTTAATGGCCACAACTCATCGTCTACCAATAGTTCTAATTTATCGCAATGGTAACGAATTTCGGCAAACATTGGGTTAACCGTAAACGAATACCCTAATGCTTTCTTTTCTATATCTGTTTCTAGATTTATCGTTCTTCTTGCATCCGTCATCTTAGTTACTTTAGAATTTATGGATTCTATATGACTAGAGATTTCTTCTATTAAAGAGAGTTGTTCTTTTGCTACTGTTTTAAAAGTCGTACCGTAAATCTCTTTTAAACCTCTTACATTTTCAATCAATACATTTTGATAACGTACTGCTGTAGGCACTATGTGACTTCTCGCAATATCGCCTAACACACGTCCTTCTATCTGAATACGATGCACATAATCTTCCATCTCTATTTCGTAACGTGCTTCAGACTCTACCCTATTCATCACTCCTAAACCATCAAAAAGATCGATTACTTTTTTAGAAATCCTAACTTTTAAAGCTTCAGGAGTCGATTTATTATTACTTAAACCCCGTTTTTTAGCTTCAATTTCCCATGCTTCACCATATCCATTTCCTTCAAAAAGAATGTTTTTAGATTTTTTAATATACTCACGTAACACATTAAAAATAGCATCATCTTTCTTCATGTCTTTGTTATCTATAAGAAAGTCTACTTCAACTTTAAAATCGATAAGTTGTTTTGCCACAATAGAATTTAAAATAGTCATCGGGTTAGCACAATTCGCTTTAGAACCTACAGCTCTGAATTCAAATTTATTCCCCGTAAAAGCAAATGGAGATGTTCTATTCCTATCTGTATTATCTAACATAATCTCAGGAATTTTACCAACTACATTTAATTTAAGTTCTGTTTTTTCTTCAGGAGACAATTTACCACTAGTTACATTTTTAAGCTCGACTAGCACTTTAGTTAACTGCTCTCCTATAAATACTGAAATAATTGCTGGAGGCGCTTCATTTGCACCTAATCTATGGTCGTTACTTGCAGAAGCAATTACCGCTCTTAGTAATTCTTCGTTATCATGTACCGCTTTAATCGTATTAATAAAGAAGGTAAGAAACTGAAGATTGCTCATTGGTGTTTTTCCAGGCCCTAACAAATTCACACCTGTATCTGTACTTAAACTCCAGTTATTATGTTTTCCGGAACCATTTACTCCCGCAAAAGGCTTTTCGTGAAACAATACCTTAAAGTTGTGTCGGTCTGCAGTCTTATCCATTAAATCCATTAATAAGGAGTTATGGTCTACTGCTAAATTGGCTTCTTCATAAATAGGTGCCAACTCAAACTGATTTGGCGCCACTTCATTATGACGTGTTTTTACAGGAATTCCCAACAACATACATTCGTGCTCTAAGTCTCGCATAAAAGACATAGCGCGATTTGGGATCGTTCCGAAATAATGATCTTCTAACTGCTGGCCTTTAGCCGATGAATGTCCTAATAACGTACGTCCTGTAGCGACTATATCTGGTCGAGATGCCACTAAAGCTTTATCGATTAAAAAGTATTCCTGCTCCCAACCTAACGAGGCATTTACCTTTTTTACGTTTTTATCGAAATATTTACAAACTGCAACGGCAGCTGTATCAATAGCTTGTAAAGCTCTTAAAAGCGGTGTTTTATAATCTAAAGCCTCACCGGTATACGACACAAATACGGTTGGAATACAAAGTGTTGTACCATATACAAAGGCTGGAGATGTAGGATCCCAAGCGGTATATCCTCGAGCTTCAAACATATTCCGAATACCACCATTTGGAAAACTAGATGCATCCGGTTCTTGTTGAACCAGTTCACCACCTCCGAATCTTTCAATTGCAGCACCTTCACCAATCGTTTCAAAAAAGGCATCATGTTTTTCGGCAGTAGCTCCTGTTAAAGGCTGAAACCAATGTGTATAATGTGTTGCACCTTTAGATATAGCCCATTCTTTCATTCCTGTAGAAATATGGTCGGCAATTAATCGGTCAATTTTTGTTCCTTTTAATATAGCATCCATAACTTCATTATACGCCGTTTTCGTTAAATACTGGCGCATTGAAGACTCATTAAAAACGTTGGCACCAAAAATACTAGATCGTCTTTCCTTTTCCTCTATATAAATAGGAACTCGATTTAAAGTTTGCTTTAATGCATGAAATCTTAGTATAGCCATACCCTTGTCATTTTTTTTACAAATATAAAAATTCTGAGTCGTGTTTTTACACAAAAAACAAATACCCCTAAAAAACCAAGGGTATAACTAATAATTCCATAAAAATTTAGAATAGACCCCACTATTTTAGCCGGTTAATCAAAAAAAAATTATATTTGTTAACGACATTAATAACTATTATTTAATAATTATGGCCAAAATAAAATTAGAGTACCTGTGGTTAGACGGGTATTTTCCAACTCAAAACTTGCGAAGCAAGACTAAAGTAGAAGAACACGAAGATTTTCAAGGAACCTTAGAAGAACTAGGAAACTGGTCTTTTGATGGGTCTTCAACAAGACAAGCAGTAGGAGGTTCTTCAGACTGTTTATTAATACCTGTTGCAATTTATCCAGATCCAGATCGTATTAACGGTTATTTAGTTATGACTGAAGTTATGAATGCTGATGGAACGCCACACGTATCTAATGGTAGAGCTACAATTGATGATGATGATAATGATTTCTGGTTTGGTTTTGAACAAGAGTATTTCATTATGGATACTAAAACACAATTACCTTTAGGATTCCCTATCGGTGGTTATCCTGCACCTCAAGGGATGTATTACTGCTCTGTAGGTGGTAAAAATACTCACGGTAGAGATTTCGTTGAAGAGCATGCAGATTTATGTATCGATGCTGGTTTAAACTTCGAAGGAATTAACCAAGAGGTTGCATCTGGACAATGGGAATACCAATTATTCGCAAAAGGCGCTAAGTTAGCTGGTGACGAATTGTGGATTTCAAGATATTTACTAGATCGTTTAACTGAAAAATATGGTTACTACATAGAGTATCATCCAAAACCTTTAGGTAAAGATATGGACTGGAATGGTTCTGGTATGCATGCAAACTTCTCTAACAACATATTAAGAACTTGTGGAGACAAAGAGGTTTACGCAGCTATCTGTGAATCTTTCAGACCTAGAGTAAAAGAACATATTGCTGTTTACGGAGAGTTTAACGACCAACGTTTAACAGGTTTACATGAAACAGCAGCTATCCATGATTTCTCTTGGGGAATTTCTGATAGAGGAGCATCTATTCGTATTCCATTAATTGCAGTCGAAAAAGGCTGGAAAGGATGGTTAGAAGATAGACGTCCTGCTTCAAACGCAGATCCATACAAGATTGCTGCAGTAATTGTAAAAACAGTTAAATCTGCTAAAATTTAATTTTTAAGTTATTTTTTTTATAGAAAACGCCATCTGATATTTTCAGATGGCGTTTTTGTATTATATCATTTTCGATATATATAAATCAATTCTAGAAGCAAAGCTTTTCCCTCAACACACAGCTTTACGATTATGTGTACTGAATATAAAACTAGTAACAGATAGCTATTCAAAAATAAATCACGTGTATTTTCACAACGATAAATTGAATAACGGTAAAAGCAGAAATGGAAATGCTTAATATTAAAATAAAGCGTACTAATGTATTTTTAAAAGTTAATTTAAATTCTGCTACAGTTATTCAGAAAAAGTTGTCACTAAGAACACAGCATAAGCAATAAAGATCAAGGCACCTTTTAATCTTCCTAACACAAATCGTTTAGGTAAAAACACCAACGGAATAAGAACAGCTGAAAATCCTAACATCCAAAATATATCAGAAGTTAAAATCTCTGAACTATTTACTGTTATAGGTTGAATCATTGATGTTAATCCTAAAACACAGGCAATATTAAAAATATTAGAACCTATTAAATTCCCTAAAGAAATGGCCTTTTCCTTTTTAAGAGCAGCAATAACAGACGCTGCCAATTCCGGTACACTTGTTCCAATAGCAACCATGGTAACAGAAATAACACGCTCACTAACCCCTAAAGTTGTAGCCATATCTATCGCTCCTAGCACTAACCATTCACTTCCAAAATAAAGTGCAAGTCCTCCAATTAATAACCAAATAAATATTTTAAAATTCGAAGTTTGTTGTAAAGAATCGTCAACCTCGTCTACAGCCAAATCATCTTTTGAAGAATTTCTTATCAATACCACCAAGAAAATAATTAATGATACGAAAAGAGCAGCACCTTCCCAAAATTCTAGAACATTACCACTTTTTAAAAAGAAATAAAGCACAACAGACAATAACATCATTACAGGCCAGTTAAGCTTATAGAATCCATGATCTACTGTTAAGGGAGAAATCATTGCTGTAATTCCTAACACTAATCCTATGTTTGCAATATTAGAACCAATTACGTTTCCTAAGGCGATATCTGGTGCACCATCTAAGGCTGCTTGCAAACTCACTAATAGTTCTGGTGCAGAAGTAGCAAAAGACACCACCGTCATACCAATTACCAGTTTTGAGATTTTTAATTTAAAGGATAATGCTACAGAAGAGCGCACTAGGAACTCCCCACCTACTACCAATAACAACAATCCTAAAATAACCCAAACTAAACTCATAGTGCAATATATTTTATGCGAATATAACACAGAAATACGAATTACATTAACCGTTCCTTTAATTCAGTTAAAAATTAAATCAATCTAATTAAAACTAAAAAAAACGTTATAAAACTACTTACATAGTTTTATAACTACAAAAATAGTTATATATTTGACTCAGTTAAAAATTAAACCTATTATACAATGCAGAAATTAACTAACAAAGAAGAAGAAATCATGCATATTTTATGGCCCCTTGAAAAAGCGTTTGTAAAAGATGTGCTAAAAGAAATAAAAGAAGACAAACCACATTACAATACCTTATCTACAATAATTAGACATTTAGAAGAAAAAGGTTATGTTAGCTACACTGCCTACGGAAAAACACATGAATACTACCCTATTATTACAAAAGAGGCCTATAGAAAACGCTTTATGAATAATGCTATAGAACACTACTTTAATAACTCCTATAAAAACGTAGTATCATTTTTTGCGAAGGAAGAAAAAATTAGTGTTGAAGAATTAAAAGAAATTATTAACGTGATTGAGAAAAACAAATAAGCATGGACTATTTTCTAAAAGCATCGGCTATAATTTGCATATTTTACGTGATTTACGCTTTATTGTTGCAAAAAGAAACCTTCTTTAATACCAATCGTTGGTTTCTACTTTCAGGACTTATACTTGCTGCATTCTTGCCTTTTTTGGTCATTCCTATATATGTAAACGAAGTTCCCTTAACTCTAAATTTTAACGATATTGTAACTGTTAAAAGTACAGAAACCGCATCACGTTATACATGGTTAGATTTAGGGATCCTTATATATACTTTAGGGATCGTATTCTTTTCCATCCGTTTTGTTATAGAACTACTATCTCTTAAATCGTTTATAACGGTTCAAAACACAACTTTAGAAAATAGTTATAAAATTTCTGAAACGAAAGATGATATTCCGCCTTTTTCATTTTTTAAACGTATCGTGTATAATCCATCTCAGTTTACGGAAATAGAACTAACACACATTCTAAACCATGAGAAAATTCATGCGTCAGAATATCATTCCATTGATATATTGCTATCCAAATTAGCAACTATTGTCTTTTGGTGTAACCCAATCATTTGGTTGTACCAAAAAGCACTCATTCAAAATTTGGAATTTATTGCTGATTCCAAATCTATAACTATAAATTCATCAACTAAAACCTATCAAAAGGTATTATTAAAAACATCGGTGTCTTCTCATCAAATGACACTGACTACTAATTTTTATAATTCATTAATCAAAAAACGAATCCTTATGTTAAACACTTCAAAATCAAAAACAATTCACGCCATAAAGTATGCGATTATCGCTCCTGCTCTATTAATTTTTATGATGAGTTTTAATACTAAAACAGTTTATAAATCTGAAAAGCAAACGCATTCAATGCTTTTAAATTCTGAAAGTGAAATTTCTGTTATCATCACAAAAGACGATTCCGATGCCCAATTGGACGCTTTAGTTAAAACGTTTGCCATTCAGAAAGTCACATTGAAAATTAAAAATGTAAAACGAAATGTGTCAAACGAAATCACTGCAATTTCAATTAATGCTAAATCTGAACGTAGTGCATTAAAACACGATATTGATTCTGACAATCCGATTGCTCCTATTAAAATTTCATTTAACAATAACACCCAATTATTGAACGTTGGCGAATCTCAACCTAGTTCAGACATTGTATTTACCTCTACAAAAAACGCTTCAAAAACCAACCCAAATAACAAAAACGCGTTTGTAGTTAACACCACCGATGGATCAAGTATCACAATTAAAAAACTCAGTGAAGATATTACCGACCAAAATGTAATGTTTATTAGTGATGATCTAAAAACATCTCAGATCGAAGTCGTAGGATATGCTGAAGACATAAATAATGAAAACACTATCCAAACCTCTGAAACCTCTGAAACCTCTACAGTTCGATACAGGAATAATAGTAACGAAACACCATTGATTTTTGTTAATGGTAAAGAAACATCTCAAGAAGACATGGAAAAAATTGATCCAGATACTATAGCAAAGATAAATGTCCTAAAAGGGGAACATGCAATCGCTAAATATGGAGATAAAGCTAAAGATGGTGTTATTGAAATTACTCTAAAATAAAACAATTACATGAGAAACTTAGTCATACTAACCTTTATGCTTTTTGGAATATTATCCTTCGGACAAGACAAAAAAATAATAAAGCCTGAATATGTTATTATTGCCAATAGCGAAATCATTACAAAAGCACAGCTTAATAATTATGGAAATGACGGTTATATTAAAAGCATGAACAAAGGAGTTTCTGAAGCTTACAGAAATGAACTCGCGGAAGAATTTGGAGATAAAATTGGAGAAAAAGAATTTATAATTATCATTGATTTATTCACGGAAGAAGAAAAAACAGAAAACCAAAATAAAACAACTGAGTCACCAAAGCAACCTAAAGGACATGAAAATGCGAATCTTACTTTAAACGTTAACGCTGTTGCTAAAGATTTTACAGTACAAATGATTAATGGAGAATCTGTCACTCTTTCCGACTTAAAAGGAAAAGTTGTGCTTTTAAATTTTTGGGCTACTTGGTGTGCGCCTTGTTTAATGGAATTTTATGAGATACCAGACAAGATTATAGCTCCTTTTAAAAATGATGATTTTGTATTTCTTACCATTTCGGCTGGAGAAAACAAGGATATTGTAATAAAGAAAATGCAAGAGTTAAAAGAAAAAGGAATTGATTTTAATTCCGGTTACGACACAGATAAGAAAATAGTAAACTTATATAAAACGAAGTCTTTTCCTAAAAATTTTATAATAGACAAAGAAGGAATTATAAAATATATTGCGACAGGTTATACTGATGAAAATATAGATGTTATTGCTTCAGAAATTGAGAAATTACTAGAAGAATAAACCTTTGCTTCTTTAATAATAATTAAACAATCCGTTTTACAAATCGTAAGGCGGATTTTTTATTGCAAATAAAATTTGATTAAACGATAACAAAACCGTTTCATAATTTAAGTTAACCTATTATATTTGTGACATGAGAATATACAACCCAAAAGAATGGTTTAGAGCCGTTTTTTATGTAACAAAGTCTGACACATTAAGAATTTTATATCCTTATTTATTCCTTACAGCTGCATTTTCAGGCAGTATTGCTTACATAGAGCTTGAATATTTAAATTTATCTTCCAAAAGTTGGTTAAATAACATAACTGTTGTTCATAGTTTATTAGGTTTTGCTTTATCCCTTTTATTGGTTTTTAGAACAAATACTGCTTACGATAGATGGTGGGAAGCAAGAAAACAATGGGGATCATTAACCAATGTCAGTCGAAATTTAGCTTTAAAGCTCAATGCTTTTTTGGAAGAAGATGATGTTGCCATTCGACATTTTTACAGAAAAGCAATCCCTATGTATTCACAAAGCTTATTTGCCTTTTTAAAATCCGATTACACAACATTTATGCTCGATGAAAATGAACACCCAGAATTAGGTGATGCCTTTAGCCGGAAAAAGCATGGTCCAAATCAAGTGGCTGCGCTAATTTTTAAAAAAACCAATTTACTCTACAAGCAAAACAAAATTTCTGGAGAACAACTTATAGTTCTTAATCATGAATTAGAAGGATTAACCAATATTTGTGGAGCATGCGAACGCATTAAAAACACACCTATTCCCCATTCTTACAGCACTTTTATCAAAAAATTTATAGCAGTATATGTTGCGACACTCCCAATAGGTTATGTGTTTTCATTAGGATATTTTGTAATACTAGCTGTTCCTTTTATATTATATGTTTTAGCGTCATTAGAATTAATCGCAGAATCTATTGAAGATCCTTTTGGAAATGATTACGATGATTTACCGTTAGAAAAGATGGCTGATAATATGAAAAAACATACACACGAAGTTTTACATCCTTAAACAAAACATTTATATCAAAACACTAAAGACACCTTAAATTAGGTGTCTTTTTTATACTAAAATAATTTCTAGAATCGCTTTTCGGAAGTCATTGGATTCAGCCAACGCTCTGAAATCTTCGTATTCTTTTTGCTAATTACAGCAGACTGGTCGCGTTTTAAATAACGTGCTCTTGCCGCTTTTAATTCTGTTTTAAACTGACTACTGCTAAAAATTGCTGTAGTATTTCCATTAGCCCGTTCTTCTAAATTATTATATTCTTTTTTTAAAGCTTCATTACCGTAAACAGTAATAAATGCCTGCATACTAGGAATGTCCGAGTCTAATTTTAGCAACCAAATTTTAAGATGATTTAGAATCTTATACTCATCTCGATCTTCTAAAGAACGTACTAGATTACGAAACGCATAGTGTTCTGAAGCATGATAGGTTTTATATCTCGCTCGTGTTTTTCTAAACAACCAGGGCAACAATTTATATAGTATATATAGAAGTAAAATTCCAAGCACTAAGTACTCAACAAAGGTTTTTACCGTTAATCCTAGAATTAAAAACGGTTGTTCTTCTTCAGGAACTATTGTAGCCTCAGCTTCAAGTTGCTTTTTAATCCCCGCCAACATACTTAAATCTGGATTCGCTTCCACATGAATCGTCACGGAGTCTATAACTTTCTTATAAAATTTACGATTGTTATAATTCCAATACACAAACTCTATTCTAGGTAACGTAACATCACCTTCTTTTTCAAATAAATAATTTGCACCATCTGTACGACTCGCCGAAACATACGTTTTGGTTTTATTGGTATTTACAGAAGGGCGCTTCGGATAAATACTCACACCTGCAACACTATCCCAAACGACAGCTGGAATAAACTCACCTAAAGTTCCAGAAGCACTTCTATGTATTGAGCGCTGTAATACATCTCCAACCTTAACCTTTTTAATACTTACATTCCATTTTTCATTTACATTTAGCGTGCTAGACACTAACCAATTATTCGGATTATAACCAGGAGGAACACCTTTAACTGTAATAGCTTTTGGTTTGGTATGAATGGTATGTTTTATCCCTTCATAACCTCCAGGTTTTGGAGATTCGACATGAATAGTTAATTCTGGAATGGTAATGACGCCTTCCTGTGTCGGGAATACATTATAGATAAAATCGACACCAGCAAACTGCTTTCCACTAAACGTTCTCGTGTTTGACACCGATCTAAAATATACCGTAAGCGCACCTTCAACTTGAATATTTCCAACATCAACTCCTTTAGTAAACCATGTATTAGAATACACAGAAACCGTCATCTGTACAGGTTGTCCAATATAGGCTTCTGTATGATTTATTGAAGTATAACTAATTAACTGCTGAGCATAACCAAAGTTAATCCCCAACAAAAACAACACCGCTACTATTTTAAATTTTGCTACCATGTTGTTTGTGTTTTTTCAACCTCAACTTGTTGCTTCTTCACTTGATATTTAAACTTCCGAGTTAAAAACAAGGCTGGATCATCGTCTACTTTACGCATTAAAATATTCTTAGGAATTGTACCTTTACCCGATTTAAAATCGTCTGGCAATTCATCTAACTCTTTTCCTTTACGCTTACCTGTTTCAACCGTTTCCTCCAAGCGTTCTTTCTCCATATCCTTTTTGGTTGCTTTTTGTCCACCACCACTAAGATCTTCCGGAGATTTATTTTGTTCGTTTTTGGCATTTGGTTTCTCCTCGCCTACTTTACTTTCTTCAGCCGACATTTCGTCAACGCCTGCCATTACTTCATTTATGTTTTGAAGATTCTTTTTGGCCTGTTCCATATCTGGATCATTTGCAACAAGCGTTGTAAATATGGCTTGTGCTTTTTCTAAATTTCCCAATTTAGCATAAGTCAGTCCTAAATTATATTGTCCGTTAGGCGTAGCATCTTTTTCAAAGGCTTGTCTTGCTTTTGTATAATCTCCGCCTTTATAGTAGGCCACACCTTGACGTAATGGATCTTTAAAACCTTCCGCTGCAGCGATATAATTTTCAGCATCAAATTCTTGCTGTGCTTGATATGCCTTAGTATACCATAAATCTTTAAACTGAAATTTTTCTGAATTATCTGTTTTCTGATTTTCTGTAGAACTACAAGACGACAAACTGACGAGTAAAATAATACTCAATAAGCTCCAGCCTTTCCTAAAACTGAACAGAAATAAAATCATCAGAGGAATAATTAACCAATGTCCTTGATCTTCCCAATTCTCCTCTTCATTTTTAGGTTTTTCTTCAAAAATAAGATGATCGCTAACGTCTTCTGCAAATAGGGTTACATCACTTTTATCGAGTGTAACATCCATAACATTTACACCTTCTATACTTTTTAGGGCATTTAGATTAACTGTTTGTAAAGCTGAATTGATTGTTTTTCCCTTTACTTTTAAATCTAATTTAGGGTTACTAAAAGCAGGAACATGTCCACCAGATTCAGAAGCAAACGGATACACATTAAGCGACACATTATTTTCCTGAACAAAAGCACTAACGGACTGTGTGTCTAATCCCTCCAAATCGTCGGTAATTAGAAGAATTTGTCCTGGAGCCTTATTATCTATAAACAAACTCTCCAACTTATCAAACAACATCGTGAATCCTGTTCCTTGGGCAGGCATCATACGCGGTTGCAAACCATCTAAATTATCTTGAATAATTTTATAATCTGTTGTAAACGGCACTACGGTATGTGATGATCCTGAAAATACAATAAGTGCAGTTTCTGCTCTTGGATTGGCTTTTAAGAGATCGTTTATTTTGAATTTTGCACGCTCTAAACGGTTTGGCGACACATCTGTAGTCAGCATACTTTGTGATAAATCCAGAGCAATTACCAGTTTTGAAGCTACCTTTTTTGCCGGTGCTTTTTCTTCACTCCTTGTTGGACCAAGAAATCCTAAAAATCCAATACTAAATAACACCAACAAAGACACATGTATAAATCTCGATTTCCAAGTGGTGCCCTTTTGAATCACATAGGGCTGTAAATGTTTCGCGATGTGCTTTTTCCAACGGTTACTTTCTCCATAAGCGAAAATCCCGACCAGGATAATAATGCCCATAGGAATAGCTAGCCAAAGATATTCGGCGCGTAAAAAATGGAATTTATCCCAATCTATGTCTTCTAAAAACGCCATAGATTAGTTGCTTTTAAATCGTTTCACAATGAGTATTAAATTATTTATAGCCACAGCCAGAATCCCCAATGCCAGTGCTATTCCTAACGGAATATAATACAACAGGGTTTTAGGCGTATAACTTTCTTCTTCGTATTCTATAGGTTCAAGCGTATCTAATTCTTTATATATATTTTGAAGTGCTTCTGCATCTTTGGCTCTAAAATATTTTCCATTAGTCATTTCTGAAATTTCTCGAAGCGTACGTTCATCTAAATCTGAATCCTGACTTTCCGGATCACCAATACCAATGGTATAAATAACAGTAGAATCTTTCTTGGCTAAATTAGCAGCATCTAAAGGCAGAATTTCCATACCACTGTCTACACCATCTGTTAAGATAAGCATGACTTTATGCGGAATGGTATCGCGTTGAAACAAGTCCATCCCTTTAACAATAGCTTTACCAATATTTGTCATTTGCCCAGCCATACCCACATCGGCTTCTTCCAACATGGTACTCACTGTTTTTAAATCTGATGTAAATGGTGCCTGAACATAGGCATTAGAACCGAAAAACAATAAGCCCATGCGGTCACTTTTTCGCTCCTGAACAAAATCTTTCATTATGTCTTTAACAGCTTCCCAGCGTGTATCACGTTTACCGTCAATAGCCCAATCGGTATTTGCCATACTGAAAGAAATATCGGCTGCTATTAAAAAATTACGTGATGTTTTAATCTTTTTTTCAGGCTTGCCTATCAACTCTGGAGATGCCAATGCAACGATTAATAACAACCAAATACTGTACATTATAGTCCATGTAAACCAGTTACGTTTTTTTATGTAGGATGCCTTTTTAGCTTTCTGTCCAGAAACCTGAACTGCGCGATTAAAGTAAGGAAAACGCAAGGCACTACTCTTATTTTTTATAGCAGGTAGCAACCAATATACCAATAGCGGCAATGGCAGCAGTAAAACAACAAACGGATATGCGAATTGAAAATTATCTGGCATGATGCTGTATCCAATGGATGCTTTTGTTAGTAAATTGATCTTTATTAAAGGATGAATTCTCGTGAAATTCGTGCTTATAAACAGCATCCAGAATAACAGTTTCATCGTTCTTAAAATTTGCAGTAGCCTCTTTAGAATCTAAAAAACTAATCCATTCACTTCCATACAAACCCGCAACTTCTTGTCGGCTGAAGGATTGCATCGCTGTATCTTTTAACACAAATAAAATAGCATTTATAAGTTCTACAGGAGACAACTCTGTTTGTTGTTTCAATTTTTTAATTTCAGTAACAGCTTCTCTTAGATACTGTTTCTTTTTGTAATTCTTATATATTTTATAGCCTACAAAAGCGATAAGAAGCGCCAATAGAAAAAACACGGTTTTCCATCCCAAAGTTTCAAAAGTAAATGCGACAGGAGTGGGTTCTATAACATCTCCTAACTCTAATGTTTTACTTTGAGTTGGGTCTTGAAGCATGAACAATGTATGTAGTTTAAGCAAAGTCATAAACTATTTTGGTTTATATTGTGTGAACACATTAACTAATTGTTCTTCTAAAGGATCGACTGTATTTATTTTAAAAAGTGTGATGTTGTATTTTTCGATGTCTTGTTTAAATCCATCATAATTGGTTTTAAAATCGGACTTTAAATCTTTTATAATTTTTTCTTTCTTTTTAGAAATACTGATCTGTTTTTCATTGTTGGTAAGCGTCATTTTTTCTGAAGGTAATTCTTCTTCCATGGGGTCGAAAACCTTAATTAAAACCACATCGTTATGCTGAGACATCGCACTTAAATACTGAATCATTTCATTATTATAGCGATGAAAATCACTAATGATAATCACCAAATAATCATGTGTAATGATATTGTTAAGTTTAGCAATCATGCTTTTTAAAGACTCAGAAAAATCAAAATCTTTTCGGTTGTAAATATCTTGATTGGCATCTACAATTTTCTGAAAAAACTGAAGCATATTTCGTTGATCACGCTTAGGCGTTAATAAATCGTAAGTCTCGTCTTTCATAACCAAACCACCAATACGATCGCCACCTTTTAATATTTTATATGCTGCAATAGCGGCCAATTCGCCTGCAACAACAGCTTTTGTTTTAAGTACTGAACCAAATCCCATAGTTGGTGTTTGATCGACAAAAATGAAAGCCGGTTTTTCTTTTTCTTCGGTAAATACTTTGGTGTGTGTTATTCCTGTTTTAGCGGTAACTTTCCAATCTATATTTCTAATATCGTCCCCAATAACATAAGGTCTAGACTCTTCAAAATCCAATCCTCTTCCGCGTAAGCGCGATGCATATCGTCCAGACAATACACTATTAGATTTTTGCTGACCGACGTTAAAATTAAGCACCGTATTTAACCACTCGTATTGCAATAAATGCTCGAGCGTTAAAAACACAGTATTATCTTTAGGTATAGACTTCATAGAGAATCGTTTTACTCGTGTTAAGCCACTACGGCAACAACTTCTAAAATTTTATCGATAACTTGATTGGTCGTGATACCTTCTGCTCTGGCTTTATAACTTAATGAAATACGATGTCTAAGCACATCTTTTATAACGGCCTGAATATTATCTGGCGACACAAAATCCTTACCTTCCATCCATGCATTTACACGACTACAACGGTCTAAAGCAATGGTCCCTCTTGGACTTGCTCCAAAGTCAATCCATCCTGCTAATGTTTCATCAAAACGTTCTGGATAACGTGTTGCAGAAATTAAACTCACCATATATTTTTCTAATGCTTCGGTGACTTTAATGACGTTAATTTCGTTTCTAGCATCGAAAATATGCTGCTGAGAAATCGTTTCAAGTTTAGTTTTAGAGGTTTTTGAAGCAACACTTTGTTCTGCTTTATTTAAACGAAGAATCCCTAATTCTGAAGCATCATCTGGATAATCGATAACAACATGCATGATAAAACGATCCATTTGTGCTTCTGGTAACGGATAAGTTCCTTCTTGTTCAATCGGGTTTTGGGTTGCCATAACCATAAACAAGTCTTCCATTTTATAGGTGCTCCCTGCTACGGTAACTTGACGTTCTTCCATGGCTTCCAACAAAGCAGATTGTACTTTTGCTGGGGCACGGTTAATCTCATCGGCTAGAATAAGGTTACTAAAAATAGGCCCTTTCTGGAAACTAAATTTTTCTTCTTCGTCTGGCTGATAAATCTCTGTTCCAGTAATATCTGTAGGTAATAAATCTGGTGTGAATTGTATTCTACTTAAATCGCAATCTAAATGTTTAGACAAGGTTTTTATCGCTCTAGTTTTTACTAAACCAGGCAAGCCTTCTAGAAGCATATTCCCATCGGCGAGTAAAACTAAAATTAAACGATCTATAAGTTCTTGTTGTCCGATTATAGATTCAGACATGGCTGATTTTAACTTAACAACAGCTTCAAATGACGTCATATGAGTTGGTTTAATGAAAAAATATTGAATTTTAAATATAGCTAAAAGCATCTAACTTTCAACAACTTAAATGGTGTTTAAGAAAAAAAAAGACTGATACAATTGTAAAATTGGATCAGTCTTTTTAAAGATTATTTTTTGTTAATTTCTAACAGGAGTCTGTAAAGTCTCGACAACTTTATCAATACTTAAAGAACTTCCTTTTCTAGGAGGGAATTCTTTAAAAGTCCCTAAAAATTCACCAACATAATTTTGAGCTGGTACCATCATCCACATTTGGTCTGCATAATATCTAATATATAAGGCAGCATCCATAGAAACTTCAAATGGATTGTTTCTTAAGTTTAAGATAATTGGCCAACTTGGAGTTTTTCTATACGCTTCATTTATTGAACCTTCCATAATTGAGAAATGTAATTTCCAATCCTTATAACGCAATGCATTTAAATTTATAGCAGAATCAAAGTAAAAAATCTCTTCTCTAGGTCCTTCCCCTTTTTTAAGTTCACCTGTTAATAATGGTAATTGGTTATACCCATCTAAGTGCGCTTTAAACGTTTTTCCAGAATAAGACTTCCCTTTTAATAATTCTTCTTTAACATTTGCATTACCTGCAGCTGCTAATAAAGTTGGCATCCAGTCTTCTTGAGAGAAAATATCGTTAATAACAGTTCCTGGCTGAATGTGACCTGGCCATCTTACCATAGCAGGTACTCTAAATCCACCTTCCCAAGTTGTTCCTTTTTCTCCTCTAAATGGAATAGTTCCACCGTCAGGAAAAGTAAATTTCTCAGCTCCGTTATCTGTAGAGAATACTACAATTGTATTGTCTTCAATACCAAGTTCATCTAATTTATCTAACACCATTCCTACACCATCATCTAATTCCATCATAGCATCTGCATAGATACCATAACCAGATTTGTGTAAATATTTGTCAGATAAGTGTGTCCAAACATGAGTTCTTGTAGAGTTTATCCAAGCAAAGAAAGGCTTGTCTGCTTTCGCATTTTTTTCGATAAACTTTAAAGCAGCACCAATAAATTCAGAATCTGCAGTCTCCATACGTTTAACGGTTAATGGTCCCGTATCTTCTACTTTACCATCGGCAGTAGATTTCAGCACTCCTCTTGGTCCATATTTTTTATGGAATTCTGGATCTTTAGGGTAGAATTCTGTTTCTGGCTCTTCTTCAGCATTTAAGTGATATAAATTTCCGAAGAATTCATCGAAACCATGGGCTGTTGGTAAATGTTTATCTTGATCTCCTAAGTGATTTTTACCAAATTGACCACTTGTATATCCTAGGGGCTTTAATAATTCTGCAATTGTTGGATCGGCAGCGTTAATTCCGTGTTCAGATCCTGGCATACCAATAGTAAGTAAACCTGTTCTAAATGGTGCTTGTCCTAAAATAAAAGATGCACGACCTGCAGTACACGATTGTTGTGCATAATGATCTGTAAAAATAGCGCCTTCTTTAGCAATTTTGTCAATGTTAGGTGTTGTTCCTCCCATCATACCATTATGGTATGCGCTAATGTTCCACATTCCTACATCGTCTCCCCAAAAGACAACAATGTTGGGCTTTTTCTGTGCAAATGCTGCAGTAGCAAAAGCCAAAAGCATGATTGTAAAAAATTTATTTTTTTTAATAAAAGTTGGATTAATTAAATTCTAAATTGTTAAATAGCTATAAATCAAACCTCTCATTCTTCAGAAGTTTAAAATTCACCCTACAAAAATAGTCGATTTAAAAACACACTTTTATGAACAAAACATGGACAGTTGTAGTATTTTTAAAATGCTGAAATGTATCTATCTAATTTTTGTTCTTTAGACAAGCCCAATTTTTTCTTTAAACGATACCTTTTTTTCGCCAAACTTTCTTTTGAAATATTCATTATATTACAAATTTCTGACGCATGCATCTGAATCTTTATGTAAGCACAATATTGCGATTCACCCTTAGTTAAATCGGGGTGACATTCTTCTAAGTCGCGGAAAAAATGAAAATGAATTTCTCCAAACATTTTTTTAAAAACTTGCCAATTATCATTAAAAGAAAAATGATTATTAATCTCTTTTCTTAACGATTTTATAGCAATTGCATTGGATCTATTAGAAACATTATTTTCTAAAGTCTCTAATTTGAATAATACATTCTGAAGCAATTCTTCTTTTTTCTGTTCCTGTATAGCCACAGAAAACAATTTCTTTTCCTTCTGATGTTTTTGAAATTCCAACATTTTGATTTGTTCCTTTGCCGATAAAAGGTCTGAAACATCTAAACCTAACCCCATGAAATACACACCCTTTTCCACACTAAAACGGACGCCTTCAAACACATATGGTGTAATATCTCCAGATTTAGACAATATATTTCCATAAACATTTTTAACGCTACCATTTAAAACCAATGCAGTAATCCCCTCTTTAATAGAAGATATACTCGCCTCGTCTACAAAATCTGTAGCGTCTTTATTCATCATTTCATCATCACGACAGCCTGTAACAGTAACATAGTTATCATTCCATGCTTTTAAATATGATTTTTCACCTTCAACATAATACAGATAAAAAATTCCAGGCAAAGAATTGACTAGATTTTTATTTTGAAAATTGTCTAATGAAAGTTCTTCTTTCTTAAAATATACATTTTAAATTAGGATTAAATACTAATAAAACAAATTGCTGATTTTTTAACATTTACTCATGTCAAACGTTAAAAATACTTCAATAACAAAAACTACACCTTTAAAAGAGACAGAAACACAGCTGTATTTAATACTTTAAAACAGAAGCTACAGCATTTGAGCCTAATTTATCTCGCCCATTTAAGAACTCTAATTCCATAATAAAATTACACTGCACAATCTCTCCTCCCAGACGTTCTACTAATTTACAGACTGCAGACGCTGTTCCTCCTGTTGCCAAGACATCGTCGTGAATTAAAACACGGTCACCAGGTTTTATATCATCCTCATGTATTTCTAAAATATCGCTTCCATATTCTAATGCATAGGTTTCCGAGATTATATTATAAGGTAGTTTTCCAGGTTTTCTAACAGGTATAAATCCAGCATTTAAAGCTTGTGCGATTAACATCCCAAAGAAAAACCCTCTGGCTTCCATACCAACCACCTTATCTACTTTCTGATCGCCTATTAGGTTTAATAATTCCTGTAAACACAACCGTGTAGCTTCTGGACTATTAAGTAAAGGGGTTAAATCTTTAAATATAATTCCTGGTTTAGGAAAATCGGGTATATCTCGAATGTAACTTTCAATTGCTTTCATATAACGAAGATAAAAAAAGCGGTTAAATTAAAGGTATAACACCAATCAGTTTCTGATTTATACAATTTCTTTCATACTTTTGTTAAAACCATGTTACTATTCTATGAAATTTAGCTACCATTTTTTGTTCGTTTTTATTTCAATGTTCCTAATGTATAATTGTCAATCTTCATCTAAATTTCAGTTAGAAGAAGGCGATTTACTATTTCAAGATGGTGACTGCGGTCCCTTTTGCGATGCTATTGAAGCGGTAACAAAAGGTATAAACGATTACAACTTTTCGCATATAGGCTTAGTGATGAAAAATGAAAAAAGCGAATTAAATGTCATGGAAGCTGTTTCTTCAGGTGTGGTTTTAACCCCTTTAAAGGATTTTTTAAATAGAAGTTTTGATGTTAATAAAGATCCCAAAGTAATTGTTGGCAGACTAAAGCCCGAATTCAGACATTTAACACCAGCCACAATTGCGTTTATTAAGTCTAAAATGAAAGCAGAATATGATAAGTTTTTCGACTTAAATAACGATAGTTATTATTGCTCTGAACTTATTCATTTAGCCTTTAAATCTGCAAATAATAACGACCCAATTTTTGAAGAACAACCCATGACGTTTATAGCTCCGGACACAAAGGAAACTTACGCCATTTGGGAAACTTACTTTAATAAATTAAACTACAAAATACCTGAAGGTGAGCTAGGATTAAACCCTGGAGGTATGTCTCGTTCTCCCTTTATAGAGATTGTACATTATTATGGAGAGCCCAGTAAATCGGAGTATTAATTCTTGCTTTAAAATTTTACTTACCATACTAGTAATCAATTTTTAATTTCAAATTTATGCAAAACGAAATCGTTCCGTGTTTATGGTTTAATCAAGAAGCACAATCTGCAGCTACATATTACTGTTCCATTTTTAATGATTCTGAAATACTCTCGGAAAACGAAATGGTGGTAAACTTTAAGATTAACGGAAAGCTCTTTATGGGATTAAATGGCGGACCAGCATTTACCATAAATGAATCTACTTCCTTTTTTGTGTATTGCGGTTCGGATACAGAAATCGAACGATTACACAAAGCGCTATCCTGCGACGGCTCTGTGCTTATGCCATTGGGAGAATATCCATGGTGCAAAAAATTTGCTTGGGTTAAAGATAAATTTGGAGTCTCATGGCAACTCGATGTCGACCCTATAAATTCAAATCAAACCATAGTTCCTGCACTTTTATTTACTGAAGAAAAATTTGATAAACTTAAAGAAGCTTCTGTGTTTTACCAATCGGTATTTCCCAATTCAATGTCTTTATTGGACATGCCTTACGGAAAAGGCGCTCCAGAGGTTCCTGAAGACACCGTATTATTTACTCAATTTAAATTGAATACTAATATTTTTAATCTAATGAGTAGCAACATTAAACATGAATTTGATTTTAATGAAGGCGTGTCTTTTGTTGTGTACTGCGAAACTCAGAATGAAATTGACACACTTTGGGAACAATTTACAACCAACGGCGGACAAGAAAGTCAGTGTGGTTGGCTAAAAGATAAATACGGAGTCTCGTGGCAGATTGTACCCACCGTTTTAGAGCAATTATTATCTGATCCAGAACGTGCTCCAAAAATAGTAGAAGCATTTTTGAAAATGACAAAATTTGATATTCAAACATTATTAAATTCTTGATTTTATTCGTCAGACTAAACACGTCTCAGCAGATTATAAATTACGATTTTAATCACTTTAGTGTGACTCTAAAATAAATTCAAATCGACTGTTATATTATGTTGAATCTTTGATTCAATTTTACCTTAGAAATCAGAAGTACTGCAACTTTCACTCTCAAACGGTTTTGTTTTTCCAAAGTATAATTTTTAGTCATTTAATCTTCAAAATAATTTTAATTGCCTTTAGTTCGTCGTATTTTTACTTCATTCAACTTTAAAATCAGAACTAATGAATATCGCAAAATATATAGATCACACACTTTTAAAATCTTCTGCAACACCAGAAGAAATTACAAAAATTTGCGATGAGGCTATAACATTTCAATTTTATTCGGTTTGTGTCAATAGTTTTTATGTGCCATTAGTAAAACAATTATTAAAAGGAACAGATGTAAAAGTTTGTGCTACCATAGGATTTCCATTAGGAGCTGTTACAACCGAAACTAAGGTGTTCGAGACTAAAATGGCAATAAACCAAGGTGCTGAAGAAATCGATATGGTCTTGAATGTTGGTATGCTAAAAAGTAAAGATTATGATTTTGTATACGAAGACATAAAATCTGTAAAAGCATGTATGGGACAAGTGCCTTTAAAAGTGATTTTTGAAATTAGTGAATTGTCTGATACTGAAATTATAAAAGCAAGCGAACTAAGCATAAAAGCACATGCCGATTTTATAAAAACCTCAACCGGATTCTCGTCAAGTGGGGCAACACTTTCTGCTGTAGAACTTATGAAAAAAACGGCTAACGGACAAGCAAAAGTAAAGGCTTCTGGAGGTATTCGTGATCTGGCAACTGCTTTAAAATTTATTGAAGCTGGAGCAGACCGTATCGGAACATCTTCTGGCGTTGCTATTGTTGAGGCCCACAAAATACAACAGTAATTAAATTATTATATTGAATTAAATTTTACCACCCATGAGTATACACATTGAAGCGGAAAAAGGAGACATTGCAGAAACCATTTTATTACCAGGAGATCCGCTACGTGCAAAATGGATTTCTGAACATTATTTAGAAAACCCAGTGTGTTTTAATACGGTTAGAAACATGTTTGGCTATACAGGAACATTTAAAGGCAAACGAATTTCTGTAATGGGTACAGGCATGGGAATCCCTAGCATTTCTATTTATGCAACAGAATTAATTAAAGAATTCGGTGTTAAAAATTTGATTCGTGTGGGGAGTGCTGGTTCATATCAAAAACACATACATATTCGAGATATTGTTTTCGCTATGGCTGCATCGTCGTCAGGAATTAATAAAACTAGATTTAATGGTGCAGATTATGCTCCAACAGCTAGTTTTGAGCTTTTACAAAAAGCAGCTCAAATAGCGAAAGACAAGCAGATTCCAATACAAGCTGGAAATGTATTATCTAGCGATGAATTTTATGCAGACAATTTTGATTCTTATAAAAAATGGGCGGATTTTGGCGTACTTTGCGTAGAAATGGAAGCAGCCGGATTATATACTGTAGCAGCTAAATATAACGTAAATGCCTTGGCTATTCTTACCATTTCAGATTCACTAGTTACCGGCGAACATACAACTTCTATGGAACGTGAAACGACATTTAAAGATATGGTTGAAATTGCTTTAAATTTAGCATAAACCAAAATACTAAACTTGCGCATCTCTAATTATCGAATTACGCTAAACAACTGACTGATCAATTATTATCTATTTAATAAAAAAACATAAACACAACCTCGTATCAATATGATTAAAAAATATTACAAAAAAAAGAGACAATACAGAAATCTTATTATCGGAGTTCTTTGGGCCATATTTGCATTTTCTGGATTTGTATTTCAGGATAATTACAGCATGAGACTCCTCGATTATGCTTGGCTTGTGCTTTCTATTTTACATTTTGGTCTCTACTTTTTTGAACACTACACTGCATATGTAATGGTAAAAAACAATGTTATTTCTACCTATTCACCATTTCCGAAACGAATGGACATAAAAGACATTATAGACATTAAAAAATCCCCAACCAACTACATCTTAAAATCTAATACTAAAGAACTTAAGATAAATCCTGAATATATTAACGACGATGATCTTGTTAAGCTTAATTTATTCTTGGATGGTATTCAACCCAAAGCATAATAAATTATTTTAGTTTCAATTATCTGATTGAGATTATTTTCACTAATTTAATCTCAATAAAAACTTCTATGACCTTGAATTTATGTCAAGGTCATATTAGAATTATCAGAAATAGGCACGTCGATATTAAAGCCTGTTATCTGAGTATAAAATTACTCTTTTATACCCTTACTATCAGTTCCTAGATATTTAACAATATCTGAAGGGTTTGTAATAATTAAACTTTCTTTTCCGTTAATAACAATACATCCATTTAAAACTTCTGGCTGTTTTTGCAGTACTTTAATCCAATCTTCAGAATTAAGGTTTACCTCTTTATCTCCATAATTTTTAATAAAATTAGTATGATTCTCATCTACCAAATTGGCGATTTTCACTCCTAAATTCGATGCTATTTCTGCCCATTGGGTACCTGTTATTTTTGTTTTAGAAATATCTATAGCCAACAATTTTTTATCTGATGCATTGGCATAGGCCAAAGTTTGTTTTCCTACAGATGTTTCCGAATTATATACTAAAGTCATTTGTTTATTATCTTCTGCTAAAACTCCCATAATATCCATAATTTAATGTTTTAAATTTTCTAATTAATATTTATTTTCATTTCAAAATCACGTTAAGATTTTAAAGTAATTACAGTAATTTCTGGCCGCATACCTAATCGTCCAGGAAACCCCAACCACCCTAAACCACGTGTAACGTACAGAAATTGATTGGTTTCTTTATACAATCCCGCCCAATGTTTGTATTTATATTTTATAGGACTCCACGCTTTGTTTTTAATACGAAGTCCGGCTTGCATACCGTGTGTATGGCCCGCAAGCGTTAATGCAATATTGGTATGCGCAACAACTTCTTCACTCCAATGTGTAGGGTCATGCGACATTAATATTTTAAAGTCTAAAGGCTTTAAACCGTTTATACTCTTTTCTAAATCACCATATTGTTTAAAAGGAGGTATCCCCCAATTTTCTACACCAACCATATACAGCTTTTCATTGTTTTTAGAAATCACTTCCCATTCATTCATTAATAATTTAAAATGAATTTTATCATAAAACTGTGTAATAGCATCTAAATTAGCTTGTTTCTCCGCTTCCGTTTTCCACAAACTATAATCGCCATAATCATGGTTTCCTAAAACCGCATATTTTTTAATATTTGGCGACAACTTCAAAAAACAGTCTTCCCATCCTTTCAATTCCCAAGCATAATTATTCACCAAATCACCGGTAAAACAAACAATATCTGGTTTTATATTATTTATAATTTGAATGGCTCTGTCTAGTACTTTATAACGAAAATTTAAACTCCCTAAATGCAGATCGGAAATATGCACCACTTTCAATCCTTCAAAAGCTTTTGGTAATTCCTTATGATGCACATTAACATGATAAGTTTTAAAATGATACACAGCCTTAAAAATGGCATATATAATAGCGCTTAATGGAGATATCCATGCTATAATTCCTAAAAACGGAACGACCCAAATAGACTCTGTATCATAAAACACACTATTTGTTAATGTGAAAATGGTAATAAGAATTACAAAAATTATTTTCGGCACAAATGAAGCAACTGTAATTCCGTAAAATGAAGAAATAATACGTTGCTTCTTTTTTATATCAATATGGTCTAATCGTACTTTCAATATTAAAATAGCAATTACTAAACCAAAAGATATTAATATAAAAATGGCATTTATTAAAAAAACTATAGGCTTTGAGGGAATGTGTTTTAAAACCGATTGCAACCAATAAAAGGCGGCAGCATCAACCAGTAAAATAGCCAAACAAAGCAATATAATTACTGACAATGGATACGATTTCATAACTCAATATTTTAAAAGAATAAATGTACAATGTAGTGTTTTGAAAAGTTAACTCATTCAAATCTCTTTGTAATTCGAAAACGTATTTTTGTTATAATTAGTCATACTTCTTTAAATTATTATCAAAAAGGAGAAGAAAATATAAAAACTACGTAAAAATACTTAGTTTATGTAATTTGATTGTTTTATTTCGTTATATTCGGCAAGACATAACGCTTTTATTTATGATTTCAGTACAGCAAGCATTACATATAATAGACTCTACATTGGTTTCTCATCATATAAAGAAGGTGAAAATAACTAAAAGTTTAGATCACATTTTAGCTGAAGATATTTCTGCTCCCATTAACATGCCGTCGTTTAGACAATCGGCTATGGATGGATATGCCTTTATATACAATGATGCCAAAGATTATACTGTAACTGAAGAGTCTAAAGCAGGGGATTCTAAAAAAATCTCATTAAAACCTAATGAAGCTATACGTATTTTTACAGGCGCAAAAGTTCCTGACGAAGCAGATACAGTAGTCATGCAAGAACATGTAAATAGACATGAAAACAATATTACGATAACAAACCTTCCTAGAAAGGGCGCAAATGTAAGACCCATTGGGGAACAAGTTAATGAAGGTGATATTGTACTTAAAAAAGGACTAAAATTAAATGAAGCTGCCATAGGTTTTCTCGCAGGTTTAGGCATCGAGAAAGTTGCTATATATAAAACACCAAAAATAGCGATTTTGGTTACAGGAAACGAATTACAAAAACAAGGAGAGCCATTAAGAGAAGGCGCTATTTACGAGAGTAATTCGGTGATGTTAGAAATGGCTTTAAATCGTTTTGGAATACATAACATAAAAACCTTTGTAGCAAAAGACACGTTAAAAGCCACAAAAAAAAGCATAAAAAACGCCTTAGCACAAAGTGACATTCTTTTAATTTCTGGAGGTATTTCTGTTGGTGATTACGATTTTGTAAAAGAAGCTTTAGACATAAATCATGTAGATGAATTGTTTTATAAAATCAATCAGAAACCAGGAAAACCGCTTTGGTTTGGAAAAAAAGATCAACAATTTGTATTTGCACTTCCAGGAAATCCGGCTTCAGCATTAACCTGTTTTTATATTTATGTTTTGCCTTTATTAAAAAAATGTTCTGGATTTAGTGACCACCATTTACCAACATTTCAAGCGAAAAGTGACAGTGAATTCAAAAACACTTCTGGAAAAACCTTGTTTCTTAAAGCATTTTATAAAGATGGAAACGTGAGCATCTTACAAAGTCAGCAATCATCAATGCTTAATACGTATGCAACTAGTAATGTTTTAGTAAAAATCCCTGAAGATGTAGTAACAATAACAAAACAAGATACCGTAACCTGCTTAAATTTAGATGGCCATGGAAATTAAAAGCAGAATTTGGATTGAAAAAGACGGGAAACCTTTTATAGGTTATGGAAAAATTGAACTCCTTAAAAAAGTAGATTCTGAACATTCTATAACAGCAGCTGCAAAAGCTTTAAAAATGTCTTACAAAAAGGCATGGAATTTATTAAACGACATGGAACTGTTGTCTGAAGAGCCTTTACTTATTAAAAATATAGGTGGAAAATCTGGTGGAAGCTCGACTTTAACTCCTTATGGCAAACAGTTAATTGAAGCATTTGAACAACTTAACGACAAATGTGAAACTTTTTTAAACAACGAATTTAACCCTGTTTCTAATGGAATTTCTTAGCACCAATCTTTTCATTGTATTCGCAGTGATTCTTGTATGCATCTCATTTTTATATGCATCGGTTGGACATGGAGGAGCAAGTGGATATTTGGCTTTAATGGCATTATTTTCATTCCCCATTTTAGTTATAAAACCCACTGCCCTATTACTAAATATTTTTGTTAGCGGAATTGCTTTTTGGTACTTTAAAAAGAACAAGCATTTTAACTGGAAATTATTTTACCCGTTTTCTATTACATCAATACCAGCAGCATTTATAGGCGGATATCTCTCTATAAACACCACCTTATACAAGCAAATTTTAGGTGTATTTTTAGTTATAGCAGTGTTACGTATTTTAGGTGTTTTCGGAAAAGAACAAACAGCAAAGAAACCTATAAATCTTCCTTTAGCTTTACTTGTTGGATGTGGTGTCGGATTATTTTCAGGAATGATAGGTATTGGTGGCGGTATAATTTTAAGTCCGATAATTTTACTATTAGCTTGGGGAGACACAAAAGAATCTGCAGCAGTTTCGGCCTTATTTATATTTGTTAATTCAATATCAGGCATTATTGGATTTGTAATAAAAAATGAGAGTTTCCCAACAGCATCATTTTACCTGATACCTTTTGCTATAATTGGAGGAACATTAGGAGCCATTTATGGGAGCCAGAAATTTTCAAACTTAAAATTAACGTATGTGCTCTCTTTCGTATTAATATTAGCATCTTTTAAATTATTCTTATTTTAATGCAGACACAAAAACACATATCAATCTATATACTTTGCGGTGGAAAAAGTTCCAGAATGCAAACAGAAAAAGGCTTGGTTGTGTTTAATAACAAGCCTTTTATTGAGTGGATTTTAGATGCAGTAAAACCCATTTCTAATCAGATTTTTCTTATTACCGAAAATACAGATTACAGTATTTACAACTATCCTTTATTGGCAGACATTTATAAAAACAAAGGGCCTGTTGGAGGTATTCATACAGCATTGTCTCATACTAATACGCAACAAAATTTAATTTTAAGTTGTGATATTCCAATGATATCAACCCACATTATAAACCATTATTTAATCAATTCAAAAGTGATTAATTCCGATATCGCTTTTGTATCAGATAGTACACGAGATTACCCTTTAATTGGTATGTATAGCGTCAATAATCTTCAAAAATTTGAAGATGCCATTCAGCAAAATCATTTAAAATTAATGCAGCTAATACAAGGATCAACATTTCATCGGATTCAAGTGGCTTCAAGAGATTTTAAAGCGCTTTACAATATAAATACAAAAGTAGAATTACAAACCTTAATACATAGTGAATCATGAAAGAAACAGATATTCAACCTAAAGTAACGCTTGTTGGCGCTGGTCCTGGAGATCCTGATTTGCTAACTATAAAAGCTGTAAAAGCATTAAAAAAAGCCAAAGCCGTTTTATATGATGCTTTGGTGAACGAGGAGATTTTAGATCACGCTCCTAATGCTGTAAAGTTATACATCGGAAAACGAAAAGGAAATCATAGCTACACCCAAGATCAGATTAATGATTTATTGGTGACTTACGCACAGAAATACGGCAAAATTGTAAGACTAAAAGGAGGTGATCCTTTTGTATTTGGTCGCGGAAAAGAAGAAACAGATTATTTAGAGCGTTTCGGTATTAAAACAGCAATTATTCCTGGAATTACTTCGGCTATTGCCGTTCCTGCTTCGGTTGGAATTCCTGTGACTCAACGTCGAATTTCTGAAAGCTTCTGGGTGATTACAGGGACAACATCAAGCCGTGCATTGTCTAGCGATGTTAGATTAGCAGCACAATCTACAGCCACTGTAATTATTTTAATGGGCATGTCTAAACTTTCGGAAATTGTAGACATTTACAACCAAAATAATCGCGGAGATATGCCTGTAGCCATTATTCAGAATGGAACAAAAAAAGAAGCGAAACAAGCCATTGGAACTATTGATACGATAGTAGATTTAGTGAAAGAAAAACAATTGTCTTCTCCCGCAATTATTATAATTGGAGAAGTTGTAAACGGCCATAAAAGTTTACTTACTTATTATAACGAACAGTTTATGGAAGACGATTTTATATATCAAAATTTAGACATAGAACCTATAACAGCATAACATGGAACGTAACGAATTATATCCCATATTTTTAAAAGTAAACCAACTGGACGTCCTAATTGTTGGCGGCGGAAATGTAGGTTTAGAAAAATTAAGCTTCTTATTAAAATCGAGCCCAAATGCGAATGTAGATTTGGTATCTATAGATTTTTTGGAAGAACTAGTCACTTTAGCAAATCTGCATCCTCATGTGAATTTGATTCAAAAAGCATACGATATTTCAGATTTAGAAAAGCGTCATTTTATTATTGGATGTACAGACAATTTAGATGTTAATCTTCAAATTAATAAAGATGCAAAAGCCAAACATTTACTTGTTAACATTGCCGATACTCCAGACCAATGCGACTTTTATTTAGGAGGCGTTGTTACTAAAGGTCATGTAAAAATAGCAATTTCAACCAACGGAAAATCACCAACAACAGCCAAACGTTTACGTCAGCTTTTTGAGGAAATCATTCCTGAAAATATTACCGAAATGGTATCGAATTTAAATGTTTACCGAAAAACTTTAAAAGGTGATTTTCAGAACAAAGTAGACGAAATGAATAAAATAACGGAAGGTTTAGTTTCTAAAAAAAAATAAGCAAATGATTACTATAAAATATTTTGGCATGCTTGCCGAACACACAAAATGTAGTGAAGAACACCTAGAATTTAAAGCGGTAACGCTCTCTGAATTACTGAAAGACCTAAATATAAAATATCAGTTTAATCCGAAATCTTTTCATGTGGCTTTAAATCAGAAATTAATTCAAGATTCTGAAGATATTACACTTCAAATTCAAGACGAAATTGCTTTATTACCCCCATTTGCTGGCGGGTAAAAAGAAATCACAAACAAATTAAAAAATTAAAACTCATGAAAAAGAAAACTGTATTTATAGACGGTGCTATTTCACCCAGCTTCATTTCAGATTCTATCGCAAAACACCAAAGTAAACACACTATTGGCGGACATAATATATTTTTAGGTCAAGTTCGCGCAGATGAGATTGATGGCAAAACTGTAGCAGCAATAGATTTTACAGCCTATGAAGACATGGCTTTAGAACAAATTGCAGAGATTCGCGAAAAAGCATTTAAAACCTTCGATTTAACATGTATGCATATTTATCACAGCCTAGGAAAAATCAATGCTGGAGAAATTTGCTTCTTTGTATTTGTATCGGCTAAACACAGTAAAGAAGTCTATGCTGCAACCGAATATTTAGTAAATATTATAAAAAAGAAAGTTCCCATTTTTGGCAAAGAAATCTTTGAGGACGATACCCACCAATGGAAAACCAATATCAAATAAAATGGTAGACATTACCCATAAAATAAGCACATTGCGCACTGCAACAGCTACGGCTATTGTAAAAGTGAGTAAACCCGAAACAATTGAAGCCATTCAGAAGAATTTAGTTCCAAAGGGGAATGTGTTCGAAATGGCTAAAACTGCTGGTCTTTTTGCTGTAAAGAACACACATACCGTAATTCCCGATTGCCACCCTTTGCCTATTGAATTCACATCTATTGAATACAAAATTCATGGTTTGGAAGTTCATATCATTTTCAATGTAAAAACCATTTATAAGACAGGCGTTGAAGTTGAAGCTATGCACGGCGCATCTGTTGTTGCATTGACCATGTACGATATGCTAAAACCTATCGATAAACATATTGAAATTGGTACAATAAAATTAGTAGAGAAGAAAGGTGGCAAAAGCAGTTACCCCAACAAGCAAATTTCGACTTTAAATGCAAGTGTAATTGTATGTTCAGATTCAATTTCTGAAGGTAAAAAAGAAGATTTCGCAGGTAAAGCTATTATTGAAAAACTAGAAGCAAACGCTGTAAACATTCAAAATTACGATGTTATTCCAGACGAAATTGAATTGATACGTGCAAAAGCTATTTCACTTGCCGAAACCAATAACCTCATCATTTTTACAGGCGGAACTGGATTATCATATCGCGATGTCACACCAGAAGCTTTAGAGCCTATTTTAGAACGCAGAATCCCAGGTATTGAAGAAGCCATTAGAAGCTATGGACAGGATCGTATGCCATATGCAATGCTATCCAGAAGTGTTGCGGGAACCATTGGCAATTGCTTAGTTTTGGCATTACCTGGTTCGACTAATGGCGCGAAAGAATCTATGGAAGCAGTGTTTCCACACGTACTTCATATCTTCAAAATATTAAGAGGTCAGCAACATTAAAATGAAAAAAGACACCAACATATTAACCGACGATTTCGGACGAAAACATTCATATTTACGCCTTTCGTTAACCGAAAAGTGTAATTTACGGTGCACCTATTGTATGCCAGAAAATGGCGTACCATTAACACCAAAAGCAAATATTATGACTGCTGATGAGATTTTTAAAATCGCATCGGTATTTGTAAAACATGGTGTTACCAAAATTAGGTTAACGGGTGGAGAACCATTAGTTCGAAAAGATTTTTCTGAAATTTTAAAACAACTTTCTATTTTAAACACCAAACTATCCATTACCACAAATGCTGTAATCGTCGATCGATTTATTGACGATTTTAGAAGGTATGGTTTAGAAGACATAAACGTAAGTTTAGATAGTTTACAAGCTGAAAAATTCACTTTTATTACACGTAGAGATCAGTTTAAAAAAGCTTATGATAATATCATTCTTTTAATGGAAAAGGGTTTTAATGTAAAAATGAATGTCGTTCTCATTAAAGGCTTTAATGAAGATGAAATTATAGATTTTATAAAGTTTACAAAACATCTTCCGATCTCGATTCGTTTTATAGAATTTATGCCTTTTGATGGCAACAATTGGAACAAAGATAAACTTGTAACCCAAGCGGATATTTTAGAAAAAACCAATGCTTATTTTGGAGAAGATGATGTAATATCACTTCAAAACGAAAGAAATTTTACTTCAAGAAATTATCAAATAAAAGGCTATAAAGGTATCTTTGGCATTATAAGTTCTGTAAGCAATCCTTTTTGCGACAGTTGTAATCGTATTCGATTAACTGCAAATGGAAATATAAAAAACTGCTTATTTTCTAATCAAGAAACAAATCTATTAACGGCTTATAGACAAGGAGAAAACATAGAGCCACTTATCTCTAATTTAATTCAAAAGAAATATGCAGTTCGAGCAGGCATGACAGATTTTGAAACTTTAAATAATCCAGAAAATCACACCAACAATCGTAGTATGATTACTATTGGCGGTTAATCTTGATTAACGTGACGCTTATATGTTTTCTTTACAAAAGTTGATTTAGGCGCTTCGCAAAGCGAACACTCGTATGTTTCTGGTAAATCAGAAAAAGGGGTGTTTGGTGAAATATTTTGAGTTTCGTCGCCGTAAGCTTCATTGTAAATGGTTAAACAATCTTGACATTGGTACACTTCCGTCTCAACGATTTCATCAGTTTTATTCGCTAATTTTTCTTCGTCGCGCTCCGTTCCTAATTGTTCAAAATACAACTGACTTAATTCCATTAATAATCCAGGTAATTCTACTTGGTCTACATCCTGAACATGTGTAATATATTCTCTGGTATTCGGATCGAAATTTTTAGCATACAACAAATTATAGGTGTCACGAATTTTAAATTCCGACAAGCCTTTTGGTTGTTCATTCTTTTCGATTACAATAGATGTGAAGTAATATGCTTTTTTAGCATATTCGGTAATTGCAAAGGTTAGTCCGTAGGTACTAATATCGTTTTGGTCGAAATTAGTGACTAAATACTTCTTAAGTTTTAAAGCTTCATCGTTAGCAACTGGCAAATGCCAATTCAGTTCTAACATGGAATGACGTACGTTAATTCCGAATTTTCCTAAGAATTTTTCCCAAATCAATTTGGTTTCATTTGGAATATCTTTCACGATAAACGACTTCCAAGGTGTGATTGAAATCTTACCTATTTTACAATCTGCACACAAATCGCACATCGCTTTTAAAAAGGCCAAATCGTATTTGTTATTTCTCCAATATAGTCCTAGCCAATATTTATCGTTCCCAATTCTATTCATCCCTTCATAATATGGAAACGGATAAAAAGGCACTTGCAATGGTTTATCTATAGTTCTATTATTTGTATCGATAGCATCGTTTACTAGATCGAAAATCATCTCTACTGTTTCAGGTTCCTCTTGCAGCAAACTTTCAATAGTTGCTTCAATTTTGGCCATATCCCAACTGTAAATTAAAGCGGGATACATCTCCGTTTTTTCCCAATCTGGTAATCGCACATACAAATACCAATAATCTTCGTGCTCTGATGCTATAAAGTTTAAATGGCCAGTAAACAGAGGTACCATACGTTGTTTTGGATCTGTAATATTGATTTTTAATTGAGGATCTTGTCTGAATTGTTCTAAGACATACAAATATTTTTCACCAGTTAACCAAGATGTATTTGAAAAAATCCCAGCACTTACATAAGACGATACTATATTCTCCGAACCTTTACCATAAGAAGGTATAATTTGCATATTCTCTATAGCATCTAATTCCTTAGAATCTACTATTCCTGGAAGTAAAATATCTTGTCTGGACCCAAACGAAATGGCGTCTAAACCTAAACCTTCTGCTGTTAAACAAATCGATTTTAATTCCCCTGGAGATAACACGCCTCCTTTTACAATTAATCTAGATAACTCTTGCATTAGGCTAAAACTTTATGGTTATTTAATATCTCTCGCACTTCTGTCTTACAACTACCACAACCTAATCCTGCACCTGTTTGGTTACACAATTCGGTAAAATTAGTACAGCCTTTACTTATGGCTTCATTTATATTGCCTTCACCAACTTGACTACAAGAACACACCAACTTACCTATTACGGGCTTATCGTTTGATGCACCTCGTAATAGTTTATCACGTTTATCAGACAGTTCTACTTTACTCTCAATAAGGGTTTTAAATTCTGCAAATTCATTCTTATCACCCATCAAAACAGCTCCAACTAACAAGTCGTCTTTAACGATACATTTTTTATAGTAACGTTTAGACATATCCATAAAAATGATTTCTTCGTAACTATTATCGTTTTCTGGAACCGTTAAATTACCTAAACTACATAAGTCTAAATCGCTAAATTTTAATATATTCATGGAGACAGAACCTTTGTATATACTACTTATATCTCCAGCCAAATAATTTGCTAAAATTGCTGCTTGCTCTTCTGCCGCCGATGTAATTCCTAAAATATTATTATTGAATTCGGCGATTTCTCCAATGGCAAAAATACTTGGATCTGACGATTGTAAATGATGATTCACTTTAATACCACGACCACAAACTACGCCACTAGATTTCGCTATTTCAATATTCGGACGTGTACCTATAGCATATACAATTGCATTAGATTTGAAGGTTTTTCCACTCTTCAATGTAATATTTAAAGCATTATTAGTTTCATCGTCATCGAAAACGGTACTTACTTCATTCGAAAAATAAATCTGAATGCCTAGTTCTTGTACATGTTTTGCCAATAACTTACTTGAAATTGTATCCAATTGGCGCTCCATTAAATTAGATGCACGCTGAATAATCGTAGTATTTACATTTCTGTGTTTTAAAGCAGCAGCAAGTTCTAAACCTAAAAGTCCACCACCAACAATAGTAACATGCTGATCTTCTGATTTTAAATTTGTGCCATCTAAATACGACTTAAAGCGGTCTGCATCATCTTTAGAGCGCAATGTAAAACGGCCTGGTAAATTTAACTGAACATCGTTAGGCACAAAAGAACGACTACCCGTAGCCATAATTAACTTATCGTATGCATGATGATTCCCATGATTGTCGGTCGCTAATTTATTATCACGATCAATTTCAACAACATAGGTTTCTGAGTATAATTCTATTTGAAGCTTCTTTAATTCTTTCGATTTTATCTTTAAAAGTTGTTCCCAAGTCAGCTCTTCTGTCACATATTCAGGAAGTAAAACACGATTATAAAACGGGTTAATTTCTTTTGAAAACACAACAATTTCGTCGGTTTCACTATGCTCTCTATAATTCTGAATAAAACGGAACGCAGCGGCTCCAGCACCAACTACTATAATTTTTTCTTTTTCTTTTTTATATTTTGAAACCGAAACACGAGTATATTTAAAATCCGGTTCTTTAGAAATCGGATCTACAATAGTATGTGTTAAATTATTCGTTCGGTTTAAATCACTTTGTAATTGTTTTCCCCAATGCATCGGCAAAAACACAACGCCATTTTTAACGCTATCGGTTACTTTGGCACGAACCCTAACAACTCCTTTACCACTTTTAACCTCGACAACATCGCCATCTTTAACTTTATTTAAGAAAGCATCTACCGGACTTATTTCTAAAACGGGTGTAGAATAATGTGTTTTTAAACGCGACACTTTCCCTGTTTTAGTCATGGTGTGCCATTGGTCGCGAACTCGTCCCGTCGTTAAAATTAACGGATAATTTTCATTTGGTAAATCGGAAACATTATTAATAAAGTCTGGTACGTTAAATATCGCTTTTTGAGAAGGCGTATAGAATTTTTTATCTTCGAACAAACGTGGTGTTCCGTCTTTCTTTTGTTCTGAAACGGGCCATTGAAATGTGCCTTCTTCTTTTAATCGTTCGTAATTTAATTCAGAAACATCAATATTAGAGCCTTTTGTCATCTCTGTATATTCCTGATAAATTTCTGCAGTAGAATTATAATTGAAACCATTGAAGCCCATTTTCTGAGCAAACTCACACAGAATTTCCACATCTGGCTTAGCTTCTCCTGGTGCTTCAATGCCTTTTGGTAAATATGAAATACGACGCTCGGAATTTGTCATCGTTCCTTCCTTTTCTAACCAAGCTGCTGCGGGTAAAACCAAATCGGCATGCTCTAAGGTATCCGACCGATTTGAAATATCTTGAACCACGACAAATTTAGCATGTTTCAAAGCTCTCTCAACTTGATGTGCATTTGGCATACTCACCATAGGATTTGTACATACAATCCAAACAGCTTTCATTTTTCCAGACTCTAAAGCATCAAACATTTCGGTTGCAGTATATCCAGCTTTATCAGAAATTTTATCAACGTTCCAAAAATCGGCTACCTCTTGGCGGTGCTTTTCATTAAATAAATCTTTATGCACAGCTAATAAATTAGCCATACCACCAACTTCACGTCCACCCATGGCATTAGGCTGACCTGTTAAAGAAAACGGCCCAGAACCTGGTTTCCCTACTTGCCCTGTAATTAAAGATAAGTTTATAAGCGCAAAGTTTTTATGAGTTCCAATCGCACTTTGATTTAGACCCATAGCCCACATGCTAATAAACGCTTTTGAGTTCCCTATAATTTGCGCTGCTTTTTTAATTTCGTCAACGGTAATTCCACATAATTTTGCAGCTTCTTTTAATGATGTTGACTGTACCTGTTTTTTATATTTTTCGAAATTCTCTGTATGATCTTTAATGAAATTTTTATCAATCAATCGACGATCAATAAGATGTCTACCAATAGCATTATATAAAATAACGTCTGTTCCTGGTAGAATTTGAAGATGAAGATCTGCGGAATTAGCAGAATCCGTTTTACGAGGATCTACAACCAAAATTTTCACATTCGGATTCTTTTCTTTATGTTGTTCTATACGTCTAAAAAGTATCGGATGACACCAAGCAGGGTTTGCTCCGGTAATTAAGAAACAATCTGCTAATTCTATATCTTCATAAGAAATAGGAACAGAATCTTCCCCAAATGTTTTTTTATAACCCACAACAGCCGAACTCATACATAATCTTGAATTGGTATCGATATTATTGGTTCCTAAAAACCCTTTTGTAAGTTTATTGGCAATATAATATTCTTCGGTTAAACACTGTCCAGACACATAAAACCCTACACTATCTGGACCGTGCTTTTGTATAATAGATTTAAATACTTTTGCTGCTCTGTCTAAAGCCGTATCCCAACTTACACGCTCCAAAGGATGCGATTTACTCCATCGCATTTGCGGATATAATAGTCTGTCGGACACATCGTTTGCTACATAGTGCAAATTCATTCCTTTAGAACATAACATCCCTCTGTTTACTGGATGGTCTTTGTCACCTTCCACATAAACTTTATTGTTTTCGTCCTTCTTTACGATAATACCACAGCCAACACCACAGTACGAACACGTTGTTTTAATTTCTTTTTGAAGCATCTTATGTATTTAAATACATTGTCTATTCATTTTAAATGTAATAAAACTATCTATTACAAGAGGGTAATTTCTAATTGTATTTTAAATGGATTGTGTAGCCATTTGAGAATCGTACTCATCTTCTGTTTCCTCTTCAGTAATGTCATTGGTTACGGTAGCAAATTTAATGGCTAAAGTTCCAACAGCGACTAAAATAACAATACCTCCTATTAATAAAAACCCGCTAGAGACTGCTGCAGAAGATGCTGCTGCTTGTGCTGCTTTAACTGCTTCTGGCCCCATACCTTCGCTTGCGGAAATCGCTATTTTTTCAGCTACTGCCGATTTAGATTTTAATAAAATCGCTGCTAAAAACGCTCCTACGTTTCCACCTGCTCCAACAATTCCAGAAATAGAACCTATCGCTTTTTGATTTACAAAAGGTACGACTGAAAATGTTGCACCTTCTGCCATTTGCACAGTTAAGCTAAACAATACTAAAAGTCCAATTCCTAATATTACACTTGTTGCTGTAGAGAATAAAGCTAACATAATTCCTTCTGCAGCCAATATCGCTGCTAGAAATAACACACGACCTCGTAAGCCTTTTAATTTTCCAAATTTATCACCGAAATACCCACCTAATGTTCTTGCAAAAATATTCATTAAAGCAAAAGATAATACGATATTTCCTGCTGTAACACGTTCTAATTGAAAAGTATTTTGAAGATAATCGTCCATAGTACCATAGACTGTTAATTCAATTCCGAAGCAAGCGGCATACACAAAAAATAAAATCCAAACTCGGTAATCTTTAACCGCTTCCATAAAACCAACATCATCTTTCTTGGTTTCTGGCATATCTCCAGAAGCTTTTAATTCTTTATAATTTCCTTGTATTGTATCTTGAGTAAAATTGTAATATATAAGTCCCATTAAGAAACACACAATACCAGCTATAATCATAGAATAACGCCAAGCTTCAGACTCTGCTACTCCAAAAGCAACAACTGCTGCAGCAATTAAAGGCATACCTAAACGGTTAGCACCTCCTCCTAAATTCCCCCAACCAGCAGATGTTGCATTTGCTGTACCTACAATGTTTGGAGCAAACATAATTGATGTGTGAAATTGAGTAATTACAAACGAAGCTCCTATAAACCCGATAAAGAATCTGCATACTAAAAATTGAAGTGGTGTTTGTACAAATCCTAATAATATTACAGGAATTGCTCCTATAACAAGTAACCAAGAATAACATAATCGTGGCCCATATTTATCACATAGTTTACCTATTAATAAACGAGCGAATACCGTTCCCGATACTGCAAGTATAATGGAATTCCATTTTTGCGAAGGTGTTAAACCTAAATCCTTAACAACATCTGGCATAAATGGCACTATACCAAACCAGGCAAAGAAACATAAGAAAAAGGCTATGGATGTAATCCAAAACGTTCGGATTGGAAGACTTTTTACATTTAAAAGATCTAATTTTGTAGCTTTAGTTGAATTCATAACAATTGAATTTTTACGTTAGTGTGATAAAATTAAGTATTAATACTTAATTACTACGTGTAAAATTACGTATTTTTTCAATTATTACGTACCTAGTAAAAATTCAGGCTTAAATTGTTAATCTTTCAAAAAGTCAGCTTAAAAAGCTAAAATATAATGAAGTATGTCTTTAAATTTTAAACTAGCTTATACTTAGAAGCTATCTTAGTAAGCTCTATTAGATTTTTAACATCTAGTTTTTTCATTAAATTAAAACGATGCACTTCTGCTGTTCGTTTACTTACATCCAAATCTTCGGAGATTTCCTTATTACTTTTACCATCTAAAACCAGAGCTAAAATTTGTTTTTCTCGTTTGGTTAAGTTAAAAACAGACTCCGCTTTTTCAACTTCTTCTTCCTGTTTCCCTCCGTTAATCATGTTTTTTATAATGATTGAAGACACATCTCCAGTGAAATATTTACCGCCAGAAGCAACCATTTGTAGCGCTTTTATAAATTCTTCTTTGCTAGATCCTTTTAATAAGTACCCATCGGCACCAGCATTAATTGCATTTAACACGTATTCTTCAGAATCGTGCATAGATAGCACTAAGGTTTTTACTGGATTATTGCTTTCTTTTAGAACTTTAACCACTTCAATCCCATTCATTTCTGGCATACGAATATCAACAATAAGAACATCTGGTTTGCTTATTTCAACCACCTTTATAGCTTCTTTCCCGTTTGATGCTTCATCAATAACATGAACACCTTCTTGATCTTCCAATAAAGATTTTATTCCATCGCGCACCAAAACATGATCGTCTGCTAATACTACATTTATCATTTACTTATATTTTCGAATTAATTACTTAGCAAAATAATCAAAAATTAAGTAAATACGCCTAATTAAATAGGTATATTTAAAGTGATTCTTGTCCCTGTTTCTTTTGAAGAATTTAAAAACAGGCGACCATCTATGTAGTTAATACGCTCGTTCATGAACGTCATTCCCATACCTCCAACACCTGTTCTAATGTTTTTTGGTCGATTTACATCGAACCCTTTACCATCATCGTCTATCGTGATACTTAGAATATGTTCGCTATGTGAAATGGACACTAAAATATACGTAGAATCTGCATATTTAATCGCATTATTTATCGCTTCTTGAGTAATGCGATATATATTTATTTCGACCAAAGAATCTAATCGTTTATTAAAATTTGTACGATTATAAAGTTCAATTCTTTTACCGGTTAGCTTAGCCAATTCCTGAGTTAGTTTAGAAAGAGCTGGCACAATTCCATAATCGCTTAATTCTGGTGGTGTTAAATTAAAAGTTGCTGCACGTACACCCTGGATAATATCGCCCGTCAGACTTTTTAAATGTTCTATTTTAGAGGATGCCTTTTCTAAATCGTTTAAATTAACACTTTCCAAATTGTATTTTAAACCCGTTAACATTTGTCCAATACCATCGTGTATATCTTTAGCAATACGGTTTTGTTCCTTTTCTTGATTCTCAATAATCTTAGAAGAAATGATTTTTTGCTGATTCATCCTTTCCTCGTAACTCGCCTTTGTTAACGATTCTACATCCAATTGTGCTTGCCTCTTTTCTGTAATATCTGAGGCGATAATTAATATTTCTGATGTTTCAGATTTAGAATAAATAGGAATTAAATACATTTCTAGCCAAAGGGCTTCGCCTGTACTTTTTGAAGCTTTAATTTCTCCTTGCCAACCCACCTTATTATGAACACTTAACACATGTTCGACATATTGTTGATCTATTTTTTCAGTTGAAATTAATTCTGAAAAGTTTACATTGATATTGAATTTAGAATGCTGAAATAATTTTGAAAATTTCTCGCCAATATGAAGAATAGAACCCTCTGAAGTTACTCTGGCAAATAACAACGTTTTATCCATTGCCTGATTTAAAACACGAAGCTCCTTCACAGATTTTTCATTTTCTTCGCGCAAACCGTCTGCAACAATCGCATGTTTTATCGCTTTTTTCTCTGAAAACAACAATCGAGAAATGGTTTTTTTAACCATTCTAGCCGTTGGTTTAAAGATGAACATAAACTCCAAAAACAACAATGTTAAAGTAAATATCATTAAAAACAACTCCCATCTACGCAGGAGATTTACTTTCTCATTAGCCTCAACATCATACTGATTTACAATCGTATCCATGATAGTTAGAAACTGATATTCATTTTCAGTCACCTCTTTTTCAAAGGGTAGCAACTCATTTTGAGCTATATTTGGTTGCCGTTCTATACTTGAAATAATACTCTGAGAAGCTTCAACCATTGCAGAGAATGGCACCTGAAGACGATTAAACAACGCTTTAATTTTCTCGCTATTGTTACCTGAAAGTTTTAGGCTATCGCTACCTTTTTGTAGAGCAAGGTGTGACGTTTTCCATCTGTGAATGGTATATTTTAAAGTATCTTTTAAAACTAAACGCTGAGACATATTTGTTATGCCTGAAATTAAAAGCACTTCTTTACTTAGTTTCTGACTCAACATACGTTGTCTACCAGCAATATTTATAACTGTAGAATCGTCCTGTTGATCATTCAAGAAATTTCTGACTATGATCTGACTCACAATTACAGAAAGAGCAATAGCACCAAGTGCTAATACATATAAACGCCGGAGCCTATTAAATGTACTAGTAGCTAACGAAACTTCTGCTGTCATCCATTTAAATTGTGTTTAAGCTAAAGCTTGTTGAATAAGTTTAAAACTAGCTTCCGAAAAAGGTAATGTCATGGCTTTTTTATGTGCAGCATCAGACATTTTATTCCATGTTTTTTGTACAATATCTATTAATTTTTCTTCGTCGTGTTTGGTCGCGAAATCCTCAAAATAATATTGTAAAAAAACGAGACACACTACATCTTCTAATGTTTGTGAATCTGGATCTTTTTTAAATGATTTCTTACTCATTAAAAACTGAACGCGTTCTACAAAATCGGTTTCATAATCTACAGATTCTAATATTTCACCTGTTAAGTTACCGTGCATCTTTTTAAGATCGTTACGCCAATTCATATATCCAGCTTTCGTCATAGGATATTCATTTCTTGGAATCTCCCAACGACAAATATGTTGTGCGCGAGCTGCAATTTGTAAAACTTCTGAAGCCGTTGGCATATAGTTTAACAAGCAATCTGTCATGCGCTGCGAATACAGCAATTCCTTTGGCATAGACTCACCATTACTAATTTCGCGATTTAGATCTTGAGCATTTTTTTCGTCTATTAATGCTATAGCTTGTTCAAATTTTGCACTCACAATATTATGTTTTAGTATATCTACTCAAATCTATTCAGAAAATCCGATATACACAAAGTTGTCTTCTATTTTTACTGGATAAATTGAAATTGCGTCTAAATCACCATTCAAATTCTCTCCAGTAACTAATGAAAATGTTTTTTTGTGCAGCGGACATGCGATTTTCGGGATTCCTTTATCATCTCCAATCATACCGCGAGACAATACCATTTCTAATTTATGAGGACATGCATTTTGACAAGCGAACCACTGATCTCTTCTTTCGAAATAATAGACTGCAATTTGTTTGTTTTTATATTTCACACAAGAGCCTCCGTTTTTTGGAAAATCGCTCACTTTTGCTACTTTAAACCACACTTTTACTTGATCTGGATGAAAAGCCGGCTGTAATCCTGTTATAATAGTATCCATAATTTTTAAGTTTTTAAGTATTAGTTAGTCGACCAAGGTTCTGGCATAATTTGATCTCGCATTGGTACAAAAACAACATTATCATCTTTATCGTCTGAATTGATATAATGCTTAAATCTGCTTTGTAATTCTTCACGCTCTATAACTTGTGTCCACTCACATTCGTAAGCATCAACTAAGCCTTGCATATCACTTTCTAATTCTTCGGCAAGGTTTAAGCTATCATCAATCACAATAGATTTTAATTGCTCAATTCCACCTTCTAATTTATCTAACCATGCAGCAGTTCTCATAAGTGGTGCAGCAGTACGGATGTAATACATTAAGAAACGATCTAAGTATTTAAGACAGGTTTCATTGTCAATTTGTTCGGCTAAAAGTAAGGCGTGTTTTGGTGTTGCTCCCCCGTTTCCGCAGACGTATAAATTCCACCCACCTTCTACAGCAATCACTCCAAAATCTTTCCCTCTGGCTTCAGCACATTCACGAATACAACCAGATACTCCTCCTTTAAGCTTATGAGGTGAACGTAATCCTTTATAACGATTTTCTAAAGCGATAGCAAAACCTACACTTTCATCCATTCCGTAACGACACCATGTAGAACCGACACAACTTTTTACGGTTCTTAACGATTTTCCGTAGGCATGTCCACTCTCGAAACCAGCATCAATTAATTCTTTCCAAATAGCAGGTAAATCGTTTAATTGCGCTCCGAATAAATCGATTCGCTGACCTCCAGTAATTTTAGTATATAAATTATATTTTAATCCAACTTCTCCAATAACGATTAGTTTTTGAGGTGTAATTTCTCCTCCAGCAATTCTAGGCACAACAGAATAGGTTCCGTTACGTTGAATATTGGCTAAGAATTTATCGTTAGAATCTTGAATCACATCTTCTTTATTTGCTGTATCATTATAAAGACTAGCAAAAATTGAAGCCACCAAAGGTTTACATGTTTCGCAACCATCTCCTTCTCCACAAGCATCAAGTGCTTCATTAAAAGAAGTTAATTTTTTAACTTTAATAATTCCGAATAACTCCTGACGAGTATAATCGAAGTGTTCGCAAATTGTATTTTTAACTTCTTTACCTAACGATTTTAAAGTTTCATTTACAAGATCTACAACCATTGGTTTACAGCCACCACAACCCGATCCGGCTTTTGTGCACGACATAACTTCGGCTACATTATTACATTCTCCTGAAGTAATAGACGAACAGATATCTCCTTTACTCACACTTTCGCAAGAACAAATTTGAGCGGTATCTGGTAAATCCATAGCACTTCCGAAAACAGAACCTCCATCGGCACGTGTACCAAGAATTAAATCTTCTGCATTTTCTGGTAATGGAATACCATTTAAATACATTTGATGCAAAATGTTATAATCTGAAGCATCACCAACAAGAATACCTCCTAAAAGTGTTTTCCCATCGTGACTTACATTTATACGCTTATATAAGTATTTAGTTTTATTTTCAAATAAAATAGAATGTCCTTTATCTGCTGGCATATAAGGCTCACCAAAACTTGCAACATCTACCCCGATTAATTTTAATTTGGTAGACATGTCGATATCTGCACTCATCAACACATCTTCGTTACCAATAATTTGCTCGACAGCAACATCTGCCATCTCATAACCTGGAGCAACTAATCCATAAATCATATGATTGTAAAGCGCAACTTCACCGATAGCATAAATTTCAGGATCTGATGTTTGCATTTTATTATTCACGGTTATTCCGCCACGAACTCCCATATCTAATCCACAGGTTTTTCCTAGTTCGTCTCGCGGACGAATACCTGCAGAAATAACCAACATATCAACATCTAAAACATCATCTTCACCAAATTCCATGGCTTCAATTGCTTTGGTTCCTAAGATTTGATTTGTTGCTTTATTTAAATGAATATTAATTCCTAAAGATTCTAATTTAACTTGAAGCACATTACTACTACGTAAATCTAATTGTCTAGGCATTAATTTCTGAGCAAACTCGATAACATGAGGCTCTAACCCCATATCCATAACAGCTTTCGCTGCTTCTAAACCTAAAAGTCCACCACCTAGAACAGCTCCTTTAGCACCCGGTTTGGTTGCCTTTAGCTTATCTGCATAGGCCATCATACCTTCTAAATCTTCAATGGTACGATATACAAAAACACCTTCTTTTTCTACTCCTTTAATTGGAGGAACAAAAGGTAAGGATCCTGTGGCAAGCACTAAATAATCGTATTCATAACTTTCGTCGCTACAAGTGGTAATGGTTTTAGATTTTCTATGAATGTCTGTTACACGTTCGTTAGAAATTAATTCTATTCCATTGTCGCTATACCAATTTGCAGGAGCTAGCTCTAGAGCTTTTGCATCCTGATTTTGAAAATATTCACTTAAATGAACACGATCGTAGGCCGGTCTAGGTTCTTCACCAAACACGATTAACTTATATTCTTCATTGGACGCTTTAGATATAAATTTTTCGCAAAATTTATATCCTACCATTCCATTTCCAACAACTATAACTTTTTTCATATACGTAGTTATTATTCAATTACTTATTTCAAAAGTAAGTATTAATACTTAATTATTTTACTTAAAACTGAATGAATTTGGAATTAATACGTATTTTTACCAAAAACTAAAACAAAGGGCATCTAAATTATTAATAATGAAATTCTACATAATAATATTAGAAATCGTTATTTTTAAAGTAGAGAAAACCGAAGCTCTGATTGGATTCCCTTTAATAAGTAATTGTTTTATTTAACTATAATTTTTTAAAAAATGCAGAACACTTTATTAATTAAATCTCACTTTATATTATGACCAAAACTACTCTACTAACAGCTTTACTTGTAGTTATTACAACGAGCTGTTTTGCTCAATTATCTATTGACGGCGAATTTAGACCACGTACAGAATACAGACATGGTTACGGAACCATAATGCCAGAGGATGCAGATCCGGCGTATGGAATTTCTACTCGAGCACGTGTTAATTTCGGATTTAAAAAAGAAACGTATGAAGTCTATATTGGAATTCAGGACGTATTTGTTTGGGGAGAAAACACACAGCTTTCTCCTGAAGACAACAACAATTCAATCTCCTTTTTTGAAGCCTGGGCCTCATTTAATTTTAACGAAAACTGGTCTACTAAATTAGGTCGTCAAGTTATTTCTTACGACGATCAGCGTATTTTAGGTGCTGTAGATTGGACACAACAAGGACGGAATCACGATGCCCTTCTTGTTAGATTAGGTAAAGAATCTTTTAAATTTGATTTTGGACTTGCTTACAATCAGGATTACGACAATATTTCTGGGTTTCAAAACACAGATAACACCTATTATACTACTGGTTTTTTCTCTTATAAAACCATGCAATATGCTTACTTAAAAAACACTTGGGATGCCTTTTCAGCAAGTTTTCTATTTTTAAATAACGGTTTCCAAGAATTTGATGAAGATGATAAGGCTGATGGTATTAGCAACTTGCAAACCTTCGGAACGTATCTAGAATATACTAAGGATAAGTTTAATGCAGCTAGTAATATTTACTTACAAACAGGAAATCGTCAAGGTGGAATTAAAGTAAACACTGGTTTATTAGCGAGCTTGGATATACACTATAAAATTACTCCTAAAGTTAAAGTGGGAGCAGGATTTGAATACATAAGTGGGAAATCGACAGATTCTGATGCTAAAGAAACAGAAGCATTCTTTCCGCTATATGGAACCAACCACAAGTTTAATGGTTTTATGGATTACTTCTATGTGGGGAATCATGCCAATTCTGTAGGTTTAGTAGATTTGCATGTAAATGCTAATTTTACATTAGGAGAAAAATCTGGGTTACTTGTAAGTATTTTAAATTTTTCTGGTGCTGAGGCTTTACCTAGCGGAGACAAAAGTTTAGGGACAGAAGTAGATTTGGTGTTTCAACACAAATTTAAAGAGTTTGGTGTTTCAGCTGGATATTCTCAAATGTTTGCTGCAGACGGTATGTACGAACTAAAAGGAGTACCTAAAGATTTAGCTGCCGGCACTCAAAACTGGATTTGGGCTATGGTGGTTTTAAAACCTAAATTCTTATAGAAATCACATTTATTTCATTCATTTTTCCATTTATAAAATAGTATCGAGAATCTTAATTTCTATCTACGAAATGGGTTCTCGATATTTTTTTTAACAATAAAATCATCCTTTAAAATAGGTTGAAAAAAAATGTATTTCAAGGTGCACTATAAATATAAACAACTAATCGTGTCTTAAATAATATTATATGTTCATTTTTTCATTGATAAAAAGATCCTTCGACTACGCTCTGGATAAACCAAGCCAAAAAAATCTAGGCTTACGAACTTTTATCTAAATTTTTCGTTCAGTATCTAAATTTAAAGAACTCGCTACTAAAAATCAATAATATAGAAACATAGGTTTAGCTCAAACAGCTTTAAATTTCGCGATACTTTCTCTTCAAATTTTACGATAAATTTTCGATAGGCCAACCCAAAAAACAAAATTCAACTTATGTCGAAAAAGTACCTCCCTCAGCGCAAGTAATTCAATAAAGTCAGTACCGGTCAATCTTTTTTAAAAAAGAGATTAATCGTTTAGGACGCTATTGATAAACAACCTATAAATCATTAGAAAAAATACTATTTACAGAATGATTACAAACAAGAAAAAGCCTTCTAAACTTATATTTAGAAGGCTTTTTTATAATAATTAAGACTTAATTACTTATGCAGCAACTTCACCTTCTTTTAATTTTCTCTTCTTTTCAGAAGCAGCTAATGTATCGTACATAATAGGTGTCGCGATAAATAATGAAGAGTATGTACCTACTACAACCCCAACTATTAATGCAAACATAAATCCACGAATTGAATCTCCACCGAAAGCAAAGATTGCTAATAACACAACTAATGTTGTTAACGATGTATTTAACGTTCTACTAAGTGTACTACTTAAAGAAACGTTTACAACTTTTGTTAAGTTCCATTCTGGATGCTCATTAAAATACTCACGAATTCTATCGAATACAACCACGGTATCATTCAGCGAATAACCAATTACGGTTAAGATTGCTGCGATAAACGCCTGATCGATTTCCATGTTAAAAGGCATGAATTTGTAAGTTAAAGAGAATACACCCAATACAATAATAACATCGTGGAATACAGCAGCAACTGCTCCTAATGAATATTGCCATTTTTTGAAACGTAGTAAGATATATAAGAACACTACAATTAAAGATCCTAATACTGCCCAGAATGATTCTTTCTTGATATCATCGGCAATTGTTGGACTTACTTTGTAAGATTTCATTAAACCAATAGTCTTGTGCTCGTTATCACTAATAAAGTCTTCATAAGTAATACCTGATAAATGTGGTTCTAAAGCCGTGAATAAATCTTTTCTGATTTGCTCATCTACCTCAGCACTTGTTTCATCTACTTTATATTTAGTTGTAATTTTAACTTGGTTAGAACTACCAAATGTTTTTGCATCTGCACTACCAAAAGCTACAGCTAAAGTTGGCACTAATTCTGAAGGACTAACCTCTTCGCTAAAACGTACTTGGTAATTTCTACCTCCAACAAAATCTACACCTTCATCTAATCCGTTAGTAAATAAAGATCCTAAACTAACTACAATTAAAGTTCCTGAAATGATGTAAGCAATTTTACGTTTCTGAAGGAATTCGATGTTAATATTTCTGAATAAATTTTTAGTAATTCCTGTTGAGAAATCTAATTTACCACCTTTAGCAACATACCAGTCAATTAATAATCTAGTAATAAAAATAGCAGTAAATAAAGACGTTACAATACCAATTAATAATGTAGTTGCGAATCCTTTAATTGGACCTGTACCAAATACAAATAAGATTAATGCTGTTAAACCTGTAGTAATGTTAGCATCTAAAATTGAAGATAATGCATTACTAAACCCGTCTTGAATCGCTTCTTTCTGACCTTTACCATTGGATAATTCCTCTCGAATACGTTCAAAAATTAACACGTTTGCATCTACCGACATACCAATAGTTAATACAATACCGGCAATACCAGGTAATGTTAATACAGCTCCTAATCCAGATAAAACACCAAAGATAAGTAAGATGTTAAATGCCATTGCAATATCTGCTAAACCACCAGCTTTACCATAATAGAATAACATCCAAACTAATACCAATACTAATGCGATAACGAAAGAAATTTCCCCACTATCAATAGCTTCTTGACCTAAAGATGGTCCTACAACTTCACTCTGAATAATATCTGCAGAAGCAGGTAATTTACCAGCACGTAATACGTTTGCTAAATCGATAGCATCGTTTAATGAAAAGTTTCCAGAAATTTCTGAATTTCCACCTGCGATTGGCCCAGTAGTTACACCTGGTGCAGAGTATACAACATTATCTAATACAATAGCAATTTGGCTTCCTTGAGAATATGCTCTACCTGTCATTTCTTCCCACAACTTAGCTCCTTTAGCATTCATTTGCATAGATACCGCTGGCTTACTTAGTTGGTCGTACTGTTGTGTTGCGTTGGTAACAACTGCTCCACTTAAAGGTGGTACATTTTCTCTGTTTCCAATTAATGCATATAAATCTACAGCGCTACTATTATTTTCTGGCATACCAAAAGCAAACTTAGCATAACGTTGTTCTACAGGAAGTAAGGCTCTAATATCTGGTCTGTTTAAATAATCTAAAACAGTTTGCTTGTCTTTAATATCAAATTTAGCAACAACTGGTCCACCTTGGTAACCTTGCCCAACAATTAAATCTAATAACGGGTTTCCTGCAACTTGTATAGAATCTGTTACAGCTTCTCCTAATAATTCATCAATTTGAGAATCACTTTCAGATGTCTCAACAACTACATCTTCTACAACTTCTGTTTGTGAATCTACCTCTGCTTTTAAGACCGTGTTAGCTTGTATAATAAAAGGAATTAATGTCTCTCCTTTATATGCATCCCAGAATTCTAATTGTGCTGTACTTTGCAATAATTTCTTAGCACGTTCTACATCCTTAACACCTGGTAATTCAACTAAAATACGTCCAGATTCACCAAGACGTTGAATGTTTGGAGATGTAACTCCAAATTCATCAATACGCTTACGTAATACTTCGAAAGCAGATGTAATAGATTCGTCAATTTTTCTGTTGATAATTGGCTTCACCTCATCGTCTGTCATATCGAAAGTAATCTCATCACTTAACGATCTGTTTGCAAAAATGTCTGGAGATGCTAATTTAGATTCTCCTTTAACATTATCGAAAGCCACATAGAAATCTTCTAAATATGTATTCTGACTGTTTTTCTGAAGTTCTGAAGCATCATCTAACGCTTTGTTAAATGCGGGTTCGCTAGTATGATTAGCTAAACCTTTTAAGATATCTTTTACAGAAACTTGAAGAATTACATTTATCCCACCTTTAAGGTCAAGACCAAGATTCATTGCCTTGTCTTTTACCTCGTTGTAAGTGTAATCTGCAACACCTATGTTAAATACTTTTTGTGTTGATAATGAATCCAAATATTGAGCCTCTATTACGGGGTTTCCTTTGGAATACGCTTTTGCATCGTCGTCGATACTATTTGCCTTAAACGTGAACGATAATTGGTAAATACTTACCAAACCGAACAAAACTGCAAACAACTTTACTAATCCTTTATTCTGCATTATTTAATTATTTATTAATCAATTTTTTCAAATGTTAACTGCACTATGGACAGCTAAACATATAATATTGTTTTTGTTTATTTATAAGTGAAGATAGCATATAGACCGATTTGTCTAGCTAACGATTGAAGTGAATGCATGAGCACTACACTCCATTTATATTTTTAAGGAAGTTGAATTAAACGAAATTATACACTTAGAAATGACGCCATCTTAAAACAAGCAAATATCAAGACCTCCTTAAACCAAAGGTCCAGCCCTAACTTCGGGTATTTTCTTAGAATTATTATCTATTGCAAGTGCAATATCTTTATAAAACTTATAAGCCACTCTAATTGAATACATTTCAATAACGTCGACAGTTTGGCTAATAAATGAATAATCGTGTAGATTAGTAAAATGATGACTACTTGCTTTTAACTCTACAGCAACTTTTCCTGCATGATTAAAGGCAAAGTCGTAACCGTTGTGAATTTCGAAAACATCAAAATTATAAGTACTTCCTTTTTCTTCTGAAGGTGATTGGTTGTGTTTTGAAGTAGAATTTTCAAACTCTAAAGATTGATCTTCCGATAAGATTTTTTTAATACTAGCAATATCAGAATCGCAGTAATAGGTAATTTTTAAAACACCTGCTTCATCTTCATTAACTTGAATATTTTCTGCACCAATATTTTGTAATTGTTGCCTAACTACAGAAATGGCTTCATCGGCATTATCTTGCGCAAATACATCACCAGAAAGCTGCAGTACAATTTCCTGATTAGGCACAGCGTTTTGTTGTTGACTAGCAACACCAAAAAACAAGGCTACGATTATAGTTAAAGTACTAAAGTACCATCTCAAATTCATGCGCCAAATATATGAAAAAATTAAGATTACGTTCTATGGTTAATCGATTATTATCAACAGCACCTTAAACGCTTAAAAAACAACCTCGTAATTCCCGATAATTATTAATTTAACAACTTGACACTTCCTTTTTTTAGCATGGTTAAAGCAGAAGAAAAACTTCCCAAAGAGACTCTAATAGCACAACAAGATTATAATTAAAAATATAACATGATTTTAATATTGAAACGCACACTCTATTTAACTGGAATAGATAACAAAGGTATATTTAGACCAGAAGCCATAACTCTTGTTTTACTTTTATGAATTAAAGATTCCCAAAAACCATATGCTTTCGGAATCATTACCAATAGCTCGGAGTCAGATCTTTTAATTTCTTTGTCAATTTCTTCTATAATAGTATCAGATTTCACATTCTTATATAAGTATGTAACATCTTCAAGTTCGTTATCAATATTACTAAGTGTCTTAGGATTTAACTTTAATTCATCTATTTTCTCATCAACATAAAACACGGTAACCTCAGATTTTAAATCGTTAGATATTTGACGTAATCTAGCTAACGTCTTTAAAGGCACATCTTGCATTAAGTCGCAAGCAAAAAGAATTTTCTTTATCCCTTTAAATTTTGCATGTATTGGCACAGCTAAAACAGGAAACTTTTTCATACTAATTAAAGTAGTTGTTGGATTTCCCAATAAATTCTGTTCTAAAGATTTATCAGACATCCCAATTACTAAAAGAGAGGCGTCAAACTTTTCCATTAGTAAATCGACTTTATTTTCCAATTCAAAATAACCACATTCGTAATCTACAGAAATATTAAATTCTTCTTTTAAAGACAATGCAGTCTTCTTCAAGCTATCTATATTATTTTGCATCAAATTATTAATTGATGTTGCCGATAATAATGTATTTGAAGCGTGAAGTGGAATTTGAAAAGCATTAAAAATGATAAGCTTTCTATTAAAATACTTGGCTAATGATGCTGAATATAACACGGCATTATCAGACAATTTAGAGAAGTTCGTTGTAACTATAATTGGCCCCATAACTAGATAGATTTTACTACCCCTAAGGTACCGAATTTATCAATTTCGAACAACTATTTACTGCCGTAATTTCGCACAAACCGGATATAAACGCATTAAAAAAGAGGACAAAAACAAAGCTATAAACCTATCCTTTTATCTCCTATTTAGTAAGCTATTAAAGAGACGATTGCATTGAAAAACTTCTATAAACAAAAAAAGACTGTCCTTTCAGACAGTCTTTAGTATTATGTATTAAAACAAATTAGAATTCTAATAATCCGTTTGTTTTCTTAACACCTTCAGCACTTGCTGCTAAATGCGCTTTTTCTTCGTCGTTAAGTGTAATATCTACTATTTTTTCGATACCATCTTTTCCTAAAACAACTGGTACACCTAAACAAATATCGTTTAAACCATATTCACCCTCTAATAAAGCTGAACAAGGGAATATCTTTTTAGTATCGCAAGCAATTGCTTGAACCATTCCAGATACAGCTGCACCCGGAGCATACCAAGCAGAAGTTCCTAATAATTTAGTTAATGTCGCTCCACCAACTTTAGTATCTTCTTTAACTTGATTTAAACGTTCTTCAGATAAAAATTCTGAAACAGGAATACTATTTCTAGTTGCTAAACGCGTTAAAGGAAACATTCCAGTATCGCTATGTCCACCAATTACCATTCCGTCCACATCGCTAATAGGCGCTCCTAAAGCTTCAGCTAATCTGTATTTAAAACGAGCAGAATCTAAAGCTCCACCCATTCCAATAATTCTACTTTTTGGTAAACCTGTAGCTTTATGCGCTAAATATGTCATTGTATCCATAGGATTACTCACTACGATAAGAATCATATTTGGTGAATGCTCAAGTAAACTTGTAGATACATTCTTAACAATACCAGCATTAATACCGATAAGTTCTTCTCTTGTCATTCCTGGTTTTCTAGGAATTCCACTTGTAATAACACAAACATCACTACCAGCAGTTTGGCTATAATCGCCAGTTACACCTGTAATTTTTGTATCGAATCCGTTTAAAGATGCTGTTTGCATTAAATCCATAGCTTTACCTTCAGCAAAACCTTCTTTAATATCTAACAACACAACTTCTGAAGCGAAGTTTTTAATAGCGATATATTCTGCACAACTTGCACCTACTGCTCCTGCTCCTACTACAGTTACTTTCATAATATTATATTTAATTTTTACTTAATTTTTTTATTTTCTTTTGCAAAATTCAACATCATAGTTTTTATGACTTTAATCATGAACCGCTTTAATTTTTAGTCAAAAAAAAATGATTAAAAATTAACTCCTGCTAAATTACAAATTAAAATAGTGTAAACGAAAAAAGCACAAGATTTTATCTTGTGCTTTTAAATAATAGTTTAAATTTTTCAAGTCAATAATTTACTTGAAATAAAATATACCTAAACATTGCAACGATGAAAATTGTTTAATGTATTAGGCTACAGAAAGTGGAGCAAATCTTTCCAACATGCTAAACATGAGCAGTGCCTCGCAGCTAGACAGTCAGTGCCTAGCCGACCTAAAAGCCAATGGTGGAAAATAAACATCTAAAGGCTAATAAGACCCCAAATATTAAGTTTTATCTTTTTTAAATAAAAATATTTAAAAAAATAAAACCGCTAACCCAAAAACTTCGTAAGTATGCTTCAACAACAAAAAAATCTTAAAAAATTAAAAACCTTAAAAATTATGAAATTATTTAAATCACAATCAATTTTAGCAAGTATTATTTTAGCATCATTAGTTACCTTTTCTTGTAGCGATGACGATGATGATAACAACAGCGCCGGAGCAACAAGTGCAACAATAATTTATACCTCTAACAACTCTGACGGGAATATTACAAGTTACGATGTTAGCGACCTTACAAACATCACATCAAAAACATTACTTACGGCTTCTACAATGGCTGATGGTATTTATTATGATAGTAGCTCTGATGCTGCGATACAAGCTTCACGTTCTGGATTAAACCTTGAAGGTTTTACTAGTATTTCTAACTCAATGACAAATACTTCTGTAACTATTGACATTTCTGGAAGTAGCGATATGTCTAGCCCAAGAGAATTAGCTGTTAATGGTAACACTTATGTTGTAGCAGATAATGCTGATGTCGATGGTAATAATGAAACTCCAGATGGTAAATTATTTATCTATACAAAAAGCGGAAACTCATTTACATTAAGAAATACAATTACTACCGATTTTAAATTATGGGGAATTACTTTTGATGGAGACGACTTATACGCCGTAGTAGATGCAACCAATGAACTTGCAGTTTATACAGATTTTTTAAGCAACACAGGAGATGCAACAGTAAGTGCATCAAAAAGAATTGCTATAGAAGGTATTGTTAGAACTCATGGTTTAACTTATGATGCTGCTGCAGATGTTATGGTTTTAACTGATATTGCTGATGCCACAAACACTCAAGACGATGGTGGTTTTCATATCATTGAAGGGTTTACAAGTAAATTTAATAACGTAGAAAACGGTGCAACTTTAGCATTAGCTCAACAAATTAGAGTTGCAGGATCTGCTACACTTTTAGGAAACCCTGTAGATGTAGCATATGATGCTGCAACACAAACTGTATATATCGCTGAAGCCGGAAACGGAGGTGGAAGAATTTTAGCTTTTAATAATATTGGCTCTGGAGGAAACATCACACCTGATATTAACAATAGTTTAGCCGCTGCCTCATCGGTATATTTATCAAAAAAATAAAATTCAAAACATTATTAAAAAAACGAGGACACTATTAAAGTGTCCTTTTTTTATTTCTTATTTTAAAAGAAAACAATATAGGGTAAATTACATTTTAAGTGTCTTAATAATAAGAAGGAGCCAGTCCCTATTATTAACCTTAAAATTTATGATTATGTCTATATTTAAAACATCATTATTTACACTAGCTATTTGTTTCAGTTTAACCATACAAGCGCAAGATGCGCAAATTGAAAACAAAACCAACATTGATAAAAAATCCTACTACGAAAAAAGAGCTTTAGAAGATGCTCAATACGAACAACAGTTTACAACCAAAACCAAAGCAGAAGAAAAAGCATTTTGGAAAGCACAAAAAACTTACAAAAAAGACTTAAAAAGAAAAGATAAAAAAGCTTATAAAGCTTACTTAAAAGGTAAAAAAGATGCTTATGTTAAGCATTACCAACACTGCGATAACCATTGCCAACATAGCGATCATTATTATAGCCATGCTAGTTTTTACTACTATAGATATGATACTAATTATAGAAGGCAGCCGCAACCAAGCACTATTAACACCCAAATACATGTAAATACACCAGGTGTAAGTCTTGGCCTCCTTTAATATTAAAAAAATGCAAAAAAAAATGCCGCTTAAATTTAAGCGGCATTTTTATTAGTATAAACTATTACTTACGCATCAATTTTTGCGTAAACTGCATTCTTTTCTATAAACTCACGACGTGGCGGAACCTCATCTCCCATTAACATAGAGAAAATACGATCTGCTTCTCCACCATTATCAATATTTACCTGTCTTAATGTTCTAAATTCAGGATTCATTGTTGTATCCCAAAGTTGTGAAGCATTCATCTCTCCAAGACCTTTATAACGCTGAATCGCTGCACCTCCAAATTCGGTTACTAATTTATCGCGTTCTGCATCACTCCAAGCATATTCTTTTTTAGCTCCTTTTTTAACTAAATATAAAGGTGGTGTTGCTATAAAAATATGACCGTTCTCAATAAGTTCCTTCATATATCTGAAGAAGAATGTAAGGATTAAGGTTGCAATGTGGCTACCATCGATATCGGCATCACACATAATTACGACCTTATGATAACGTAATTTTGAAAGGTTAAGTGCTTTACTATCTTCTTCGGTACCAATGGTAACACCTAAAGCAGTAAAGATATTTCTAATTTCTTCGTTTTCAAAAACCTTATGTTTCATGGCTTTTTCCACGTTAAGAATTTTACCACGTAAAGGTAAAATCGCTTGAAACGCACGGTCACGACCTTGCTTAGCCGTTCCACCTGCCGAATCTCCCTCGACAAGGAAAACTTCGCATTTAGAAGGATCTTGTTCAGAACAGTCACTTAATTTTCCAGGCAAACCACCAATACTCATTACTGTTTTACGCTGAACCATCTCACGCGCTTTTTGTGCTGCGTGACGTGCTTGTGCTGCTAAAATTACTTTTTGAACAATAATTTTAGCATCGTCTGGATGCTCTTCTAAATAATCGGTTAACATTTCTGAAACCGCTTGACTTACTGAAGCAGAAACTTCTCTGTTACCTAATTTTGTTTTTGTCTGACCTTCAAATTGTGGCTCTTGAACTTTTACAGAAATAATTGCTGTTAAACCTTCACGGAAATCATCTCCAGAAATTTCGAACTTCAATTTATCTGTTAACCCAGAACTATCTGCGTATTTCTTTAACGTATGTGTTAAACCACGTCTGAAACCAGAAAGGTGTGTACCTCCTTCATGCGTATTAATGTTGTTTACATACGAATGTAAATTTTCAGAATACGATGTGTTATAAATCATCGCAACTTCAACAGGAATATCATTTTTCTCACCTTCAAAAGCGATAACTTCTGTAATGATTGGCTCACGATTTGCATCTAAGAACTTTACAAATTCTTTTAATCCTTCATCAGAATGAAACGTTTCACCTTCAAATTCACCATCATCTTTTTTGAAACGCTTATCAATTAAATGAATTGTAATCCCTTTATTTAGATACGCTAATTCACGCAATCTACTTGCTAAAGTATCATAACTATACTCTAACGTTTGTTTAAAAATTGTTGGGTCTGGTTTAAAAGTTACAACTGTACCTCTTTTATCTGTTTCACCAACTTTCTTTACAGGATATATTGCTTTACCTCTTTCATATTCTTGCTCCCAAACTTCGCCTTTTCTATAAACAGTGGCTTTTAAATGCTCAGACAATGCGTTAACACAACTTACACCAACACCGTGAAGACCTCCAGAAACCTTGTAAGAATCTTTATCGAATTTACCACCTGCACCAATTTTAGTCATTACAACTTCAAGAGCAGATACACCTTCTTTTTTATGTAAATCTACAGGGATCCCACGACCATCATCTTCAGTAGTAATCGAGTTATCTTCATTTATAGTAACACTAATATTGTCACAATGACCAGCTAAAGCTTCATCTATAGAGTTATCTACAACCTCATAAACCAAGTGGTGAAGACCTCTTGTTCCTACATCTCCAATGTACATAGAAGGACGCATACGCACATGCTCCATTCCCTCAAGGGCCTGGATACTATCTGCGGAATAATTATCCTTATTAAATTCTTCTCTTTTCTCGCTCATTATTTTGAATACGTTTTAATTCTATTTATGGCATAAAAAAAATGACACAAGTGCATCATTTTGAATACTAACAAATATACTAATAACTCAGCGGTTTAAAAAGTATTTAACGCCATTACACGCAAAAACACGAACATTATCCAGTTTTCAAAAACCTTCTTAAAACGACTTAAAATCACCTTAAATAAGATTTAAACAAATTTTAACACCGTGTTAAAAACACAAAAACCTCTAAATCTCTAATAATTGAGATTTTGAGGTTTTTAAAACTCTAAATTATATTATAAAACGGACTATTTTGCCTTTCCATATGCATCTGAATGCACATTTGCAACAGCTCTACCACTTGGGTCGTTCATGTTCTTAAATGCTTCATCCCATTCTAAAGCGATTTTTGTACTACACGCTACACTAGCTTCTTGAGGCACACATAATGCAGCTGCATCACTAGGGAAATGTTCAGCAAAAATTGAACGGTAATAGAATTCTTCTTTACTTGTAGGTGTTTGTAACGGGAATTTATATTTAGCATTTGCTAATTGCTCGTCCGATACTTCTGAAGCAACAACTTCTTTAAGCGTATCAATCCAGCTATATCCAACACCGTCACTAAATTGCTCTTTTTGTCTCCAAGCAACACTTTCAGGAATCATATCTTCGAATGCCTTACGAACTACCCATTTTTCCATACGTTCTCCGTTAATCATTTTATCTTGTGGGTTGATTCTCATCGCGACATCCATAAATTCTTTATCTAAGAATGGTACACGGCCTTCAATTCCCCAAGCTGCTAAGCTTTTGTTTGCACGTAAACAATCGTACATGTGAAGTTTACTTAATTTACGGACTGTTTCTTCGTGAAATTCTCTAGCATTAGGCGCTTTATGAAAGTATAAATAACCTCCAAATAATTCGTCGGCTCCCTCACCAGATAATACCATTTTAATTCCCATTGACTTGATTACTCTAGCCATTAAGTACATTGGTGTACTTGCACGAATGGTTGTCACATCGTATGTTTCTAGGTTATAAACTACATCTTTAATAGCATCTAAACCTTCCTGAATTGTAAATTTAATTTCGTGGTGAATCGTTTTAATATGATCTGCAACAACACGAGCAGCTGCTAAATCTGGTGACCCCTCTAACCCAACAGAAAAACTATGTAATTGCGGATACCAAGCATCAGACTCATCATCACTTTCAATACGTTTTTGAGCATATTTTTTAGCAATTGCAGAAGTTACTGAAGAATCTAATCCTCCCGAAAGTAAAACTCCGTAAGGTACATCAGACATTAATTGTCTGTGAACAGCAGCTTCTAAAGCATCTTTAATCTCTTTGATGCTTGTTTCATTATCTTTTACAGCATCATATTCAGTCCATTCTCTATTGTACCATTTTACGAATTTCCCATCTTTACTTGACATGTGATGTCCTGGAGGAAATAATTCGATTTTAGTACATTGACCTTCTAAAGCTTTTAATTCTGAAGCCACGTAAAATGTTCCATTTTGATCCCATCCTATATATAAAGGAATAATTCCCATATGGTCACGTGCAACGAAATACTCGTCTTTTTCTACATCGTAAATTGCAAAACCAAAGATTCCGTTCATTTCATCAATAAAATCAGCTCCTTTTTCTTTGTATAATGCTAAGATAACTTCACAATCAGATTCAGTTTGAAAATCATATTTCCCTGCAAATTGCTTACGAAGTTCACGGTGATTGTATATTTCTCCGTTTGCTGCAAGCACCAATGTACCATCAGGGCTAAATAAAGGTTGTTTTCCAGAAGCTGGATCTACGATAGCCAAACGTTCGTGCGCCATAATAGCTTTGTCGTTACTAAAAATCCCACTCCAGTCTGGTCCACGGTGACGGATTTTTTTCGACATTTCTAAAATCTGAGGTCTTAAATCATCCGCCTTTTGTTTCAAATCGAATGCACATACAATTCCACACATAATCTATATATTTTAATTCTTTTTATTTTAATTCTGAAGCAAATATGAAGATATCATTTGCATAATAAAACCATAAATCAATAATTGATTACAATATGTAACAAATAAATACATTTTACACTAAACATGAAAGCCTTACTCGTAATATCACTTACAATATTCAAAAACTGTAAACTTTACTCTAAAATAGCGACCTTTACCATATAAAAATTAATATTCATCACTAAACACGACATTATGAAATTACTTAGCGTATCGGCAATATGCCTATTAGCAGCATTTAGCTTTAATACAGAAATGCATGCACAAGATTTTAGCAAATTAGACAAAAGCCCAATGGATGCTGCTGCTTTCCCTACTAGCTATAAAAATTCTGACAAAACAATGAAAGTTGTTTATAGTCGCCCTCAATTAAACAATCGTAACTTATACGACCTAGTACCTTTAGGAAAAGTATGGAGAATGGGAGCCAATGAAGCTGCAGAAATTACGTTTTATGAAGACACAACTTTTGGAGACACTCCTGTTAAAGCAGGAACATACTCTTTATTCGCTATTCCTGGAGAAAAAACGTGGACTATGATTTTAAACAAAAATTTAAACACTTGGGGCGCTTACACTTACGATCCAGACCAAGATGTTGCACGAGTTAACGCTATAGTTTCTATTGAAGCAGAACCTATTGAAGCATTTTCTATAGCTTACAACGATCAAGGAACTATGTATTTAGCTTGGGACACCACTCGTGTTGCAATTCCTTTTAACAACTAGATTAAAATATTGAATATAAAAAGCCCGCTGTAAAGCGGGCTTTTTTACGTTTTAGAAATTAATGCTTTCTATATATTTTAAGGAATGTTCAGATATTTATGTGTTTGCAAGGACACTTTCCATCTTGGGTTTGCCATAACATACTCTACAATTTCAGGAATCATTTTATCACGCTTACTCCATTCTGGTTGCATATATAAAATACAATCGTCATTAACCAAAGCGGCTTGCTCTTCAGCAAATTTAAAATCATCGCGATTAAAAATAATTACTTTTAACTCATGTGCTTTTGCAGACACTTCGGCTGTTGGCAATTTCATTTTCTTAGGCGATAAACAAATCCAATCCCATGTTCCTGTTAACGGGTATGCACCAGAAGTTTCAATATGCACCTGTAAACCTTTAGCTTTTAATTGTGAAGTTAAAGCCGTCATGTCCCAAGTTAATGGTTCTCCACCTGTAACCACTATAGTATTACTATGTAGTGCTGCTTTTTCAACAATTTTATAAGTTTCGGTTGGCGGATGCAACTCTGCATCCCAACTTTCTTTAACATCGCACCAATGGCAACCTACATCGCAACCTCCTACTCTAATAAAATAGGCTGCTGTTCCTTTATGAAATCCTTCACCTTGTATTGTGTAAAATTCTTCCATTAAAGGCAACATCTCGCCTTTGTTAACCAACTCTTGAATCTCTTTCTTCATAAGGTGCAAAGATAGTTTACTGATTTATGTTTGCATATAAAATGTTGAAAAGATTTAAAGCCTATTGGCTCAAGATTACTATTTTTATAAAAAAATTAAGAATCATGACTAACAACGACGCTTTTTTTAAAGAGATAACAGAAGGAAATACGTTTAAAGGCGAGTACATTACTATGGGTTCTGCCATATTAAATGAGCAACCTATAAAAAATGCCTATGTAAAAATCCCTCTAAAAACGTTAAACAGACATGGCTTAATTGCTGGTGCAACCGGAACCGGAAAGACAAAAACATTACAGGTTATGGCAGAAAACCTTTCTGAAAAAGGTATTCCTGTCTTGCTTATGGATATAAAAGGTGATTTAAGCGGCTTAGCCCAACCAGGAGTCAATAATAGTTTTATTGAAAAACGCCATGAAAAAATCGGACTTCCTTACACTACTAAAGGTTTCCCGGTAGATGTACTTACACTTTCGGACCAAGATGGTGTACGTATGCGTGCTACAGTTAGTGAATTTGGACCTATTTTATTATCCCGAATTTTAGATTTAACAGATACACAATCAGGAATAGTCTCTGTCATTTTCAAATATTGCGACGACAACAAATTGCCTCTTTTAGATTTAAAAGATTTTAAAAAAATACTACAATACGCTACTCAAGAAGGTAAAGACGAATTCCAAGAAGCCTACGGAAGAATATCGACAGCTTCTACTGGTGCCATTTTAAGAAAAGTTGTAGAACTAGAACAACAAGGTGCAGATTTATTCTTTGGAGAGACCTCTTTCGATGTTCAAGATTTAATGAGAATTGATAACGAAGGTCGCGGTTATATTAATATTCTTCGACTTACAGATATTCAAGATAGACCAAAATTATTTTCAACTTTTATGTTGAGCTTACTTGCAGAAATTTATACTACATTCCCTGAACAAGGCGATAGCGGAAGACCAGAATTAGTAATCTTTATAGACGAAGCCCACCTTATTTTTAACGAAGCATCTAAAGCACTTTTAAATCAGATTGAAAGTATTGTAAAGCTTATTCGTAGTAAAGGAGTGGGAATTTATTTTGTAACGCAAAACCCAACCGATGTTCCTGAAGCCGTATTAGGCCAGTTAGGATTAAAAATTCAACATGCATTACGTGCATTTACTGCAAAAGACAGAAAGGCCATAAAACTTACGGCTCAGAATTATCCAGATTCAGAATATTATGACACTGAAACGGTACTAACAAATCTAGGAACAGGAGAAGCATTAATATCTGCTTTAGATGAAAAAGGACGACCAACACCTTTAGCAGCAACCATGTTGCGTGCACCTATGAGCAGAATGGATATTTTAACCGATACTGAATTATCTGAATTAATTTCAAAATCTAAAATGGTTAAAAAATATAATGAAACCATTGATAGAGAAAGTGCTTACGAACTATTAAACAAGAAAATTGAACGTGCTGAAATTGAAGCCGAGCACCAAAAACAAAGTTCGCAGAAAGCACCAACACGACGTAAAAGCACAGCGATGAATCCTATAATAAAAGTATTAACAAGTGCGACTTTTATTAGAAGTGTCTTCGGAATATTAACTAAAGTGATGAAAAAATAGCTACTTTCACAACCTCAAAAAAAACATTAAAATTTAGATATTCTTAAAATGAAAAAAAATATATTAAACTTGGTTGTTGTGCTACTTTTATGCGTTAGCTGTGCTAACAAAACCGATAATTATTTAATTACAAATAACAGTATAGGAAACCTAACATCGACAACTCAAGTTAAAGATTTAGAAACCGTATTTGAAAATGATTCAATTGTAAAATTTGTTCCTGGAGGAAAATCGACAGTTAGCATTAACGAAATTGAAATTTTTGAAAAAGGAGGAAATAAATTATTAACACTTTCACCTAAAACGGTTATGGATTCGACATCTGTTATACATACCGTTCAAATTTTCGATCCCCGTTTTAAATCAGATAAAAATATTTCTATTTTAAGTACATTTAAAGATATTCAGGATAATTATAAAATATCTAGTATCGATAATTTAATTAGTTCGATAGTAGTTTCGGTTAACGAATTAAACGCGTCATTCACTATAGATAAAAAAGAATTACCTTCAAATTTAAGATTCGATATGTCTTTAAAAATTGAAGCATCTCAGATCCCTGATACTGCAAAAATCAAATATTATTTTTTAAACTGGTAACCTCTAAAAATTTATGATTTCATTTGTCTCTAAACTGCTTGTTTCAATTGCTCGAAAAAAACTTGAGACAAATGATAAAGCAACACCTGTAAGTCTAAAACAAGTTGTTCCTATTGTAAGAACGCTTCAAGTAGAACTTAGTCATGCCATTAAAGAGTTTGCGTTTATTGCAATTGGTGTAGTTTCTGCAGGGTTTGGTTTAAAAGGATTTTTACTTCCTAACCGTTTTATAGATGGAGGAGCAACAGGAATTTCACTACTAATTAACAACTTAACGAACATCCCGCTTAGTTACTTGTTAATTATAGTAAACTTACCTTTTTTAATATTAGGTGCAAGAACCTTCAATTTAAAATTTGCTTTAAAAAGCATAATAGCAATTGCATTTTTAGCTCTTGTAGTGCATTATGTAGACTATCCAACTATAACAGACGACAAATTATTAATCTCTGTATTTGGTGGTTTTTTCTTAGGTCTCGGAATCGGAATGGCCATGAGAGGAGGCAGCGTAATTGACGGAACCGAGGTTTTGGCGCTCTTTATTGGTCGTAAATTATCTATGACTATTGGAGATGTTTTACTTTTAATAAACATAGTTATTTTCTCTTTCGGAGCCTATATTCTTTCCATTGAAACAGCTTTATACGCTATACTTACTTATATGTCTGCCGCTAAAACAGTTGATTTCGTTGTAGATGGCGTTGAAGAATACGTTGGTGTAACTATAATTTCAGAGAAACATGAAGAAATTAGAATTATGGTTACCGAAAAATTAAGACGTGCGTGTACTATTTACACTGGTAAAGGTGGCTATAACCAAGAAGGAGGTGTTCAGGAAAAGGACATTATTTATACTATAGTAACCCGTTTAGAATTGGCAAAATTTGAAACTGAAATTGATAAAATAGACAGAAATGCATTTATTATCATGGGTGTTGTAAAAGATTTAAAAGGAGGAATGATTAAAAGAAAACCATTAAAATAATAGCACATGAAAAAGTACACGCTTATTACAAATCCGTTTATCGTACCAACTACAGATGGTAAGGTTATACAAGAACATTTTGGAAATGCAACTACTGGTGATTCTGAGATTAGCCTAGCACATATGGTTGCTCCTGCCGGATGGAGTGAACCTTTTCAAACGCCAGAATTTGATGAATTCACATTTATAATAAAAGGTAAAAAACAATTTATTATTGATGATGAAATTGTGATTTTAGAAGCTGGTCAATCCATTAAAATTGAAAAAAACACACGAGTACAATATTCAAATCCATTTGAAGATCCTTGTGAATATATTGCCATTTGCACACCTGCCTTTTCTCCGGATCACGTAAACAGGGAAGATGCATGAAAACCCTTTTAATAAAATCTGTTGGAAATTATCTTAACCTATTAAGTTACATTTCGAAACCTTATGCAGCCAACAAAGCTTTAAATTTATTTACTAAGCCCAGAAAAGGTCGTATTTTAGAATGGCAAATCGATTTTTTAGATACCGCATTTAACGAAGAGCTTTCTTACGACAATACTCCAATAATGACCTATCGTTGGTTGGGTACAAAAGATACAATTCTCTTAGCTCATGGTTGGGAAAGCAACTCACACCGTTGGAAACCTCTAATTTTAGATTTAATAAAAAAAGGATATTCTGTTGTGGCTTTAGACGCACCAGCACATGGCCGCTCAGGAAGTAAAGAATTTAATGCACTACTTTATGCTGAATATATAAATGTAGTAGCGAAACGATTTAAACCTCAGATCATTATTGCTCATTCTGTTGGAGGTATGGCAGCCACAGTCTTTCAGAATAAATATCAAACTCAAAGTTTAGAGAAACTCATTCTTTTAGGAGCGCCTTCAGAATTTAAAGATATTATAAGTAGGTATGTGCATATGCTAGGCTACAATAATCGCATTTCCCTTCAGTTAAACAAAACCATTCTTAAACGATTTGGAGTTCTCCCTAATACGTTTTCTACTGCCCAAATTTTAAATAGTGTAAAAACAAAAGGACTCATTATTCACGACAAACTTGATACTATTATTCCTTATAATGATGCACTCCTTATAAATAACGGATTTAAAAACAGCACTTTAATTTCTACAGAAGGCTTAGGTCATTCTTTAAACGATGCTTCTGTAAGAGATCACATTTACGACTTCTTAGAAAACTAAACTTATCGTATCTTTGCGACATGGAAGAGGAATTAAAACGAATCAACAAATATTTAAGTGAGGTAGGATATTGCTCGCGTCGTGCAGCAGATAAACTTATTGAAGCTGGTCGTGTAACTATTAACGACGTGGTTCCAGAAATGGGCACCAAAGTAAGTAGTAGAGATGTCGTTGCTGTAGATGGTAAGTCTGTAGTAAACACGAGAAAAGAATTTGTGTATTTAGCGTTTAACAAACCTGTAGGCATTGTTTGTACTACAGATAGTCGTGTTGAAAAAGATAATATTATTGATTACATAAATTATCCGAAACGTATTTTTCCTATTGGTCGTTTAGACAAACCTAGTGAAGGTTTAATTCTGCTTACTGACGATGGTGATATTGTAAACAAAATTTTACGTGCTAGCAATAATCACGAAAAAGAATATATAGTAACTGTAGATAAACCTATTTCGCAGACGTTTATTGAACGTATGTCTAATGGCGTACCTATTCTAGATAGGGTTACTAAAAAATGTAAAGTTGAAAAATTAGGAACTTACGAATTTAGAATTATTCTAACTCAAGGATTAAACAGACAAATTCGTAGAATGTGTGAGTATCTAACTTACGAAGTGGAAACCTTAAAACGTGTTCGTATTATGAACATAAAATGTGATATGCCAGTTGGTGAATATCGTGATATTACTAAGGCAGAAATGGAAGAATTACAAATATTAATCGGAGATTCTACAAAAACATTTTCTCCTGCACACCCTTCTAGAAGACGTGAATAACTACGTCTGATAAACATAATCTACATGTGTTGTCATGGTGAAATTAACCAATTCACCAATTGTTCTTAAATTAAGTTTTTTCTTAATATTCTTCTTATGTTTATCTACTGTATGTTGAGAGATATTTAAGCATTCACCAATTTCTCTACTTGTTTTTCCTGTAGCAACAATTAATAAAATTTCCTTTTCTCGTTTCGTTAGTTCGTCCAGTTTATGTAAATTTTCTTCATTAATAATATGACCTTCATCTATTTTTCTGAAATTTAAATCGGCTAGATCTATTGTCATTTGTAATTGTATTTCGTTAAACGGTTTCAACAAATACGCATATGGAACGGTTTTTTTGGCTCTATTTATTATCTCTGAATTATCGTAAGCCGTTAAATAGACAACAGGAACTTGTTTAAACTGCATTAATTCTTCAATAATCTCAATACCATCTTTACTGTCATTCAAATTAACATCACAAACCACGATATTAAAATCAGTATTTAAAAAAGCCGTTTTAGCTTCAACATAATTACGAGCAGAAACCACTTTATTCTCACCACCTTTTTCTAAGGATTTTCTAATATCCAATGCCACAATTAGCTCGTCTTCAATTAATAGTATCTGTCTCATTTTAATTATTATTTAGGTAATTAAGGTAATTTTATAATGTTCTCCACACCGTTATTAGAAGATACTTCTATAGTTCCATTTAACTGATTCACCATCGTTTTTACTAAATCTAACCCTAACGAATTATCTTTAATTTCGGACACCGCATACCCTACTCCATTATCTGCAATTATAATTATTAATTGCTTTTCAGAAAGCGAACAACTTATTTTTAAAACATGATCTAGACTATATGTTTTAAAAGCATATTTATAGGTATTCGTAATTAATTCATTTAAAATCAATCCCAGTAAAGTCGTATTTACATCGTAAAGAATACCTGGCTCTAATTGGAATATAAGTTTAAATTTCTGAGTTTTCTGATCTGACAACAATCTTAAAATCTTCTGAGAAAAATCTTCCAAAAAGATAGACACATCAATTGGTCCTTCTTTTGTAGCGAGATCTTTTTGAATGTATGAAATCGTTAAAATTCTATTTTTCGCAATATTTAAAATATCTTTTACTTCCTGTGCTTCAGCATTCTTAGCTTGCATATTTAATAAGCTAGAAATAATTTGAAGATTATTTTTAACACGATGATTTAACTCTTTCATTAAAAATTCGATGTTATTTTTCTGATCCACCATAACGGCATTAGATGAATTTAACTCTGCATTTTTAAGAATTAAATCTTGAGTTCTAGAATTGACTAAATCTGCTAATTTTAATTTATCCCGTTTTAACATGGATGTTTTCAATTTGTAATACAAGATCCCTGAAATTAAAAATAAGCAAACTGCAAATACTTTAAACCAAGGTTCTAAATACCATGGTGGAATTATAATTAATTCTACTGTTTTGAAACTTGGATTCCATTGTCCAACATCGTTAGATGCCTTTATTTTTAAAGTATAATTTCCAGGATTTAAATTGGTATAGGTAACATTGTTTTTTTTAGTTACTGGACTCCATTCTTCATCAAAGTTTTCTAATTTGTATTGATATAAACACTTTTTAGGATTGAGATGATTTATAGCTGAGAAATTAAACGACAGCACATTCTCTTTGCTTTTAAACACCAACGTATCTTTAAACATTTCGTTACGTTCTATAGGCTGATTAAATAGTTCTACAGATTCTAAATACACTTTAGGTAAATACGGGTTGTCTACAACTTTGTCCGGATTTATAATATTAAAACCGTTTATACCTCCAAAATATAATAGCCCATTTTCATCTTTAAAAAAGGACTTACCATTAAACTCGTTATCTTGTAAACCGTCTTCTTTAGTATAGTTTTTAAATGATTTATCTTCAGGATTAAACACCGATAATCCGAAATTGGTGCTCATCCAAACTTTATTATTGTTATCTATAATAAGCCCGTAAACAAAATCGTTTGGGAATCCTTTCTGTTTAAAGTATAATTCTGACGTTTGAGTTTTAGTATTTATAAATGTCAATCCAGAACTTGTTCCTACCCATAAATGTCCTTGATTATCTTCAGAAATTGCAAAAATTCTATTATTGGATAAGCGGAGATGGTTATTTACATCTTCAGTAAAATGATGAATAATTTTGTTGGATTGGATTTCGTAAAGTCCGTTATCTGTTCCCAACCAGATATTATTATTAGAATCGATTATTGCAGACCTTGCTCTATCTATTTGTTCTCCATCAAACAAAACAGGAGAGAATGTTTCAGAAGCAATATCAAATTCATTTATACCTCCCGACCAAGTGCAAACCCAGAGTTTATCTTTTGAAATTGGAATGATTTTCAGAACTTCATTATCAGACAAACTATTTTTAGCATTGCTATGTTTCCATTGTTTAAATCGGTCCTTAACAGCATCATATTTCATTAAACCATCCGAAATCCCTCCTGCCCAAAGTGTTCCATTTTCATCTTTACAAAAATCGTAAGTAATTCCACCTTTACCTGTTTCATATAAATTATATTTTTTTGTATTCAATTCATATTTAACTGTCCCTGCGTATGTACCTAACCACAAAATGGAATCATTACCTTTCTGAATAGGAAACACACTTATACGCTGATTTCCATATAATTCTGGTATTTCTACCCTAAAAGTTTCAAATTTATTCTGGAATTTATTGTAATGAAACACGCCTTCACCTTCGGTACCAAACCAAACATTCCCATGAGTATCGTCTAAAACTTGTGTAAAATCTACAGAAGTATAGCGTTTATTATCCTTTATATTATTAAAAACGACAGTCTTAAAATTATCTGTTATAGAATTATATCTAAGCATACCGTTTTTTGACATTACATAATATTCAAAATTATTAATCTTATAAAACCCATTAACTGTCGTCAGAATTGCCGTATCGCTAATACAGCCCGTCGTTTTATTAAACACCTTCACGCCGTGTTCTGAACCAATATAAATTTGATCTTTACTATCTATAAAACATGTAACATGTTTACCTTCAAAATAGGGTAATATTGAGATGCTGTAATCATCTAAGTTTAATTGTAAAATCCCAGATTCTTTAGTCGCCAACCATATTAAATTCGTATTGAAAACCAGTATATCTTCAACTCGATTTTCAGTAGATTCATTAGGGAGGTTTATAATTTTATACGTCTTCAGTATTCTATCAAATATTATAAAATGATTTTTTACTGAAAACAATAATAATCGATTATTAAGCCCAAATACCTTGTAAGCATTGTTTAAATCATTATTATCGTTTTTGGGTAGTAATGGAAAAAACGTGTTGCTTGAACGCTTATAACCTTGTATTCCTTTAGAGTTTGTAGCAATCCAAAGTGTGTCTTTTACAGACAATAGTCCGCGAATATGGTCATCTGCGATTGTAGTACTATCATTTGGGTTCGATACATAATTTTTAAATTCGTAACCATTAAAGCGGTGTAAGCCATCTTCCGTTCCTACCCATAAATAGCCCATATCATCTAAGGCAAGTGCTTTTGAATTTAATTGTAAAAGCCCGTGGTCTTGACCTAAATAATTTATTTGTAATGTTTCTGAAGTCTGTCCGTTTGCTTTACCAATCCATAGCAGAATTAGAAATACAACGTATTCAGTTCTCAATTGGCGGGTATTATTTAGTTTAGTTATAATTCTAAAGCTAAATAAAAAAAAGATTAATCTAAAATTAATGCAAAAAAATAAGCATAACTACCTAGTTTGTAATTATGCTTATTAATCTATTTATAAGGTTATTTCTAAGCCTTAGTTCTATGTCTTTCGCAAGCCAATAATGTATTTTTTAATAACATGGCAATCGTCATTGGACCAACACCTCCAGGAACAGGAGTAATATAACTTGCTTTTTTACTTACATTTACAAAATCTACATCTCCAGTAATACGGTATCCTTTTTCTGTAGTATCGTCTGCAACACGTGTAATACCAACATCTATAATTACAACATCGTCTTTTACCATTTCTGCTTTTAAGAAGTTAGGAACTCCTAAAGCCGAAATAATAATATCTGCTTGCGATGTAATTTGCGTAATATTTTTTGTGTGACTATGTGTTAATGTTACAGTAGAGTTTCCGGGAAAACCTTTTCTTCCCATTAAAATACTCATCGGGCGACCTACAATATGAGAACGACCAATAACAACAGTATGTTTTCCGCTAGTTTCTACACCGTAACGGTCTAATAATTCTAAAATTCCAAATGGAGTTGCAGGTATAAAAGTGGTCATATCTAACGCCATTTTTCCAAAATTTGTAGGATGAAAACCATCTACATCTTTATCTGGATTTACAGCTAATAAAACTTTTTGAGTATCTATTTGTTTCGGCAATGGTAACTGAACAATGTATCCATCGATATCTGGGTTTTCGTTTAGTTCTTGAATTTTATCTAACAATTCAACTTCACTCGTTGTATTAGACATTTTAACTAAAGTAGATTCAAAACCAACACGCTCACAAGCACGAACTTTACTCCCTACATATGTTAAACTAGCACCGTCATTACCTACTATTATAGCTGCCAAATGAGGAACTTTTTCGCCTCTAGCTTTCATTTTTTTGACTTGCTCGGTAATCTCGTCTTTAATATCGTTACTAACCTTTTTTCCGTCTAAAATTGTCATGTTTTTCAATAGTTTAAGTCACAGTATGTGTTATTAACTGCTTACTCGATTTGTTTAACTCCAAATTTAAAATGAATGCCAATTATAAAAACAAATTAGCTTTCGTGATATATTCCTCTTGATTTATCTCAAGTGATTTTTTTGTTATGATTTTAAAAACGATTCACAAGATCCACTAACTAATACAAATTACTTCATATTCTTCATGGCTTGCATCATACGTTTTCCGCCGCCACCTTGCATCATCTTCATCATTTTACTCATCTGATCGAATTGCTTCAATAACTGATTTACTTGTTGCACAGAAGTTCCTGATCCTTTACCAATACGTTTTTTTCTACTCGCATTAATAACTGAAGGATTTGTACGTTCTTCAACTGTCATAGAATGAATAATCGCTTCAATATGCTTAAAGGCATCATCTTCAATATCGATATCTTTCATCATTTTTCCAGCTCCAGGAATCATTCCAATAAGGTCTTTCATGTTCCCCATTTTCTTGATTTGCTGAATCTGACTTAAGAAATCATCGAATCCAAATTGATTCTTTGCTATCTTTTTTTGAAGTTTTCTCGCTTCCTCTTCATCAAACTGCTCTTGAGCACGTTCAACAAGCGAAACAACATCCCCCATTCCAAGAATACGGTCTGCCATACGAGATGGATAGAATACATCTATCGCTTCCATCTTCTCACCTGTACCAATAAATTTAATTGGTTTATTAACTACAGATTTAATCGAGATTGCAGCTCCACCTCGAGTATCTCCATCTAATTTAGTAAGGATTACCCCGTCGAAATTTAAAACATCGTTAAATGCTTTTGCTGTATTTACAGCATCTTGACCTGTCATAGAATCTACAACAAACAAGGTTTCTTGTGGCTGAATAGCTTTATGAATTTCAGAAATTTCGGCCATCATCGCTTCATCTACAGCTAAACGACCAGCGGTATCTATAATTACCACATTATGTCCGTTTGCTTTCGCATAAGCAACACCTGCTTCTGCAATAGCTACAGGGTTATTATTTCCTTTATCGCTAAAAACCTCAACATTAATTTGATCTCCAACAATATGTAACTGATCTATCGCCGCAGGACGGTACACATCACAAGCTACCAATAAAGGTTTCTTAGTTTTTTTAGTTTTAAGGTAGTTTGCTAATTTTCCTGAGAACGTAGTTTTACCCGAACCTTGTAAACCAGACATTAAAATAATGCTAGGTGTACCAGACAAATTAATCCCTTCGGCATCACCTCCCATTAATTGGGTAAGTTCGTCTTTAACGATTTTAACCATTAATTGTCCTGGTTGTAATGCTGTTAAAACATCTTGACCAAGTGCTTTTTCTTTTACTCTAGTAGTAAAATCTTTAGCAATTTTAAAGTTAACATCGGCATCTAATAAAGCACGACGTACTTCCTTTAAGGTTTCTGCAACATTAACTTCCGTTATACTTCCATGTCCTTTAAGAACGTGTAACGCTTTATCTAACTTCTCACTTAAATTATTAAACATAAATTTTCATCAAATTTTAAGAAACGCAAATTTAATGATTTGATGTGTATTAATGAAGAATTGATTCATAAAAAACACAACTTCATCTTTTCCTTCAAAAAATTTGATCTACGAGTAATTTACACACACGTATTCTTACATTACTATTAAGACAAAAACATCATTTTATCAAAAAAAATCCATTAAAATGCGAAAAACACTAATAATATATTAATTATTTGTTTGATATGAAATATTATTTGTTATTTTTGGTAAACCAATCTGGTTTCCCAATTTGGTTTTCCAGATAAAAAAGAATTATTATGACAAAAAACTACTTTAAAACTAAATCCATTTCGAATGGATTAAAAAAACAACATCTATTATTGCTTTGCTTTGCTTTGTTTGCACTTAGTCTTAGCGCGCAAACATATGTTGAAGACCCAGATGATTTAGAAGACCTATTAGAAGATGCAGCCCCTGGAGATGTATTTATTATTAAGAATGGAACATATAATGATTTCGAACTTAGGCTTGAAGAAAAAAATGGAGCTTCTGGAGATCCAATTACTATTAAGGCAGAAACAGTTGGTGGTGTAACGCTTACTGGCGAATCGAGCTTTGTATTAAAAAAATCATCTCATATTGTATTACAAGGCTTTGTTTTTGATGCTGAAGGTGACAATTCTTTAATTAAACTTGAAGGTTGTAACAATATTAGAATGACTAGAAATGTTTTTGAACTACTTACCGAAGACTCTATAAAATGGGTGTTTATTGGTGGTGTTTGGGACGATCATACCTTTCAGTATGCAAGTCATAATAACAGAATAGACCATAACACCTTTCAGAATAAAACAACACCAGGACACTATATAACTGTTGATGGGACTAATGATGGTGACGAAGATTTCCGTCAATCTACTTACGACAGAATAGACCATAATTATTTTAAAAACAACGGACCTCGTGCTACAAACGAGCAAGAATCCATTAGAATTGGTTGGAGCGAGATGTCGGAATCTAGTGGTTTTACAACTGTAGAATTTAATTTATTTGAAGATTGCGATGGCGACCCTGAAATCGTTTCAGTAAAAAGTTGCGATAATATTGTTAGACATAATACTTTTAGAAAAAGTTACGGAACACTATCTCTAAGACATGGAAATAGAAATCGTATTGAAGGAAATTATTTCTTTGGCGACGGAAAAGAAATTGGAGTATCTGATGAAGGTTCAACACTTTATACTGGAGGAATTCGTGTATACGGAACAGACCATATTATTGTTAATAATTATTTTGAAAACTTAGAAGGTACACGTTGGGATGCTCCTATTACAATTACTCAAGGTGATGCTATAGATGGCGAAAGCAGTAATTTAAGTAAGCATTTTAGAGCAGAACGTGTTACCATTGCTTATAACACACTTGTATATAATACCTACGGAATTGAAATCGGTTTCGATAACGGCGGAGACTACAGTAAAAAAGTAGAAGATGTTACGTTTGCCAATAACCTAGTGATCGGAAAAACGAATAGTTTAGTTAATTATGTAGATGGAAATAATCAGGGTGATGGTATTTCTTGGAGTAATAACTTAATGTATCCTGAAGGCGACGCTAAATTAACTAGCGATGATTCTACTTTTGATACTCACGAGGTTACTACTGGAAACCCTTTTTTAAATTACGAAGATGGCGTTTGGAGAAGTACAGCAGAGTCTCCTCTTTTTCAAAAAAGTGAAACGTCTATAAGTGTAATGGAAGATATCCAAGGCCAAACTAGACCAGACGAGAGCAATACTGGAGCAGATCATTATAGTTTAGAAAGTGTACGTTATGCACCTTTAAATCCTGAAGATGTTGGACCTGATTCTGATGAAGGTGAAATAGAACCTGTAGATCAATTATCGATAGCTGCTATCGAAACATTTTCAGCTGAATCTGGAACTCAAGAATCGGCTATTACCTCTAACATGGCATGGAAAATTACAGACAACCAAGATTGGATTACTGTAACTCCAGAAAGTGGGGAAAATAATGATACTGTAGATATTACGGTATTAAAAAATGACACTACAGAAGAACGTACCGGTGTTATTACGATTACTAGTAGCACATTATCGAGAACTTTATATGTAACTCAAGAAGGTTTAGACCCTGCAGACGGATTGGATTTACTTACTCCAGTATCTGTTTCTGCTAGTGAATCTCAAGACCCTAATCTACCAGGAAATACCTTAGACGACGATTTCGACACACGTTGGTCTGCAGAAGGTGATGGACAAACTATAACTTACGATTTAGGAAAAATAGACACAGTAAGCTTATTAAAAATTGCATTTCATAACGGATCAGCACGTTCTACCTATTTTAAGATAGCCCTTTCAGATAATGGCACAGATTTTACTGAAATCACTAATGAAATTACGAGTTCTGGAACCTCTAATGATTACGAGAATTTCCCTATAACACCAACAAAAGCACGTTTTGTTCAAATTATAGGTTTCGGAAATTCTGGAGGTAGCAAATGGACTAGCTTAGCTGAAGTTCGTATTTATGGTACAGACAATACCCTTTCTGTTTCTGAAAACACTTTAGCGCAAAGCTTAAGAATATATCCTAATCCTGCGCAATTTGAATTAAACATCTCTGATGCAAAACAAGAATTAAAAACTGTAGAAATTTATAATATCCAAGGGCAATTGGTCTTATCGCAATCGGTAAAATCAGAAGTATCTACACGCATTAACGTGTCTAATTTCTCTACAGGAACTTATATATTAAAAGCTAAAAACACAAGTAATGAAACGACATTTAAACGTTTTATTATTAAGAATTAAGATTAAAAGAATTCGCGGTATTGCATAACGCGAAAATCAAAAGTATTGAAATTAGAATTTGTTTGTTTGATTTGTTTGTAAAGTGGCATACTGCCAACAGCTCTATTAGCAGCGCCAGAAGGCGCTGTTAAGGAGACTGTCTTAATTAGTCTTCCATCAAGCTTAAAACTATGAATTCTTGGTACTTCGTTACATTCCACAGTTAAAACCAAGTCGTATGTTTTTAAATGTTTTCTAAAAAAATATTCAGGACCATTCTTACTATTTCCTCCAGTAAACAACAAGGTATCTACTTTAGGATGTTGTTTTAAATATCCTATTACATCTCTTAACGTTATACTTTTCATTCCTAAATCTGAAGCGTCAATTTTTTCACGTTCAGCACTTTCTACAATATCACAAATCCCAATACCTTTAGAGATTAAAAAGTTTTTTCGCTGAAGAATTGCTTCATCAGTAGTTTCAAACTTTAATTTTAAATCGAAAATCATATTTAAAATCGGCCATAATTGTCCGTCAATACTTCCGTAACAAAAATTAACATCACCAGGTTTCAATTCTCCATTAGAAAATCTCGGCGGTGGTAAGGTACCAACTATTAATTTGGTTGCATTTTCAGGAATAAATGGTGCATACGGGTGCTTATGCTTGAACATTCTTTTGTAGTTTAGTCCAAAATTAGTATTTTAAAAGAAAAACTATGGGTAGAGGAGATAAAAAAACCAAACGCGGAAAAATTAATAGAGGAACTTACGGCGTAAGACGTCCACGAATCAAGAAAAAAGTGCGTCCGGAAGAAAAGCTTAATATTGATAAAGACCCAACAGTAAAACGCTAATTATTGTTTTATAGCATTACCAAATCGCTTTCCGAACTTGTAAGCTATAAAAACAGTAAAAGCGATAATTGCAATTGTAGTAAACACATAAAGTGAATACAAAAATACATCGTCTTTAGAATTAAAGCAAAAATCGGAAAAGAAACACGCTTCTAGTTTTTTACCAGAACTTACTGTTAACGATAAACTAGCTAAAAAAGTAATTAAAATCACCGAAATAACATACATAGTCGTATTCAGCTTTTTTGGTGATTTTCCTGTAGGTTTAAAAGCTTCGCGTTCTTCCTGAGATCGCTTATTATCTTGTAAAGACCAACTCGGTTTCTGTTGAGAATTGCTCATCGTATCGGTAGTTTTCGTAATTAAATCCCTTTAAATCTTCTATAGTTTTTGCATTTGTATCGACTACAAAACGGGTCATTAAACCTCTAGCTAATTTCGCATAGGTTGCAATCATTTTGTATTCACCATTTTTAAAATTTTTAAAAACTGCAGTTACTACTGGCACCTTTAGCGACTTCACATCTACAGCTTTAAAATACTCGTTACTAGCCAAATTTAAAAACAATTCACCATCTTCCAACTCTTCATTTAAAACTTTGGTAATTGTTTCTTTCCAGAATTCATATAAATTCTTTTTAGTCCCTACCGGCAACTTTGTCCCCATTTCTAAACGATAAGCTTGCATTAAATCGAAGGGTTTTAAAACACCATATAAACCAGATATAATTCTTACGGTATTTTGAAGCGTTTCTAATTTATCTTCAGGTATAGAATACGCATCAATACCACGGTAAACATCTCCATTAAAGGCATAAATAGCCTGCCTGGCATTGTCTTTTGTAAATGGCAATTCCCAATCCTGATTTCTCTGATAGTTTAACTGACCAAGAGCATCAGAAATGTGCATTAATTCTGATAAACTTTTAGCAGATTTCTTTTTTACAACCTTATTTAAACGTTCCGCTTGTTTTAAGAAGATAGCTTCTGTATAAACATCGGTTGGTAACTTACTATCAAAATCTAAAGACTTGGCTGGAGATATTACTAATTTCATTTATTTGGTATTATTCAAGTTCAATTTGATTACTCATTTCAATTTTAAAAACAAGTAAAAATACAAATGAAAAGGACACAAACGAATAGAGAAACACTGTTATTTCTTATATCTTAATCATTAATATCTATGATTCATCAATTTCTTTATGCTTCACATAATGTTGCCACTTTCCAATACAAAGTTGCATATCTTCAGGGATTTCAGTATTAAAACGCATAAATTCTTTGGTTCTTGGATGTTCAAAACCTAACGTTTTTGCATGTAATGCTTGTCTTGGTAAAACCTTGAAACAATTATCTACAAACTGCTTATATTTGGTAAAGGTGGTTCCTTTTAAAATACGTTCACCGCCATAACGCTCATCATTAAATAAAGTGTGTCCAATATGTTTCATATGCACACGTATTTGATGCGTACGACCAGTTTCTAACTTACAAGACACTAAGGTCACGTAACCCAATCGTTCTATGACTTTATAATGTGTAACCGCAGCTTTTCCTTTATCAGCATCGTCTCCGAAAAACACAGTATTTTGAAGTCTATTTTTAGGATGACGTCCAATATTACCTTCAACAGTACCTTCTTCTTCATCTACATTTCCCCATACAATAGCAACATATTCGCGCTCTGATGTTTTCTCTGCAAACTGAAAAGATAAATGCGCCATCGCCTCTTCAGTCTTAGCCACAACCAACAATCCGCTAGTATCTTTATCAATTCTATGTACCAAACCTGGGCGACCAGAAGAATTTTCTGGAAGATTATCGAAATGATAAATTAATGCATTTATTAAGGTTCCAGAATAATTTCCGTGTCCGGGATGCACAACCATTCCTGCTGGTTTATTAACCACCAATAAATCGTCGTCTTCGTAAACGATATCGATAGGAATATTCTCTCCAACAAGTAAATTCTCGTATGGCGGGTGTGCAAAAAGCACTTTTATAACATCGTTACCTTTAACTTTATAATTGGACTTAACGGGAATACCATTAACATAAATATTGCCAGCTTTCGCCGCTGCCTGAATTTTACTTCGGGTTGCGTTTTCGACAAAATTCATTAAATACTTATCAATTCGAAGTGGCGATTGCCCCTTTTCTGCTGTAAAAGCATAATGCTCGTAAAGCTCGTCTTCGGTCTCTTCGTTTTGTGGTGTGTAATCACTCATAATTTACTCTGGTCTATGGTCTATTACCGTTTCCTAATACTAAATCGATTTTAGATGTTTTAGGTAACATATCGCCTGGTTTTATTTTTTCTCCATCATGAGAAACTTGTAAAACCATATCTTTCCCAATATTGTCAACATACCTAATGGTACCTACTTGAAAACCTAAGGCTTCTAAAGTAGGTTTAGCTTGACGAAATGTGCGATCTGTTAATTCTGGCACTAGCACTTTTCTGTATCCTGACGGATTAAGTGTTAAATATATTTTTCTATCTTCTTTTACTTTAAATCCAGCTTTTGGATCTTGTTCTATAACCGAAAATTTAGGATAATCTGGATTGTAATTGGCAGAATCCTGAATTTCCATTACTAATTTATTTCTTTCTAATTCTGCTTTGGCTATTGTTATAGAGTTACCTGTTAAATCCGGAACCGTTTCGAACTCTCCATGATTTGTTGTATTATCTAACCATTTAAGCATTAAATAACTTAGTACTACAATGGCGGCTACAGCTAAGAGTAAATTCAGAAAAAAAGTTTTACTCGTAAGGAATTTTAAAAAGCTCATGTTATAGAATTTGATTGGCAAAGATATAAAAACCGTTCTGTTTTTACTTTTGATTAATAAATGATATTTTAGCTAAACGATTATTTCTATTATTTGTTACTATTATGAAAAAAAATATTGCCATTATCATGGGTGGTTATTCTAGCGAATTTAAAATCTCCCTAAACAGCGGAAACGTTGTATACCAATCACTTGACACATTAAAATACAATGCTTTCAGAATACATATATTCAAAAATAAATGGGTTTATGTGAATTCAAATGATGAAGAATTTGCTGTTGATAAAAATGATTTTTCGGTAACAATTGATGGTAATAAAACAACTTTCGACTGTGTTTTTAATGCCATTCATGGTTCTCCAGGCGAAGACGGCTACTTACAAGGCTACTTTAGCCTGCTAAATATGCCACAAACTAGTTGCGATATGTACCAAGCAGCTGTTACTTATAATAAACGTGATTGCTTAAGTATTTTAAAACCTTACGGCATAAAAACGGCAGAATCCTATTATCTAAATTTAGGAGATGTTGTAGATGAAGATGCCATTATTGAAAAAGTAGGCTTACCTTGTTTTGTAAAAGCAAACAAAGCAGGAAGTAGTTTTGGAGTATCTAAAGCCTACAAAAAAGAAGATTTAAAAGCATCTATAGACATTGCATTTAAAGAAGATGACGAAATTATAATCGAATCGTTTTTAGATGGTGTAGAAGTTTCTGTTGGTGTAATTACATACAAAGGAGAAACAAAAGTCTTGCCTATTACGGAAATTGTTAGTGAAAATGATTTTTTCGATTATAAAGCTAAATACTTAGGACAGTCTCAAGAAATTACTCCAGCAAGATTAACGCCGGAACTAGAAGAAAAAGTGAACACACTTGCTAAAAAAGTGTACGAAGTTTTAAAAATGAAAGGTTTTTCTAGAAGCGAATTTATTTTTAAAAATGGCGAACCTTATTTATTAGAGATCAATACTGTTCCAGGCATGACTAAAGAAAGTATTTTACCACAACAGGCTGCAGCTGCAGGAATTTCTTTACCAGATTTATTTGGAAGCGCTATAGAAGAAGCTTTAAGATAAAAATTGTAAATTCACAAAACAAATTATTATAAGACAAGCAATGAAACGTGCCATATTTCCAGGATCTTTCGACCCGTTAACATTAGGGCATTACGACATAATTTCGCGTGCCGTAAATGTATTTGATGAAATTATTGTAGCCATCGGAATTAATTCTGACAAAAAATACATGTTCTCTTTAGAAGAACGTCTTCAATTTATTAAAGACACTTTTAAAGACGAACCCAAAGTATCAGTAACGACCTATTCTGGACTTACAGTTGATTTTTGTCAGAAAATGGATGTTGAATTTATATTACGTGGACTTAGAAATCCAGCCGATTTTGAATTCGAAAAAGCCATTGCTCAAACCAATAGAAAACTTTCAGAAATTGAGACTGTATTTTTATTAACGTCATCTAAGACATCCTTTATAAGCTCTAGTATTGTTAGAGATGTAATAAGAAACAACGGAGATTATACGCTCCTCGTTCCTGATAATGTAAGAGTAAAAAAGGCGCCATAATTGGCGCCTTTATTATTAAAATTTATATTCTGAAAGGGGTTTAGGAAACTCCTCTGGGTTTGCTGCCAAATGATAGCGTGGATCGTGAATATCTTCGACAATTACGTCTTTAAGTTTCGGATTCGCTTTATACATTAACAATTTACAATCTTCGCTTAAGTGTTTCAATTTTATCGATTTCCCTTCAGCTTCATATCTATTTACAAGATTTGTAATTGCTTCTAATGCCGAATGATCGCTTACACGAGATTCAACAAAATCTATATACACTTCATCAGGATCATTTTTAACATCAAATTTTTCGTTAAAAGCAGAAATAGAACCAAAGAATAACGGCCCCCAAATTTCATAAGTTTTCACTTTTCCGTCTTCAGAAAAACGTTTTCTAGCTCTAATCTTTTTAGCATTTTCCCAAGCAAAAACTAATGCCGAAATAATTACACCTACAAAAACAGCTATCGCTAAATCGTAAATCACAGTCACAGCAGACACGATTACTAAAACTATAGCATCAGACATTGGAATCTTTCTAATAATTCTGAAACTGGACCAAGCAAACGTTTCAATTACCATCATAAACATCACTCCAACAAGAGCAGCGATTGGCACTTGCTCTATATATTTGTCTGTAAATAAAATAAAAGTTAATAAGGTTACAGCCATCATAATCCCTGACAAGCGACCACGCCCACCAGCATTAATGTTAATTACAGTTTGACCAATCATACCGCAACCACCAGTTCCACCAAATAAACCACTCACCATATTTCCGGCACCTTGCGCAATACATTCACGGTTACCATTTCCTCTAGTTTCGGTTAACTCGTCGACCAAATTCATAGTCATTAACGATTCAATTAATCCTACAGAAGCTGCTAAAAATGCATATGGCAAAATGAACTTTAAAGTATCTAAATTAAACGGAAGGTTTTGCCACAACTCTGCGTTAGGGGTTGGAAACTCTCCTTTTAAGCCTGTTCCTCCTCCTTCTATAATATAAGATCCTACGGTGCTTAGGTCTAATCCGCCAAATATTGCAATAGCAGTGGTTACTAAAATGGCAGTTAATGCGGCAGGAATTTTTTTAGTAATTTTAGGTAACAACCAAATAATTCCCATCGTTAAAGCTACAAGACCAAGCATTATATAAAGCTCTGTACCTTCCATTGGGATGTTAATATAATTTTTAACACCTGCAGCTGTAATCTCCAATTCTTTATGAGAAAACATACGTACTTGAGCCATAAAAATTACAATAGCTAATCCATTAACGAATCCTAACATTACAGGATGTGGAATTAATCGTACAAATCGGCCAAGTTTAAAAACTCCCGCACAGATTTGAATAACTCCCATTAAAACAACGGCCGCCAACAGGTAGAAATACCCCATGTTTTCAATAGGTGTATCAAAAAGCATCCCTTTAGCATGACCTTCAGAAATTAAGTGTACAAAAATAACCGCTACTGCGCCTGCTGCTCCAGAAATTAAACCCGGACGTCCACCAAAAATTGCAGTAATTAATCCTACAATAAAAGCACCAGAAAGCGCTACTAATGGATCTATTTGCGCAACAAAAGCGAAAGCAACAACTTCAGGAATCATAGCTAACGATACTGTTATACCAGCTAAAATATCGTCTTTCGGATTTGGGGTTATTTTCCTTATAAAATCTGTCATGTATCTAATTTTTTAAAGGCGCAAAAGTACAGTTAAAATGGCGACTCACAAGTTCTTAATGTAATAATTTCATTAAGTTTGACTAAAACAATAAAGAATGAAATATTTTACCTACGCTTTCATTATATTACTATTAACGAATGCTTTACATGCTCAAATACAAAATAATTTTATCACACCTTTTGAACAAAGTGGAGGTTTAGAAACCGCAACCTACGATGAAGTTATTCAATATTACATAGCATTAGCCAAAATATATCCTCAGATTTCTATTCAAACCATGGGTAAAACAGACTCTGGAAAGCCATTACATATTGTGACTTTAGACCCGAACAAGACATTTAATTTTACTGAAATTCGTAAAAACAAATGTATTTTACTTATCAATAATGGGATTCATCCAGGTGAAAGTGATGGAATCGATGCAACAATGATGTTGTTTCGAGATTATGTTCAAGGAAAAATTAAGATGCCAAAACATACGGTTTTAGTCACAATTCCAATTTATAATATTGGAGGGAGTTTGAATCGGAATTCGACAACTAGAACCAACCAAAACGGACCCGAATTATATGGTTTTAGAGGTAATGCACGTAACTTCGATTTGAATCGTGATTTTATAAAAAGTGATACTAAAAACGCAAAAGCTTTTGCTGAAATTTTTCACAGCGTTCAACCCGATGTTTTTATAGATAACCATGTAAGCAACGGCGCAGATTATCAATACACGTTAACCCATTTATTCACTCAGCATAATAAACTTGGTGGAAATTTAGGAGACTATTTACACACCAAGATGATGCCTGAACTAGAACAAAATTTGGCTTCTAAAAGCTGGGATATCACTCCATATGTTAATGTTTTCAATGAAGTTCCCGAAATAGGATTTAGTCAATTTCTAGACAACCCAAGATATTCGACAGGTTATACAACCCTATTTAATACTTTAGGTATGATGGTAGAAACACACATGCTTAAACCCTATAAACCGAGAGTTGAAGGAACTTACGAACTCATGGTAAGCATGATTGAACTTATAGATAAAGATTACAAAACAATTAAAACTTTAAGAAATGAAGCTAATGCGACTTTCCTTAATGCGAGAACTTATAATTTAAACTGGGAAGTAGACACAACTAATTTTTCAATATTACAATTTAAAGGTTTTGAAGGCGAATACATAACAAGTGAAGTTACGGGTTTAAACCGTTTAAAGTACGACAGATCTAAACCCTTCACTAAAACGATAAAGTATCAAAACTACTTTAATCCAACTTTAGAAATCACTATTCCAAAAGCCTATATCATTCCTCAAGGTTGGTATTCTGTTATTGAATTACTAAAACTTAATCAGGTAAAAATGACTCAATTGAAAACGGATAAAACGTTTACAGTTGAAACATATCACATTACCAATTTCGACACAAAACAAGAACCTTATGAAGGTCACTATTTACATTCTAACACATCGGTCTCTACAACAATTGAACAGATTCAATTTAGAACGGGCGATTATTATATTGAAACACATCAACCAAGCATACGCTATCTTTTAGAAACATTAGAACCTCAAGCAGTAGATTCCTTTTTTAACTGGAATTTCTTCGACACTATACTTCAGCAAAAAGAAGGTTTTTCTCCTTACGTTTGGGAAGATTTAGCCCTAGAATTACTAAATAATGATGCTGAATTAAAAGTACAATTTGAAACTAAAAAACAAAACGACAACGATTTTGCGAGTAATTGGTATGCACAACTAGATTGGCTACACAAGCAAAGTGAGAATTACGAAAAAGCACATTTAAAATATCCTATTTATCGAGTAAACTAAAAACAAGTATATATTTGCCATGTCTATTTAAAACTTCAGCAACGTGCAAATAAAAAGTAAAAAAAGGATAATTAAATATCTCGACATTTTAGATCAACCCATGAAATTCAATCCGTTTGTTTTTAGTTGGTCATTTTTACTTTGGGCTTTTTTAGGTCTTATTGGTGGTGTAACTGCGGGCTTATATTGGATTATTTTAGAATTCCTGACACATAAAATTTCATTTTTCGAAGGTTGGCAAGTTATACCTGTCATGTCTATTTGTGGTTTAATGGCAGGTTTAATTATTCACTTTATTGGAGATCCTGGAGAAATACAACTTATAGTAAACAACATCCGTTTTAATAAAGGAAAACTAAATCCGAAGAATAATCCGTCTATGGTTTTATCTTCTTTACTCTGCGTTGCTTCTGGTGGTAGTTTAGGACCCGAAGCACCATTAGTACAAGTCACAGGATCTATAGGTACTTGGTTAGGTCAAGTTTTTCGACTTAAAGGTGAAGCGCTCCGTTCTTTAAGTATTGCGGGTATGGCATCGGGATTTACTGCGCTTTTTGGAGCCCCATTAGGTGGAAGTTTATTTGCTTTAGAAATTCTTCATTATAAACATGCTGTCGAATATTACCGAGCCATTATCCCTGCGCTTGTTGCTAGTAGTTTTAGTTACATCGTTTTTGCCTTAATTGTACATCTAGGCCTGGGTCCGACGTGGAATTTATCGGCTTACGAATATTCTGGAGTTTTTGATTTTGGGTATGCTGTATTCTTTGCCATTATAGCTACAGCTGTAGGTTGGTTATTCATTTTTTGTATAAAATTCTTCAAACTAATATTCGAAAAACGTCCGCTTCCTATTTATATTAAAACCCTTGTTGGCGGTTTACTATTAGGAGTTATAGCTTACTATTTACCAATTACACGTTACTTTGGACATCATGAAATTAATGAAATTATTAATGAGCATTTTCCATTAAAACTGTTGTTCATCATCTTAATATTTAAAATTATTGCCATTGCAATTACAGTGACTTCCGGCTGGCGTGGTGGTTTTATAATTCCATTATTTTTTGTTGGTACAACTTTAGGTTTAATCATTCATCAATTTATTCCATCGGTTAGTTTAACATTAACAATTGTAAGCTGTATGGCAGCCATAAACGCATGTGTAACTAGGACACCTATGAGTACTACAATTTTACTAACAACGCTTACCGGTTTCGGACATTTAATCCCTATTTTATTTGCGAGTTTAACAGGCTATTTTTTAGCACCAAAAATTCCATTTATAAGCTCTCAAAAGCATCAAGATTAAGACTTTAAAAAAAATCAAAAAAAAGAGGATTGAACGTGAAACATAATTAAAAATACTATACTTTTGATTAAAATTTATATCGCGATACAGCGTCTGTATGAACAAATATATTGTTGTCAATCAACCTGAAAAATGGAATTTTTCGATTGAGAATATTAAAGTGATTTCCTCACAAGAATACCTTACAAACCCTGAGTTTTCATTATTAAAAAAAGCCAGGATCTTTAATTTATGTAAAGATTATTCATACCAATCTAAAGGGTATTACGTTTCGCTTTTAGCCGAAGCCAGAGGTCATTTAGCTATCCCGACCGTTAAAAACATAGTCGATTTAAAGGCTTTAAAACTAGTTAGAATTGTATCTGATGAATTTGATGATATTATTCAGCAAAGTTTAAAAAATATAAAGTCGCAAGAATTTACATTGAGTATTTATTTCGGACAAAATGTTGCCCAGAAATACAAGGAACTGAGCCTGTTATTTTACAGGCATTTTCAAGTCCCTTTTTTACGTGTAAAATTCAATCATAGTAACAAGTGGAATATTCAAAGTATAAAAGCCATTTCAGAATCTGAGATTCCTTCAGAACATTTAGAAAGTGTTCAGGAATTTGCAAATCAATATTTTTCAAAAAAACGTTACGATATTCCTAAGTTAACCAAAAGTGATTTCGATTTAGCAATTTTAGTAAATCCAAATGATCCTGCGCCTCCAAGCAATCCTAAAGCCCTAAAAAAGTTTGTAGATTTAGCTGAAAAAATGAATATTTATGCCGAAATCATCGAGCCTAAAGATTTGTCACGTTTATCTTCTTTTGATGCGCTCTTTATTCGTCAGAGCACAGAAGTAAATAACGAAGCTTACGCCTTTGCCAGGAAAGCACAACAAGAAGGTCTTGCGATTATAGATTACCCAAGTGCCATTTTAAAATGTTGTAATAAAGTATATATGGCAGAAGCGTTGAAAAACGCCAATATAGACACGCCAAAAACTATAATTGTACATAAAGATAATAAACAATTGGTTTTAGATACCGTTGGACTGCCATGTGTTTTAAAAGCACCTGACTCGACATTTTCTTTCGGAGTAAAAAAAGCAAAAACTGAAGTAGAGTATCACGAACTCGTTTCTGAAATGCTTAAAGAATCCGACTTAATTATTGCTCAAGAGTTTTGCCCATCAGATTACGATTGGCGCATTGGGATTTTAGACGACAAACCTTTTTATGCCTGTAAATATTATATGGCTAAAGGGCATTGGCAAATCTATAACTGGAACGCCAAGAAAAAAGATGACCAAGATGGAAATGCTGACTGTCTGCCAATAGAATCTGTGCCTAAAAAGGTATTGAATATGGCAGTTAAATCGGCTAAACTTATGGGAAAAGGCCTTTATGGGATTGATATAAAAGTGATAAACAATATACCCATGGTTATTGAAATTAACGACAACCCAAATATCGATTTTGGAGTTGAAGACGCCTATTATGGTGATGCCGTTTACATCGATATTTTAACTGCTTTAAAAAAACGTTTAGAATAAAATGAATAAAAAATATCATCTTTTTGATGTTTACGGGATTGAGCTAGAATATATGCTAGTAAATCAATCCGATTTAAAAATCGCTCCAATTGTTGATGCTCTTTTAACCAAAAAGAAAGGTAAATTGACTTCGGATATTGTGAATGGTAAAATTGCATGGAGCAACGAATTAGTTGCCCATGTAGTGGAATTAAAAACCAACGGACCTACAAAAGACCTTAATGGTTTGGCCGAATTATTCCATAAAAACATAAAAGAAATCAATGCGATTTTAAAACCATTGCAGGCAGAATTATTACCATCGGCTGCGCACCCATTTATGAATCCTGTAACGGACACTCAACTTTGGAAACACAGTTATAGTGAAGTTTACGAACTTTACAACCGTATTTTTAATTGTAAAAATCACGGATGGAGTAATGTGCAAAGTGTGCATATTAACTTACCTTTTTTTGACGATAAAGAGTTTGAAAGATTACATGCAGCCATTCGTTTAATTTTACCTTTAATTCCTGGATTAAGCGCAAGCTCACCAATTTTAGAAGGTAAAATAACAGGATTTAAAGACACGAGATTAGAGTATTATAAAACCAATCAGAAAGAAATCCCTGAAATGGCAGGCCTTATTATTCCTGAACGTGTATTTACAAAATTAGATTATTACGCAACCATTTTCGAACCTATTAATAAGGCTATTAAACCGTTCGATATTCATAATATTTTAGATCATCATTTTTTAAATTCTCGTGGTGCTATTGCACGTTTCGACAGAAATGCTATCGAGATACGTCTAGTCGATATTCAAGAATGTCCAAAAGCAGATATAGCAGTTTGTGTTTTAATAATTGAGACTTTAAAATTGTTAGTTAATAAAAAACTATCGCCTTTGGCTGCACAGAAACGCTGGGTAAAAGAAGATTTATTTGTAATTCTAAATGATGCTATTAAATATGGTGAAACTTCTAAAATTAAAAATTTAGATTATTTAAATTTATTTGATATTGAAGATTCAACAACAATTCAAAATGTTTGGAAACATTTATATGAATTAGTAAAACCAAACATCCATAAATCTCACTATATAACTATAGAAACCATCTTATACGAAGGTACATTAGCAACAAGAATTGAGAATGCTTTGGCCGATGATTTTTCTGAAACTAACGTTTTAAATGTGTACAGACGTTTAGCAAATTGTCTTGAAAACAACACAATGTTTCTAAAATGAAACTGGTCTTAACTTGCGAACACGGCGGAAACAACATTCCTAAAAAATTCAATACGCTATTTAAAAATGAAGAAACCACGTTGCATTCGCATCGTGGTTTTGATATTGGAGCTTTAGATGTTTTTAAATATCTAAAACCAATTGCCGATTATTCGAACTATAGCGAAACGAGCCGTTTATTAATAGAATTAAACAGGTCGCTACATCACAAGAATTTATTTTCAGAATACTCTAAATCACTTTCCAATATAGAAAAGGATCATCTAATTAACAGTTATTATAATGTGTACAGAGATTCTGTTGGGAATTACATTTCCAAAGAAATAAAAAAAGGAGAATCAATACTACATATTTCCATACATAGCTTCACTCCTATTTTAAATGGAGAAAAAAGAACCTGCGACATCGGGCTTTTATATGATTCTACTAAAATAAAGGAATCTGATTATTGTAAAAGCTTCAAAAAACAATTAAATTCTGAAAACCCAATACTTAAAATTCGTTTTAATTATCCATATTTAGGAACCGCAGATGGTTTTACAACGTATTTACGCAAACAATTCCCTATAAATTATATAGGAATTGAGATAGAAATTAATCAGAAATTCACGTCAAAAAATGAAGTACCTTCCCTTTTAAAACATCAAATTTACAGTGCTTTAAAATCTACTTTACCTAAATAAGCGGTCTTATATTCGCATACGAATTCTCTAAAGCTTGGATAGCTTCAACCTCGTTTAACCACTCTACCTTAGTAATACCTTCGTTAAGTTGTGGCCATAAATTACCTTTAAAATCGGTAGACATTTCAAACCAATGTGTCACCTTTATTTTAAACTTTCCGTTGCGTTTAAAAATATGATACGTGGTATGTAAAGGTTTCGTGATTTTTAATCCGGTAACGCCTGTTTCCTCCTCTACTTCACGCAAAGAGGTTTCTTCTATTGTTTCTCCAGACTCAGCTTTACCTTTAGGCAAATCCCATTTATCGTTTCTATAAATAAATAAAATATTACCATCTTTATTATACACTTTCCCTCCGCCTGCAACCACATTTGGCAGCTTTTTAAGAAACTTTTTAAGCAGCTTGTCTTGGTTTTTATGAATCAGTCTAACCTCTTTTAAAGAGGTGTTATTTAAATCCTTTATAACCTTACCAATATGGACCGTGTCTAATAAGTAATTCTTAAAATGTGTTTCTTTCTCAACCTCTGTGGTTAAAATGATTGGCTTATCGTTGACAAAAATTTTATACATATTAAAAAATATCCTGTATTAATTGTGGTAAAAGTATTAATTTTTAAAGCAAACATATTAACTTTAAAAAAATAATTTTAATACACAAGAACTATTATTTTAATTAATGTGTAATTTTGTATCTATGATTTTTAACAAACATACTGCTCGAAAAACTGCTGAAGTTTTATTGCAAGTAAATGCAATAAAACTTAGCCCTAGTGCTCCTTTTACATGGGCCTCTGGATGGAAGTCTCCTATTTACTGCGATAATAGGATTATACTTTCATTTCCACCAATCCGAAATTACATTCGTGAAACCATGGCGAAAGATATTGAAAAACAATACGGAAAGCCCGACGTTATTGCTGGTGTAGCCACTGGTGCTATCGGAATTGGTATGCTCGTTGCCGAATATTTAGGTCTGCCATTTATTTATGTAAGACCTGAAGCTAAAAGCCATGGAAGACAAAATCAGATTGAAGGTTTTGTTCAAAAAGGACAAAATGTTGTTGTTGTTGAAGATTTAATTAGCACAGGACAAAGTAGTTTAAATGCCGTTAAAGCTTTAAGAGAAGCTGGTCTAAATGTAAAAGGCATGATTGCTATATTTACATATGGCTTTAGTATTGCCAATGAAAATTTTGAAAAAGAAAACGTATCGCTTCAAACCTTGAGTAATTACGAAAGTTTAATTGAACAAGCTGTAGAAACCAATTACATTACACAGTCTGAAGTACAAACATTATCAGATTGGAATGCCAATCCTAGCCAATGGAACATTATTTGATCCAGTCTAAAAAACAATAGAATCATGAATTTAGAATCACCGAAAGTAAGCATAGATAAATCGTCTCAAGAAGTATTCGATTTTCTTTCTGATATTAAAAATTTTGAAAAACTGATGCCTGATAACATTAGTAAGTTTGAGATTTTAGATGAGAACAAGTTTCTATTTGCCTTAAAAGGTATGCCTGAAATCGTTTTAAAAAAGAAAGAAGCTATTCCTCCTAACAAAATAGTTTTAGGAGCTGCAGGCGGAAAATTAGATTTTTCTTTAATTGGACATATTACTGAAATTTCTGAAGGGAAAAGCGATGTTAAACTTCAGTTTGAAGGCGATTTTAATCCGATGATGGCAATGATGATAAAAGGGCCAATATCTAAATTTATTGAAACTTTGGTAACAAAAATGCCAGCATCAGTTTAATATAATAAAGTTAATTCTTTTAAATCAAACTCTTTTATAATTTGGTCTTCTAACAGCACTTTTAAATTACCAAAGTCTGATACACCAAGTATAAAACCAATAAACATAGAACCTTCAGCATCCAAAAATGTTGAAGGTTTATCTTTTTTAAACAACGCACTTTCGTACTCTTCTTGTATTTTATAATATTGTCCGCGTTCTAGCCAAGCAAAACATTCTTTTAATTCCACTATGATGTGATGTAGCACTTCATCTAAATCATAAAGACGTCCAACTCTATTAACTATTGAAGACGCCCTTGGTAATCCAGAAAAATCTGTTTGATTAACATTGACACCTATTCCCAAAATACTGTCTCTTAATCCGCCCTGTTTAACAATGTTTTCGATTAGCACACCACAAATCTTCTTTTTATCTGACAAAATGTCGTTTGGCCATTTTATTTGAACCTTAGGCACCATAAGCTTTTTTAATGCCTTATAAATGGCAATTGCTGTAGCCATACTAATATAAAACTGCTTTTCCACAGGCACGTAAGACACGTCCTTAAAAACACTAAACATAAGATTTTTAGAGGCTTCAGACTCCCAGACTGTACCCATTTGCCCGCGTCCCATGGTTTGCTGCTTGGCAACAACTACAGTGAAATCTTGCAGTAATTCACATGTACTTAATTGTTTCAAATAAGTATTTGTTGAATCAATGGCATCAAGTTTGATTATACGCATTTATATTATTTATATAGGCAGGATGAAAACTTCTGCAATTTTTAAAGTATAAAGAACTAAAAAATAATAACTTTGTACAAATTAAATCAAATTAATGGCGAAAGAAAATATAAATGCAGACCTACTAATTTCTACTATATTAAGTGGAATTGAAGATGTTAAGGGAAAAGAAATAAGCATTCTTGACCTACGTGAAATTGAAAATACGGTTTGCGACTATTTTATAGTATGTGAGGGAACTTCAAACACTCAAGTAAATGCCATTGTAAACGCTGTTCAGAGAAAAGTTAGCAAAGAACTTAAGGACAAACCTTGGCATATAGAAGGACAAGACAATGCCGAGTGGGTATTAATGGATTACGTTAATGTTGTAGTTCATGTTTTTCAGAAACATATTCGCGAATACTATGACATTGAAAGCCTTTGGGGCGACGCAAAAACAACTATAATTGAAACAAATTATTAAAATTTAATGGCAAACGAAAAGAAAACTCCAAATAAGAAACCTAAATTAAATCCGTATTGGATTTACGGAGCAATTATCGCGATTTTTATTGCGATGCAACTTTTTAACAGTAATAGCTTACAAGACGCGAATACGACTACCCCTTCAGATTTTATGAAATATTTGAGGGATGGTGATGTGCAAACTGTTGAAATTGTAAATAAAAGAGAGGCAGAAGTTTTTCTAACCGAAGAAGCGTTACAAAAAGAAGATCATAAAAAATCGGAACCTTCTACATTACTACCTACAGCGTCCAAATTACCAAATTACACTTTTGAATTTGGAGATTTACAAAACTTCGAAAATCAAGTAAATTCAACTATAAAAGATTTGAATTTAAAGACAACTGTAAATTATAAAACAGAACAAAACCTAATGGGTGATTTCCTTATTGGAATTCTACCTTTTATTTTATTAATTGGGGTTTGGATTTTTATAATGCGTAGAATGTCAGGCGGCGGAGGCGGCGGTGCTGGTGGTCAAATATTTAACATTGGAAAATCTAAAGCTAAATTATTCGATCAAAATACAGATGTAAAAACATCATTTAAAGATGTGGCAGGTTTAGAAGGAGCTAAAGAAGAAATTCAAGAAATTGTAGACTTCCTTAAAAATCCGGAAAAATATACCGCTCTTGGTGGTAAGATACCTAAAGGAGCACTACTTGTAGGACCTCCTGGAACGGGTAAAACCTTATTAGCAAAAGCTGTTGCAGGCGAAGCTAAAGTGCCTTTCTTCTCATTATCAGGATCAGATTTCGTTGAGATGTTTGTGGGTGTAGGTGCGTCTCGTGTTAGAGATTTATTTAAGCAAGCCAAAGAAAAATCGCCAGCAATTATTTTTATTGATGAAATTGATGCCATTGGACGTGCAAGAGGAAAAAGTAATATGTCTGGATCTAACGATGAAAGAGAGAATACTTTAAATCAGTTATTAACAGAAATGGATGGTTTTGGTACAAATACAAATGTAATTGTATTAGCTGCAACAAACAGAGCCGATGTTTTAGATAGTGCATTAATGCGAGCTGGACGTTTTGACAGACAAATTTTTGTTGATCTTCCTGACATAAGAGAACGTCAAGAAATTTTTGAAGTGCATTTAAAGCCTATCAAAAAAGCAGAAAATTTAGACACAGACTTCTTAGCCAAACAAACTCCAGGTTTTTCTGGTGCAGATATTGCAAACGTATGTAACGAAGCGGCGTTAATTGCTGCTAGACAAGGAAAAAAAGCTGTAGATAAGCAAGATTTCCTTGATGCTGTAGACCGTATAGTTGGTGGTTTAGAGAAGAAAAATAAAATTATAACACCTAACGAAAAGAAAGCAATTGCTTATCATGAAGCGGGTCATGCTACTGTTAGCTGGATGTTAGAACATGCTGCGCCTTTAGTAAAAGTAACTATTGTACCTCGTGGACGGTCTTTAGGTGCTGCTTGGTATTTACCAGAAGAACGCTCAATTGTTAGACCAGAACAAATGCTTGACGAAATGTGTGCTGCATTGGGAGGTCGTGCTGCAGAGAAAGTTATTTTCAATAGAATATCGACTGGAGCTTTAAGTGATCTTGAAAAAGTAACTAAACAAGCAAGAGCTATGGTTACTATTTATGGTTTAAGTGATAAAGTTGGAAACCTTACTTATTACGATTCTTCTAGCCAAAACGAATATGGTTTTACAAAACCATATAGTGAAAAAACAGCTGAACTTATCGATAATGAAATATCTGATATTATTGAAACTCAATATAAAAGAGCGATAAAACTTCTAGAAGATAATAAGGAAAAACTTACTGAGTTGGCCGACGTACTTTTAGAAAAAGAGGTAATCTTTAAAGATAACCTTGAAAAGATATTTGGTAAGCGTCCTTTCGATCCAGAAACGAAACAGCTTTTAGATAAATAAAATATTAAGTAGATTACGCTTAATAGCAGGAAAAATCTTAAATTAACCGTTGGGTTAATTTAAGATTTTTTATCTTTGAACAAACCCCAATTTAATCCAGATTAATAGCGAGTGTCTTAATGAGTCTATTTAGAAAATTTTTTGGTTCAAAATCAAAATCAGAAGAGGAAATACAATCTGACGACAGAGGCAAATATATGCCTGAAGTTAAACTACCCATTGATGAAAAGTTTACAATAAACTTTAAAGCCAACGGTGGTAAATTTTTGTATTGCGAAAACATAGATGAAATTTTCCAAACGTTAGATTATATCATTGAAGAAAATAGTTGGGAGGATAAAAAGATTCTTATTTTAGATAACGATTTGAAAAAGCGTTTTGCTTCGTCTAGTTTAAATATGGCTAAATACAATGATAATGATGCCACATATTTTTTAACTAGTTGTGAAAACTTAATTGCAGACGATGGATCGCTTTTAATAACGTCTAACCAAATAGCTGAAAAGAAACTTGTAGACTTACCTAGTAATTTTATTGTATTTGCTACAACAAGTCAGATAGTTGGAAGTATTGGCGAAGGTTTACGCGGTATAAAATCTAAAAACACACAAAGAATTCCAACAAATATTACTACAATTAAGCATTTTAAATCTGTTGAGGAAAAAAACTTCATGACCTATGGTAGTAGTTCAAAAAACCTATATTTGTTGCTTTTAGAAGACCTCTAACATGAAAGAATTTCTTACCAGAGCTATTTTTGGTTTCATATACGTTGCTTTATTAATTGGATCTCTTTATAATGAGCATGCACTATCTATTCTATTTTTTATATTCGGAATAATTTCTATTGCTGAATTTAAGAAACTTATAGGATTCAAAGCCTTTTTCCCTTATGCCATCTTCTTACTAATGTATTTTGGTTTCGGGTATTGGCATATGGTTTCTCCGGAATTAGAAGGATTTAATCAGGGTACACAAATACTTCTAGTACTTTCAATTTTTGTGAATTTATTTCTAATTAAAGATTTATTTTCTAGAAAGGGTATTCCATTATTCAAGTTTAAACGTTTCCTATTAACGAGTTTCTATATCTCTAGTTCATTTGTCTTTTTCTTATTGATTGCCCGCTTTGGTAACACCTATCACCCAAGTATTCTTTTAGGTTCTTTTATTCTTGTTTGGGTTAACGATACGTTTGCATATATTGTAGGAAAGAATTTTGGAAGGCAAAAATTATTTGAAAAAATTTCACCTAAAAAAACAGTAGAAGGATTTATTGGCGGCTTATTCTTTTCGTGTATTGCTAGCTATTTTATCGCTACCTTTACACAAACATTAAACTTTTCACAATGGCTTATTTTAGCAATTATTGTAAGTGTTTTTGGAACTTTAGGTGATTTAATTGAGTCTAAGTTTAAACGTCAAGTTAATGTAAAAGATAGTGGTGTAATAATGCCGGGACACGGTGGTTTATTAGATCGATTAGATAGTATTATATTTGCTGCACCATTTATTTATTTGTTTTTAAGAATTTTGGATTATGTTTCATAAGGAAGGTTTTAAAATTATTTTAATCACTTTTGTTTTAGTAGTAGCTTCATTTTTAGCTACTGATAATTTTGTATCTATATTATGGTTACGATACCTAATATTTTTTACTCTTATCTTTTTTTTAATTCTGATTTTACAATTCTTTAGAAATCCAAAACGGAATGGTATTCTTAACGAAAACCAAGTTTTATCTCCTGTAGACGGTAAAGTTGTAGTTATTGAAGAAGTATTCGAAAAAGAATATTTTAAGGAAAAACGTATACAAGTGAGTGTTTTTATGTCACCTATTAATGTACATGTTACCCGATACCCTATTACCGGAAAAGTAATATTTAGTAAGTATCATCCAGGTAAATTTCTAGTTGCTTGGCATCCTAAAGCTAGTGAAGAAAACGAACGCACGACTGTCGTAGTAGAAAACAAAACCTTAGGTAAGGTATTACACCGTCAAATTGCTGGTGCTTTAGCAAAACGTATTGTTAATTATGCTAAGGTTGGGGACGATGCTATACAAGCTGGTGATTCTGGATTTATAAAATTCGGTTCTAGAGTAGATTTGTTTTTACCTTTAGGAACGAAAATTAATGTCAACCTAAACGATAAAGTTAAAGGTGGTGAAAGTATTATTGCTGAATTATAATGACTTCTGAAGAATTAGATATTGACTTTAAGGATGCTGTAGAACGCATTAATAATCTTCCTGGACCTTTTCCAGCTGATTTCCTTTTGCGTCTGTATGCCTACTACAAAAAGTCTACCAACAACTATAGCAGACCCAACTCTGGGAAACCTATTATAAATGCATTTAAAACGAATGCATTATTCCAAGTAAAAGATATTACCCAAGATGAAGCTAAACGCATTTATATAGATCTTGTAAATAATTATTCTTTATACAGAAAGTAGTTATTTAAAACTACCTCCCTGTACAATATCTTCTTTTTATATACTTTACTCTATTCGTTTTCTAAAACAAATTCTAAAGGCTGACCTGTTGAACCGTTTGGAAAACTTATACCTAGTAATCCTGAAATAGTTGGTGCGATATCAATAATTTCAGTTTTTTGTAACGTACTACCTTGCTTTATTCCTTTTCCAAAGAACAATAATGGCACATGAGTATCGTAGTTTAAACCAGATCCATGAGTCGATCCTTTTTTAGGATAAGAAATAACTGCTGGATTATATTGATAAAGTACATCTCCTGAACGCTTCTGATTATATCCATTTTTTAATAAACTCTCCATGCCATTGGTAAAACCATTATTAGCAATAACAGTTGCAGAATAAGCAATATAAATATTCTCGTAAGTGATTAATTCATTAGCAATCTCTTGTTGAACATTTGCTAAATTTAAATTTAATTGATTAACTTTTTTACGATCTAAAAAGATTTGATTGTTACTTATATCTTCAATTAAATCTAATGATCCATATTTTTTAGTCATAAAATCATCCAACTTCTCTTTAAATTCTTTTTTACCAAAATACCCAGCAGGCACATCATGAGCATGTAAATAAGATGGCACATCTACAGCTCCATGGTCTGCCGTTAAAAACACAGTATATTCACCTTTACCTACATTTTTATCTAAGACATCAAAAAGACGCTCTAAATCATTATCTAAACGAATGTAAGTATCTTCAATTTCTTTAGAGTTTACACCAAAATTATGACCAACATAATCTGTAGAAGAAAAACTAACTGTTAAAACATCTGTAATATCATCTGCACCTAGATCCTCTCCTTTTATCGCTGCAATAGCAAAATCTGCAACAATACTATTACCATAAGGTGTCGCTTTAATAATATCAAAACCTCCATTTTCTTTACTTAAGTCTTTTAAATCGTAAGGAAAAGTTGCTGTTTCTTTCCCTTTAAATCCACTCTCAAAATCGTTTAAATCATCTCCACTTTCTGTATATTTTTTTATACTGTATAGCGTATTCCAATCTTTCAAATAAGATTTTGCAGTTTTCGAAGAATTAAAATTATTTACCCATTTAGGTAATTCGTCTTGGTAATATGTACTTGAAATAAAAACACCTTCATCTTTACCATGAAACCAATATGCAGCATTAGCAGTATGTCCTGCAGGCAAAATAGCACCTCTGTCTTTTATAGAAACACCAATAGTTTTTCCTTCCATTTGGGTAAAAAACCTATTTTCATCTGCAAACGTAGTTGTTAGCATACGATGTGGAGACATTTTACCAGCTTTGTCTTCTGTTCCAACTGATGAAACTGTAGAATCGCCAGCACAATAAACACTAGATTTAGTTTCTTTATCGTACCAATCGTTACCAACTACACCATGGTTCATAGGAGAAGTTCCAGTATAAATTGAAGCATGACCAGGAGCAGTTTTAGTAGGAATATAATTAAAATGATTATTTTTGCAATTAAAACCCTCGTTCATCATGCGCTTAAAACCACCATCACCATATTTATTATAAAATCGAGTTAAATAATCGTAGCGCATTTGGTCTACTACAATCCCAACAACTAACTTTGGTTTTACATATATTTTTGAAGGCAAATTGTCTTCAACTTTTTGAGCAAAACTTGATGCACACAATAAACAAACGGCAAAAAGTAATATTGAATTTTTCATAAATGATACTTTATAAATAAGAATACAAAAATAGGGATTTTAAAACCTTTCTTATTTTAAATAATCATTAAATAAGTTATAGTATTTTTTTACTTTAGCAACTATAAAATATCATATGAGTTATCTGCACAGTATTGGCGCTTACGTATTAATGATTATTGAGCTTTTCAAGAAACCTACCAAGTGGTCGGTGATGAAGAAACTCATTTTTAAAGATATCGATGATTTAATTATTGATTCTTTAGGAATCGTTGCTTTTATATCTTTCTTTGTTGGAGGTGTTGTTACAATACAAACAGCCCTAAACATGGATAACCCATTGATTCCAAAATCGTTGATTGGTTTTGCAACTAGACAATCAGTTATTTTAGAATTTGCCCCGACGTTTATTTCTATTATTATGGCAGGTAAAGTAGGATCTTTTATTACGTCTAGTATCGGAACCATGCGTGTTACAGAACAAATAGATGCTTTAGAAGTTATGGGAATTAACTCACTAAACTATTTAATGTTTCCTAAGCTTGTCGCATTAATGCTTTACCCTTTTGTAATTTCAATTTCTATGTTTTTAGGAATTTTTGGAGGATTGGCAGCTTGTGCTTTTGGAGATTTCGCAACAATAAATGATTACGTTACAGGTTTACAAGAAGATTTTATTCCTTACCATATAATATATGCATTTATAAAAACAATTGGTTTTGCCTTCTTTTTAGCAACCATCCCAGCCTACCATGGTTTTTACATGAAAGGTGGTGCTTTAGATGTTGGTAAAGCGAGTACAGTATCTTTTGTTTGGACTAGTGTTGCCATAATTACTTTAAATTTCATACTAACCCAAATCCTATTAAGCTAATGATTGAAGTTAAAGATTTACACAAATCGTTTGGAGATGCTCATATATTAAAGGGTATTAGTACGACATTCGAAAAAGGAAAGACAAACCTTATAATTGGACAAAGTGGTTCTGGAAAAACTGTATTTTTAAAATGCCTTTTAGGTTTATTTGATTATGAAGAAGGCAGCATTGCTTACGAAGGTCGAATTTTCTCTAAATTATCAGACGACCAAAAGCGAGATTTAAGATCTGAAATTGGAATGGTTTTTCAAGGTAGTGCACTGTTTGATTCTATGACGATTGCTGAAAACGTAAAGTTTCCATTACGCATGTTTACAAAACAAAGTGAAAGTGAAATGGACGAACGTGTTAACTTTGTTTTAAAACGTGTTAATCTAGAAGGTGCTCATAATAAACTTCCAGCTGAAGCCTCTGGTGGAATGCAAAAACGTGTGGCTATTGCAAGAGCAATAGTGAATAAACCAAAATATTTATTTTGTGACGAACCCAATTCTGGCTTAGACCCTAAAACTGCAATTGTAATTGATAATCTAATTCAAGAAATTACAGACGAATACAATATTACCACGGTTATAAATACTCACGATATGAACTCTGTAATGGAAATTGGTGAAAAAATTGTATTTCTTAAAGATGGTTTAAAAGCTTGGGAGGGCTCTCAAGAAAACATATTTAGAACCGACAACAAAGTGGTTACAGACTTTGTATATTCTTCAGAATTGTTTAAAAAAGTACGTAAAATGTATATTGAAGAAAACCTTTAGTTTTTTAAGCGTTCTACAACTAAAGTATCTAATTTCAATTTAAATTTTAACCAACGTTCTAATTTATCTTGATCTTTTAATAAAGATTCTTCACTAATATCTTTTTTCCAACGTACTCCAAAAACCGGAATGGTATCAATCGTTTCAAAATTTGAAGAAATTACAGGAGAGTAGCTAAACGAATCCATGTTTTCATAATTAATATGAACCTCTTTCATGATGTTCTCAAACGGAATTGTTTTCTCCTCTAGATATTGTAATTGCCCAACTTTCTTTTCTAAAAATGCTATTTTTTGAACTTGTGAAAGTAAATCTAAAGAATCACGATAACGCAATTGTTCCATATACTTTACATTATCAACATTATTTGTTCTGTTCTGATTAAACTCAAAATGAGCTTGTCTTAATGTCGGATAATCCTCTAATTTAGCTTTTAAAAGTGCTATTGTTTCATCTGGAATATTTCCTACTCCATACGTATTAAAAATAAAACTGGAACCTTCTTTTCCATTAGAATAATTATAATATACATTCTTCTTAATGTACTCGTATTGTGGCAATCCTTTTAATTCACGATCTAAATATAGTTGTGCTTCTCTTTTAAAATTACTCTCTTTTAAGACATCTATAAATGTCCAAATGGCAGGAATCATGGCAACGATAGCCAACAATGAAGCGAGTTGAGAAATACGTTTTCTTTTTTTAGAATTCACGTATTTAATCATCGGGAATCGTAAAATTTTAAGTGCTATAAACGTTGCTAAAGCAATAAAAATAGTATTGATCATGAACAAGTAAAATGCACCTGAAGCATAACTAATTCCTTTAGGGAAATCATAGAAGGCGACGGCTAGACCGTAACCAACTGTACACAAAGGTGGCATTAACGCAGTCGCAATGGCTACACCAAATATTACTGAAGCAATAGTTCCTTTCTTTGTTCTAGCTATAATTAAAGCTGCCCCACCAAAAAAGGCAATAAGAACATCCCTAATATCAGGTTTTGTTCGCGCTAATAACTCTAATGATTCTTCTTGTAATGGGAAAAATTTGTAAAACAAGAAGGCCGTTAACACACTCAACAATATCATAACCCCAAAATTAATAAGGGACTTTTTAAGCGTATCAATATCATTAATGGCAACAGATAAACCAATACCTAAAATAGGTCCCATTAATGGTGAAATTAACATGGCACCAATAACAACAGCTGTAGAATTTGCATTTAAACCAATTGAAGCGACGAAAATAGAACAAATTAAAATCCAAGCTGTAGCTCCTTTAAAGGGTATATCTCCTTTAATAGCGGCTATAGTAGCTTGTTGATCTGTATCTTGTCTAAAATCTAAAAGCTCTGACAGAAAGCTTCTAATGTTCTCGAGTAGGCCTTTGGCATCCTCCTTTATAGCTTTCTTCGAATCCTTAACGGATGCATCGTGTGCTGCTTCTTTTACTTTTTCCGCTTCGTCTTCAGCAAAATTAAACTTATTCTCGCTCATATATTAACAATACTTATCTCCAAAAATATCTCTAACTTTATTACGTATTTGCTTAATATCTTGTTCTTTTTCTTTTGGATATATAAGAAGGACATCATCTTTATCGATAATTATATAATCATTTAAACCATCAACAACAACAATTTTATCACCCTTGGTTCTAATCATATTTCCGCTTGCATCCTGAACTAGAGTTCGTGCATTTACAACGGCATTATTATCGGCATCTTTATCTAACTTATCGTATAAACTACCCCAAGTTCCTAAATCGTTCCAATCAAATTCAGCAGATAAAACATATACATTTTTAGAGCTTTCCATTATGGCGTAATCGACAGAAATATTTTCTGCTTTTACATAATTTTCTTGGATAAATTTAGCTTCTAAATCAGTATTATAAGATGGAATTCCATTTTCAAATAATTGAAATAATTCTGGTTGATTGGTTTTAAAAGCTTTTAAAACACTAGTAACACTCCACATAAAAATACCAGCATTCCAAACAAAATTACCTTGTTTAATAAAGGATTTTGCAGTTTCATAGCTTGGCTTTTCTCTAAATTGTTTTACAGATTTTATTGTATTTTCAGTTTCTGTATCGTATTCAATATAACCATATCCTGTATTTGGAAAAGAAGGCTGAATCCCTAAAGTCATTAAAGCATCGTGCTCTTGACAAAAATCGAAAGCCGTTAATACGTTCTTAGCAAACGCATCTTCATCTTCAATCCAATGGTCACTTGGTGCCACTAACATTAATGCATCTGGATTTTCTTTCTGAATTTTTAACGCAGCATATAAAATACAAGGTGCTGTGTTTCTCATTGCTGGTTCTAAAACCACTTGTGCTTGAGAAACTTCTGGAAGTTGTTCTAAAACAATGTCGTTATAATCAGCATTAGTTAAAATATAAATATTTTGTTTTGGAATGAATTTAGATAAACGCTCAAATGTTTTTTGAATTAACGTTTCTCCTGTTCCCAACATATCATGAAATTGTTTTGGAAAACTATTCATACTTACGGGCCAAAATCTAGAGCCTACTCCTCCTGCCATAATAATGGCATAATTATTCTTATTCATTTTTACTTAATTAAATAACTTCTATTTCTACATTCGGGTTAAATAAATATACTTTTCCCGTTTTAATTTCGATACATTCAAAACGCTTTACACGTTTGTTTCCTTTTTTAAATTGCCTTCCATTATGGATTTCAAATAAACTTCCTTCCGGAACTTCAAAAATATAGGTTTTATCTGAATTATCATCAAATTGTTTTAAGGCTAATGCTAAAACATGATCAGTATCGCTAGTTGCCTTTGGATTAATAAAATGTTTGGCTAATAACGGTAAAAGTTCTACAGGAAACACCTTGGGATTTAAAAATGGTAACATTAAATGTTGAAAGGTATATTTCCACTCTTTTCCATGAGGTTTTATCAATCTTCCATAAGTCTGAAAAGCTTCAAAATGAGCAATTTCATGGACTAAAGTAATTAAAAACCGATACGGATTTAAATTAGCATTAACAGTAATTAAATGCTTTCCGTTTGGTAATTTTCTATAATCTCCATGTCTAGTTTTACGTTCTTTTTTAACTATAAAATCCAGCTTATCATTAGCTAATAATTCCATTATTTTTGGAATTGAATGTTCTGGAATATAGCGTTGAAGTGTATTCTGCATTATCTAACAAATGTAAGTGAAACTAAATTAACTTCAACATTATTATAACTTTAAGCTTTTATTTTAATCTCTAATTAAAGGCATTGTAGAACAACGTAATAACCCTTCTTGTTTAGAAATTTCAGCATATGGCACTTCTTCTACAACGATATCTTTAGACCGTAACCATGTATTTAGTCTGATAAATTTTTCTTCAGAAATAACTACATTTTCATCTATAGAAAAAACATTGCTATTCATTGTATACATTTCATCTCTAGTAATATGAAACAGATTATCTTTACCAAATAAATCTACCAAGTATAAATAATCAGATTCTTCTCTGAAACCATTTTTATAGATAATACCTTTATCTTTTCCTACTGGCTGAAAGCAACAATCTAAATGTAACGCATTATCTCTGGCCTCCGTTTTCGATTTAGCTAAATCAAATTCTTTAACTATTTTATTAGGAAAAAGTTTCTTTATAAAATTTACACCTTGCATATTAGTGCGAGCTGTAATATGATTTGGATAATCACTGCCTTTATAGGTACCAATAAAAATATAATTATTCCAAAGCATGACATCGCCTCCTTCAATATGAACATCTTCTGGCGGTATGATGATATCTTCTGGATTAATTTGATTAATAACATCATGGAGTGCTTCTAGTTCCTTCTCACGATCAGGTAAAATATTTGCTTTCACAAATTTATTATCAATTACAAACGCAATATCTCTAGTGAAAATTTGATTATAATTTTCGATGATTTTAGGACGAAAAACAGTAACATCGTATTTTTTAAAAACGTTTGCTACGGCTTCTATTTCTTTAACCATGTCTGCTTCTACAGGATATGTTCCAGCCTTAATATGTTCAATAGATTTTGGATCGTAGGCTTCCTCTATTAAAGGTATAGGACCATTACTAATAGCTGTTCCTAATACAACGGCACGAATTCGAGACGTTTCATTTTTTACATTTAATGACAACATAGTTTTAAAGTAAAAATGTCATTTCGAATATTTTTAAAACATTAATTATGCTCTAGAATTATTCAAAATGACATGTGATTATTAAATCGTTAATTATTAACGATTATCTACTTCTACAAACGGTCTTAACGTTTCTCCAATATATAATTGACGAGGACGACCGATTGGTTCTTTACGTAAACGCATTTCTCTCCATTGTGCAATCCATCCTGGTAATCGACCGATAGCAAACATAACAGTAAACATGTCTGTAGGGATATTCATTGCTCTGTAAATAATACCAGAATAAAAATCTACGTTTGGATATAATTTTCTTTCAACAAAGTATGGATCTTCAAGAGCTTCTTTCTCTAAACCTTTTGCAATTTCAAGAATTGGATCTTCAATACCTAAAGCATTTAAAACTTCATCTGCAGCTTTCTTAATGATCTTTGCTCTTGGATCGAAGTTCTTATAAACACGGTGTCCGAATCCCATTAATCTAAAAGGATCGTTTTTGTCTTTAGCTTTGGCCATGTACTTTTTAGTATCTCCACCATCTGCCTCGATAGCTTGAAGCATTTCTAAAACTGCCTGATTAGCACCACCGTGAAGTGGTCCCCATAAAGCAGAAATACCTGCTGATATAGATGCAAATAATCCTGCATGTGCAGAACCTACAATACGCACAGTTGATGTTGAGCAGTTTTGTTCATGATCTGCATGCAATATTAGCAATTTCTCTAAAGCGTCAACTAACACCTGATTTTGTACATATTTACAATTAGGTTTAGAAAACATCATTTTAAGAATATTCTCTACATATCCTAACGAATCATCTCCATAATCAAGAGGCAATCCTTGTTTTTTACGCATAGTCCAAGCTACTAAAACAGGCATTTTTCCTAAAATTTTAACAACCGATTTATACATATCTTCTTCAGATTCCACATTCACTGAAGACGGATTAAATGCCGTTAATGCACTTGTTAATGAAGAAATAATCCCCATTGGGTGTGCCGTCTTAGGGAAAGCTTCTAAAATTTTCTTTATATCTTCATCGACAGCAGACTGTGCCTTAATATCGTCATGAAACTTATCATTTTGTGCTTTAGTAGGTAACTCTCCAAAAATTAAAAGATAAGCAACTTCTAAAAAGTCAACTTTGTCTGCTATTTCTTCAATTGAATACCCACGATATCTTAAAATTCCTTTCTCTCCATCTAAAAACGTAATAGCACTTTCACAAGAACCTGTGTTTTTAAATCCGGAATCTAGAGTAATTACTCCTCCTGTGGCATTTCTTAAGGTTGAAATATCTATTGCTACTTCATTCTCGCTTCCTTTAAGTAATGGGAATTCGTATTTTTTCCCATCGATTTCAATTGTGGCTTTTTCTGACATATTAATTTACTTGTATTTTTCTGTTTTTTTTTTTGGTATCGGCTAAAATACAAAATCTATCACGATTTATTTATATAAAGAATAAACCATTTGGTTAAATATAACTTAATATTTTAAATAAAAAAAAGCGATTATTTCAAGAAATAATCGCTTTTTTAAAATATATAAATAAATACTAGAATTTGAATGCTTTTCCTTGAGGATAATAAGCTACATCTCCTAATTCTTCCTCAATACGTAATAATTGATTGTACTTAGCCATACGGTCACTTCTAGAAGCAGAACCTGTTTTAATTTGACCACAGTTTAATGCTACAGCTAAATCTGCAATAGTATTATCTTCAGTTTCTCCAGAACGGTGAGACATTACAGTTGTGTAACCAGCATTTTTAGCCATGTTAACAGCAGAAATAGTTTCTGTTAAAGATCCGATTTGGTTAACTTTAATAAGAATAGAGTTTGCAATTCCTTCATCGATACCACGAGATAAACGTTCTACATTAGTTACAAATAAATCATCACCTACTAATTGTACTCTATCACCAATTTTATCTGTAAGTAATTTCCATCCTTCCCAGTCATTTTCGTCCATACCATCTTCAATAGAGATAATAGGATATTTAGCTGATAATTCTGCTAAGTATTCTGCTTGCTCTTCACTAGTTCTGATTTTTCCAGTAGAACCTTCAAATTTAGTATAATCGTATTTTCCATCGACAAAGAACTCAGCAGCTGCACAATCTAATGCAACCATTACTTCGTCTCCGAAAGTATAACCAGCATTTTCTACAGCTAATTTAATAGAATCTAAAGCATCTTCAGTTCCACCTTCTAAAGTTGGAGCAAATCCACCTTCATCACCTACTGCAGTACTTAAACCTCTATCGTGTAATACTTTTTTAAGGCTATGGAAGATTTCAGTTCCCATTTGCATTGCATGTGTAAAGTTTTTAGCTTTAACTGGCATAATCATAAATTCTTGGAATGCGATAGGTGCATCACTATGAGAACCACCATTAATGATATTCATCATAGGAACTGGTAACGTATTAGCAGAAACACCACCTACGTAACGGTATAAAGGCACACCTAATTCGAAAGCTGCTGCTTTAGCTACTGCTAAAGAGACACCTAAGATAGCATTGGCACCTAATTTAGATTTATTTGGAGTACCGTCTAAATCAATCATCATTTGATCAATTTCATTTTGTTCGAAAACAGACATTCCTAATAATTCTTGAGCTATAATAGTATTTACATTATCTACAGCTTTAGAAACTCCTTTACCCATGTATGATTTACCACCATCTCTTAACTCTACCGCTTCATGCTCACCTGTAGATGCACCTGAAGGGACTGCTGCTCTTCCAAATGCTCCATGTTCTGTAAGTACGTCTACTTCAACAGTTGGATTACCACGGGAATCAAAAATTTGTCTTGCATGAATGTTAATAATTATGCTCATCTTATTATTATTTAAAAGGTTAATTTCATTGTTTTAAAACACTAAATTACAAAATTGTAAGTCTACATTTTAACAAATAATACTATATTTATCTTATAATTTTACTACATTGTTTTCGTAACAAAAAAACCTCAAATAAAGCAAGCTTTTTTTGAGGTTTTTAATATCTATTTCTTAATATTTTCGATAAATTGATCAAATAAATATTCTGCATCGTGTGGTCCAGGACTTGCTTCTGGATGGTATTGAACTGAAAAACAATTTTTATTTTTCATTCTTAAACCTGCTACAGTATTATCGTTTAAATGTACATGTGTGATTTCTAAATCAGGATGCGCTTCAACCTCTTCCCTGTTTACAGCAAATCCATGGTTTTGAGATGTGATTTCACCTTTACCCGAAATCAGGTTTTTAACGGGGTGATTTATACCTCTATGTCCATTATGCATTTTATAAGTAGAAACACCATTTGCTAAAGCAATAACTTGATGCCCTAAACAGATTCCAAAAACAGGTAAATCTCTTTTAATAATTTCTTTAGCAACTTCTTGAGCTGACACTAATGGTTCTGGATCCCCAGGACCGTTAGACAAGAAATATCCATCAGGATTAAATGAACTTAAATCTTCAAAAGAAGAATTATAAGGGAACACTTTAATGTACGCGCCACGCTTAACTAAATTACGAAGAATATTCTTTTTAATACCTAAGTCTAAAGCTGCAATTTTTATTTCTGAAGATTCATCTCCTACAAAGTATGGTTCTTTAGTAGATACCTTAGAAGCCAATTCAAGACCATTCATTTCGGGAATGTCTTTTAATTGTTTTTTAAGTTCTTCAATATTATCTACGTCTGTAGAAATAACAGCGTTCATGGCACCATGATCTCTAATATAACTAACTAGTGCACGCGTATCAATGTCCGAAACAGCTAATAAATTGTTATCATTTAAAAAATCTTCTAAACTAGCATCAGCCGAAGGGCGTGAATAATTATAGCTAAAATTCTTACAGATTAATCCAGAAATTTTAATTCCTTCAGATTCTACTTCTGTTTTTTCTGTTCCATAGTTACCAATATGTGCATTAGTAGCAACCATTAACTGTCCAAAATATGAAGGGTCAGTGAAAATTTCTTGATACCCTGTCATACCAGTATTAAAACAAACTTCTCCAAATGCAGTACCTTCTCTATTCCCAACAACTTTACCATGAAAGATAGTACCATCGGCTAATAAAACAACTGCTTTATTTCTTTTTTGATATTTCATATTTATTTAAAAACGTTACAACTTATAACAGAATTAAATCGACTGAGCGTAATTTAAAATGACTTTTAAATCTGATTCATCTCTATAAGACAACTTATTTTCTTTTATAAATTCTTTTAATTTTGACTGATTTTCTTTACTTACTAAACTATATAATGAGTTTTTATTTAATTTGATTTCTTTTAGCTGTCCATCAGATTTATCCTTTAAAATATAATAATTCTCTGATTTGGTATACACATCAGATCCAATCTTCTTTCCTGTCATTGGATTAACTTGAGCAACAGTAATTGAAGTTTCATACTTTTTTAACAAACTAGTATTATTAGCACTATATAATTCTACGAAAAATGAATTTCTTTGGTATTCCGGGTCTAAATAACGTTTAAACACCAAATCATTAACAACTACACGTTCAATATTTCCTGGGTTAACAATAAATATAGAATCACTATTTTGTTGTAATTCAAAACGTTCAGCTTGTATATTATAATTTATCCCATACATTTTATAAGCAGTTGTGTTACCAATAAAATACATTGAAGTGCTATTATTCCAAGACTCAAATAAATAAGGGCTTCCTTTAACTATAGCACCTTCATTAGGGTTTCCAAAATTTTTAGCTGAGCTTCCTGTATTTAAATTACCATCAGAAAGGCTTTCGATTGATTTAAGATCATTTGAAATATTAGAATTCGTTGTTTGTGCATATCCAGAACACATCGACATACAGAAAATAGTAAGTAATAAGTATTTCATATTTTTTTTGTGTAAAGATAAAAAAAAAGGCCACCTTAAATAAGGTAGCCTCTTTTTATTTATAATGCAATATAACATTTATTCTTCTTCGCTAGAATCTTTAGTTTCTACAGCAGGTGCAGCAGCTGGTTTAGAACCACCTCTTCTACTTCTACGTGTAGTTTTCTTTTCTGCTTTACCAGCATTATAGATTTCGTTGTAATCAACTAATTCTATCATTGCCATGTCAGCATTATCTCCTAAACGATTACCAAGTTTAATGATACGTGTGTATCCTCCTGGTCTATCACCTATTTTTGCAGCAACATCTCTGAATAATTCAGTTACAGCTTCTTTTTGTCTTAATTTACTAAATACTATACGTCTGTTGTGTGTAGTATCTGCTTTAGACTTAGTTACTAAAGGCTCTATAAATTGTTTTAAAGCTTTTGCTTTAGCAACGGTAGTATTAATACGTTTGTGTTCTATTAAAGAACAAGCCATATTAGCAAGCATCGCTTTTCTATGAGCTGTTTGTCTACCTAAGTGATTTACTTTTTTTCCGTGTCTCATGACATTTGTGTTATCATCTTGCTACTAAACTCGACATCGAGGAGCAAAATATGATTAATTAATCTTTATCTAATTTGTATTTTGATAAGTCCATACCAAAGTTTAAACCTTTTACATTTACAAGCTCTTCAAGCTCTGTTAAAGATTTTTTACCGAAGTTACGGAACTTCATTAAGTCGTTTTTATTAAATGATACAAGATCACCTAAAGTATCAACTTCTGCAGCCTTTAAACAATTAAGAGCACGAACTGAAAGATCCATGTCTACTAATTTTGTTTTAAGTAACTGTCTCATGTGAAGACTTTCTTCATCATAAGTTTCAGTTTGTGCAATCTCATCAGCTTCTAAAGTGATACGCTCATCAGAGAATAACATAAAGTGATGGATTAACGTTTTAGCAGCTTCTGTTAATGCGTCTTGAGGCGTAATAGAACCATCTGATTGAATTTCGAAAATTAATTTTTCGTAATCAGTCTTTTGCTCTACACGATAATTCTCAATACTATACTTAACATTTTTAATAGGAGTATATATAGAATCAACAAAGATTGTTCCAATTGGAGCAGTAGCCTTTTTATTTTCTTCTGCAGGAACATAACCTCTACCTTTTTCGATAGTGATTTCCATATTAACGGTAACTTTTGGATCTAAATTACAGATTACTAAATCCGAATTTAAAACTTGAAAACCAGAAATATACTTTTGGAAATCTCCAGCTGTAATTTGATCTTGTCCAGAAATAGAGATAGAAACAGATTCGTTATCTACATCTTCGATTTGTCTTTTAAAACGTACTTGTTTTAAATTCAAAATGATTTCTGTAACATCTTCTACAACACCAGGTATTGTTGAAAACTCATGATCTACTCCTTCTATTCTAACCGATGTAATTGCAAATCCTTCTAAAGAAGAAAGTAAAACTCTTCTTAAAGCATTTCCAACTGTTAATCCATAACCAGGTTCTAAAGGTCTGAATTCGAATTTACCTTCGAAATCAGTAGAATCAATCATGATTACTTTATCGGGCTTCTGAAAATTAAATACTGCCATATTATTCTTCGTTTTAATTATTATTTAGTTGCGCGGTTTATAAGCTTGAAGAAATACAAACAAACCCTTTGGCTAAACAACAATGTTTATTATTTATTATTTAGAATATAATTCTACGATAAACTGCTCGTTAATGTTTTCTGGAATTTGAATTCTAGCAGGTACAGAAACGTAAGTTCCTTGCTTAGTTTCGTTATTCCAAGTAATCCATTCGAACACTTGACTTGAATTCGATAATGATCTATCGATAGCTTCAAGTGATTTAGATTTTTCTCTAACAGCAACAACATCTCCTGCTTTTAAATTGTAAGAAGGAATGTTTACCAACTCACCATTTACAGTAATATGTCTGTGAGATACTAATTGTCTAGCACCACTTCTAGAAGGAGAAACACCCATTCTATAAACAACATTATCTAATCTAGATTCACATAATTGTAATAATACCTCACCAGTAATACCTTGTGAAGCAGTTGCTTTTTTGAATAAACCTCTGAATTGACGTTCTAATATACCGTAAGTATATTTAGCTTTTTGCTTTTCCATTAATTGGACAGCATATTCAGATTTTTTTCCACGACGCTTGTTAGCTCCGTGTTGACCTGGAGGGTAATTTCTTTTTTCAAAAGATTTATCATCTCCAAAAATAGCTTCACCAAACTTACGAGCTATTTTAGTTTTAGGACCAGTATATCTTGCCATATCTAATTGTTTTTAAAGAGTGATTATGAATTAAGGTCTTAATCTTATCCTTCGATAATCGTTAATCTCTTTGTTATACTTGTTAAAATTATTTTTTACGAGTGCAAATTTACGCATAAAAAAATTAATACCAACTGTATAATAGCTGATATTAATTTTTTTTAGAAATAACGTAAATTATACTCTTCTACGTTTTGGAGGACGACAACCATTATGTGGTAATGGTGTAACATCGATAATCTCTGTTACTTCAATTCCTGCATTATGAATAGAACGGATAGCAGATTCTCTACCATTTCCTGGTCCTTTAACATAAACTTTTACTTTCTTTAAACCTGCCTCTTGTGCTACAGTAACTGCATCTTCTGCTGCTAATTGCGCTGCGTAAGGCGTGTTCTTTTTAGATCCTCTAAATCCCATTTTACCAGCTGAAGACCAAGAAATAACGTCTCCTTTTTTGTTGGTAAGAGAAATAATGATGTTGTTAAAAGAAGCAGTAACGTGAGCTTCTCCTACAGCGTCTACTATAACTTTACGTTTTTTAGTACTCTTTGTATTTGACTTTGCCATATTATTTTAGTTTCTAGTTGTTAGTTGTTAGTGATAGAATCCTAAACCTTTCGATTTCGAACAGATTCATCTAGCTTCTAAATACTAATGACTTTTAATTATTTAGTTGCTTTCTTCTTGTTAGCAACAGTTTTTCTTCTACCTTTTCTAGTTCTAGAGTTGTTTTTAGTACGTTGTCCTCTTAATGGAAGACCAGCTCTATGACGAATACCTCTGTAACAACCAATGTCCATTAATCGCTTAATGCTTAATTGTGTTTCAGAACGTAACTCACCTTCAATAGTGAACTTAGAAACAGCTTCACGAATAGAACCTATTTCATCATCTGTCCAATCTTGAACTTTTGTGTTTTCGTCAACTTTAGCTTCTGCTAAAATTTGTTGTGATCTCGTACTACCTATTCCGTAGATATAAGTTAAAGAAATCACTCCTCTTTTCTGTTTTGGTATGTCTACACCTGCAATTCTTGCCATAACTACCCTTGTCTTTGTTTGAATCTAGGATTCTTTTTGTTAATTACGTAAAGTCTACCTTTTCTACGCACGATTTTACAATCTGCACTTCTTTTTTTAACTGATGCTCTTACTTTCATCGTATTAGTATCTATAAGTTATTCTAGCCTTAGTTAAATCATAAGGACTCATTTCTAATTTTACTTTATCACCTGGTAACAATTTAATGTAATGCATACGCATTTTACCAGATATATGAGCAGTCACAATGTGACCATTCTCTAACTCAACACGAAACATTGCATTTGATAATGCTTCAATAATTGTTCCGTCTTGTTCTATTGCTGCTTGTTTTGCCATTGTATAATATATTAAGCTACCGCTTTTCTATTTTTACCAGTTTTCATCAAGCCATCATAGTGTCTATTCAACAAATAAGAATTTACTTGTTGCATCGTGTCAATTGATACTCCAACCAAAATTAATAGTGATGTACCACCAAAAAATAAGGCCCATCCAGACTGAACATTTATTAACTTCACAACTATTGCAGGAAATATAGCAATAAGTGCTAAGAAAATAGAGCCAGGTAATGTTATTTGTGACATAATCTTATCTAAATATTCTGATGTTTCAGACCCTGGACGAATCCCTGGAATAAAACCACCACTACGTTTTAAATCATCTGCCATCTTGTTCGTAGGAACAGTAATCGCAGTGTAAAAATACGTGAATATGATAATTAAGAATGCGAATAATAAATTATACCAAAATCCGAATATATCAGAAAATTGTGATTGTAACCATTGTCCAGAAGCAGAATCTTTCATAAAAGAAGCACCTCCTATTAGACCTGGTACAAACATAATTGCTTGTGCAAAAATAATTGGCATTACTCCAGAAGCGTTAAGTTTTAATGGAATATATTGTCTAGATCCCATAATGTTTTTCTCATATCCTCCAGAAGCAGTACGTCTTGCATATTGAACAGCAATTTTTCTTACAGCCATAATAAGCATGATCGAAGCAAAGATAATAACAAACCACAATACCAATTCAATAAGGATTAACATAACGTTATTCCCTTCTAAACGAGATGCTGCGTTTTGGAAGAAAGATATTGGTAAACGTGCAATAATACCCACCATAATTAAAAGTGAAATACCATTACCAATCCCTTTATCTGTAATCTTTTCTCCTAACCACATTGCAAAGATACAACCTGTAATTAAAATAACCATTGATGAAAAATAGAATAAACCACCTTGTCCTAATAGGAATGCACTTTGTGGAATTCCTAAACTTGGTAAACTAGCTAAATATCCTGGTGCTTGAACCAAACATATCGCAATAGTTAACCAACGTGTAATTTGATTAATTTTCTTTTGACCACTAGCACCTTCTTTTTGTAATTTTTGCAAGTAAGGAATCGCGATTCCCATTAATTGCACTACAATAGAAGCAGAAATGTACGGCATAATACCTAAGGCAAAAATTGATGCATTAGCAAAAGCACCTCCAGTAAATGCATTTAACAAACCTAATAATCCAGAATCTGTATTACTTTGTAAGGTTTCTAATTGTGCTGCATCAATACCAGGTAAGACTACTTGTGCACCAAATCTATAAACTAATAGTAGACCAACGGTTAAGATGATTCTATTTCTTAGTTCCTCAATTTTCCAAACATTCTTTAACGTTTCTATAAATTTCATGCTCTATTACGTGATTATAAAGTTACAGCTTCTCCTCCAGCCGCTTCAATAGCAGCTTTTGCTGAAGCAGTAAATTTATGAGCAGTTACTTTTAATTTTGTTTTTAGTTCACCTCTTCCTAAGATTTTAACTAGATCATTCTTTCCAGTTAATCCCAAAGTCATTAATGAGTCTAAATTTACTGTGTCGTTAATTTTCTTGTCATCAACCATTTTTTGTAAAACATCTAAGTTTACACCTTGATATTCTACACGGTTAATGTTAGTAAAACCAAATTTAGGAACACGTCTTTGAAGAGGCATTTGCCCTCCTTCAAATCCTAGTTTCTTAGAATAACCTGAACGAGATTTTGCTCCTTTGTGACCACGTGTAGCGGTACCACCTTTCCCAGAACCTTGTCCACGACCTATTCTTTTTCCTTGATTTTTAACTGAACCTTCTGCAGGTTTTAATTTACTTAAATCCATTTCTCAGTTTATTATTAAGCTTCTTCAACAGAAACTAAGTGTTCTACTTTAGCAACCATACCAAGAATATTTGGTGTGTTTTCATGCTCTACGACTTGCCCAATACGCTTAAGACCAAGAGCTTCTAAAGTTCTTTTTTGTCTTTGAGTACGTTTAATTGCGCTTTTAACTTTCGTTACTTTAATCTTTCCCATTTCTATCGCTATTAACCTTTAAAAACTTTTTCTAATGAAACGCCTCTATCTTTAGCAATTGATTTTGCACTTCTTAATTGAAGTAATGCATCAAAAGTTGCTTTAACAACGTTATGAGGGTTTGATGAACCTTGAGATTTAGATAAAACATCATGTACTCCTACTGCTTCTAAAACTGTTCTCACAGCTCCACCAGCAATAACTCCTGTACCAGGAGCTGCAGGAATAATGTTTACTCTTGCTCCACCAAATTTTCCTTTTTGTTCATGTGGTAATGTACGTTTTACGATTGGAATACGTACTAAATTTTTCTTTGCATCTTCTACTGCCTTAGCAATAGCACTTGCAACATCTTTAGACTTTCCTAAACCGTGACCTACAACACCTGCTTCATCACCAACCACTACGATTGCTGAAAAACCAAATGCTCTACCACCTTTAGTTACTTTTGTAACTCTCTGTACACCAACTAAACGATCTTTAAGATCTAATCCACTTGGTTTAACTAGCTCTGCGCTTTTGTATTTTTGATACATAATTTCTTAGAATTTAAGTCCTGCTTCTCTAGCTCCTTCAGCTAATGATTTTACTCTACCATGATATAAATAACCACCTCTATCAAAAGAGATAGTATCTACACCTGCTTTTAAAGCTTTTTCAGCTACAGATTTTCCTACTAGAGTAGCAATTTCTGCTTTAGATCCTTTTGCAGAACTAATGTCTTTATCTCTTGAAGATGCTGAACTGATAGTTATACCAGTTACATCATCTACCACTTGAGCATAAATTTCTTTATTACTTCTAAAAACAGATAATCTTGGTCTAGCTTCTGTACCAGAAACTATTTTACGAACTCTGCTTTTAATTCTTAATCGTCTTTCGTTTTTTGTTAACGCCATAACTTATAAATTATTAAGCTGATTTACCTGCTTTTCTTCTTAATACTTCTCCTACAAACTTAATCCCTTTTCCTTTATACGGCTCAGGTCTTCTAAAGTCTCTAATTTTTGCTGCTACTTGTCCAACAAGTTGCTTATCATGAGACGTAAGTTTAATTATAGGGTTTTTACCTTTCTCAGATACTGTTTCAACAGTTACTTCTGGAGCAATGTCTAATACAATATTGTGAGAAAATCCTAATGCTAAATCAAGTTTGTTTCCTTGATTACTAGCTCTATATCCAACACCTACTAGTTCTAATTGCTTAGACCATCCTTTAGTTACACCTTCAATCATGTTATTGATTAAGGCTCTGTAAAGTCCGTGTTTAGATTTATCTTCTTTTTTATCAGAAGAACGTTCAACTATAACGTTTCCATCTTCAACTTTTATTGTAACACTAGAAAACTCTTGAGATAATTCTCCTAACTTTCCTTTTACTGTAACAATATTATCGTTAATATCAACTGTAATTCCTTCCGGAATTGCGACTGGGTTATTACCTATTCTTGACATTTCTTATAGTCTTTAAATTAGTAAACGTAACATAATACTTCACCACCAATATTTTCTTTCTGAGCTTGTTTTCCTGTCATAACTCCGTGAGAAGTTGAAATGATAGCAATACCAAGACCATTTAAAATTCTAGGTAGTTCGGTTGAACTTGCGTACTTACGTAAACCTGGTTTACTGATTCTTTGAATCTTCTTAATTACCGGTTCTTTAGTGTCCTTGTTGTACTTAAGGGCTATTTTAATAGTTCCTTGTACTGAAGAATCATCGAATTTGTAACTTAAAATATATCCTTGGTCGAATAATATTTTTGTAATCTCTTTTTTCAAATTAGATGCTGGTATCTCAACCACTCTGTGGTTGGCACGTACAGCATTTCTAATTCTTGTTAGATAATCCGCTATTGGATCTGTATACATATGTATTAATTTGCGGTTTTGGTTTTCAACACTATATTGAACCTAAAACCAATTTATAATTATTTTTTACCAGCTTGCTTTTCTTACACCTGGTATAAGACCGTTGTTTGCCATTTCTCTGAATGTTACACGAGAAATACCAAATGTACGCATATAACCTTTTGGTCTACCTGTTAGTTTACATCTGTTGTGCATACGTACAGGAGAAGCATTTTTTGGTAATTTTTGTAAGCCTATATAATCGCCAGCTTCTTTCAAAGCTTTACGTTTTTCAGCATACTTAGCTACTGTTTTTGCTCTTTTAACCTCACGGGCTTTCATTGATTCTTTAGCCATATCTTAGTTCTTTTGAAAAGGTAAACCCAGTTCAGTTAATAATGATTTTGCTTCTTTATCAGTTTCGGCAGATGTTACAAAAGTAATATCCATTCCTGAAATTTTATTAACTTTATCAATATCAATTTCTGGAAAGATAATTTGTTCTGTAACTCCAAGGTTATAATTACCTCTTCCGTCAAATCCTGTTGCTTTAATTCCGCCAAAATCTCTAACACGAGGTAAGGCTGAAGTAACTAAACGGTCTAAAAATTCGTACATTCTTTCTCCTCTTAACGTAACTTTCGCACCAATTGGCATTCCTTTACGTAATTTGAAAGATGCAACATCTTTTTTAGATATAGTTGCTATAGCTCTCTGTCCAGTAATAGTTGTTAGTTCTTCTACTGCGTAGTCTACTAACTTCTTATCTGCAACAGCTGCTCCAACACCTTTAGATAATACTATCTTAGATAATTTTGGAACTTGCATAACATTTTTATATCCAAATTCTTCTGTAAGAGCAGCAATTACTTTGCTTTTATACTCTTCTTTAAGTCTCGGTGAATATGCCATAACTAAATTACTTCATTAGATTTTTTAGAAAATCTCACTTTCTTACCATCTTCTACTCTATAACCAACACGAGTAGCTTCACCCTTTGTAGTTAATAAAGATAGATTAGATATTTGAATTGGAGCTTCCTTTTCTACGATTCCTCCTTGAGGGCTTTGTGCACTTGGCTTAGTATGTTTCTTCACCAAGTTTACACCCTCAACAATCGCTTTGTTCTTATCGGTTAATATCTTAAGTACTTTCCCTTCAGATCCTTTATGATCTCCAGTAATTACTTTTACAGTATCTCCAGATTTTATCTTAAGCTTTGTCATCTTATAAGTCATTAAAGCACTTCAGGTGCTAATGATACAATTTTCATGAATTGTTTATCACGAAGTTCTCTAGCAACAGGTCCAAATACACGTGTTCCTCTCATTTCACCCGTTGGGTTTAATAAAACACAAGCATTGTCGTCGAATCTGATATAAGATCCGTCAGGACGTCTTACTTCTTTTTTAGTACGTACAACAACTGCAGTAGAAACAGCACCTTTTTTAATGTTTCCATTAGGTGTTGCGTCTTTAACAGAAACAACTATTTTGTCTCCTACAGAAGCGTATCTTCTTTTAGTACCACCTAGAACACGGATAGTTAAAACTTCCTTTGCTCCAGTGTTATCTGCTACTTTTAATCTTGATTCTTGTTGTAACATAATTACTTCGCTCTTTCAATTATTTCAACTAATCTCCAACATTTAGATTTACTCATAGGTCGTGTTTCCATGATCTTTACAGTATCTCCAATATTACAATCGTTAGTCTCGTCGTGTGCAACGTATTTTTTCGTTTTTAACACGAACTTACCATACATAGGGTGTTTTACTTTTTTAACTTCAGCAACAACAATAGATTTTTGCATCTTGTTACTAGTAACAACTCCTACACGTTCTTTTCTTAAATTTCTTTTTTCCATCTTTCAGCAGAATTATTGTAATTCTCTTTTAGTTATTTCTGTCGCAATTTTAGCTACGTCACGTCTTACGTTTCGTAGTTGAATTGGATTTTCTAAAGGAGATATTGCATGTGCCATTTTCAGGTCTGAATAACTCTTTTTTGTCTCACCAAGTTTCTCTTGTAACTCAGCAGTAGATAATTCTTTAATTTCTGATTGTTTCATAACATCAAATAAATTATGCTTCGTAATCTCTAGCGATAACAAACTTTGTTTTTACCGGTAATTTTTGAGCTGCTAAACGTAATGCTTCTTTAGCAACGTCTAACGGTACTCCTCCTACTTCGAAAAGTAGTCTTCCTGGCTTCACAACAGCTGCCCAATATTCAACGGCACCTTTACCTTTACCCATACGTACTTCAAGAGGCTTCTTAGTGATAGGCTTATCTGGAAATATTTTTATCCAAAGTTGTCCTTCTCTCTTCATGTGACGTGTAGCGGCGATACGTGCTGCTTCTATTTGACGCGATGTTAAAAAATTCGAATCAAGTGATTTTATTCCAAAAGTTCCGTTTGATAATTGGTGCCCTCTACCAGAGTTACCCTTCATACGTCCTTTTTGTGCTTTACGAAATTTTGTTCTTTTAGGCTGTAACATTTTTCTTTACTTTAAAAAATTACTTTCTACGACGAGGTTTGTTAGTATTTCCTCCTCGAGTTCCACCTTTTCCTTGCTTCTTAGACAATCCAACAAGCGGAGAAAGCTCTCTTTTTCCATATACTTCACCTTTCATGATCCATACTTTAACACCTAGTCTACCATAAGTAGTGTGTGCCTCAACTAAAGCATAGTCAATATCGGCTCTGAATGTTGATAATGGAATACGTCCATCTTTGTAGTGTTCTGAACGTGCCATTTCTGCCCCGTTTAAACGTCCACTAATCTGAACTTTAATTCCTTCAGCATTCATTCGCATTGTAGCAGCGATAGCCATTTTAATTGCACGTCTGTAAGAGATTCTATTCTCAATCTGACGAGCAATGCTTGACCCTACTAAAAATGCATCAAGTTCTGGTCTTTTAATTTCAAATATATTTATTTGAACTTCTTTACCAGTAATTTTCTTAAGCTCTTCTTTTAACTTGTCTACTTCTTGTCCACCTTTCCCAATAATAATACCAGGTCTTGCAGTAGTTATAGTAACGGTTACAAGTTTAAGAGTTCTTTCGATAATTACTCTTGAAATACTCGCTTTAGATAAACGTGCATGAACGTATTTTCTGATCTTATCGTCTTCGGCTAACTTGTCGCCATAATCGTTTCCTCCGTACCAGTTAGATTCCCATCCTCTGATAATTCCTAAGCGATTTCCGATTGGATTTGTTTTTTGTCCCATATCTATTTAAGCTTGTATATTATTGTTAGCTCCAACCACAATAGTAACGTGGTTAGAACGCTTTCTAATTCTGTGCGCACGACCTTGAGGAGCTGGACGTAATCTTTTTAACATAGATCCGCCATCTACTCTAATCTCTTTAACTATTAATTCAGCATCTTCGATACTTGCATCTTCGTTTTTAGATTGCCAGTTTGCAATTGCAGACATTAACAATTTCTCTAAACGATTTGAAGCTTCTTTTGAACTGAATTTCAAAATGTTAAGCGCTTTTTCTACTTTTTCACCTCTTACTAAATCGGCTACTAAACGCATTTTTCTCGGTGACGTAGGACAGTTATTAAGTTTTGCAAAAGCAACTTGCTTTTTATCTTCCTTAATAGCGTCGGCCATTTGTTTTTTACGACTTCCCATAGCTTACTACTTTTTACCTTTGTTTTTAGCACCTGCATGACCTCTAAAAGATCGTGTTGGTGAAAATTCTCCTAATTTATGTCCTACCATATTTTCAGTAACAAATACAGGAACAAATTGACGTCCGTTATGTACTGCAATAGTCTGTCCAACGAAATCTGGAGTAATCATAGAGGCTCTAGACCACGTTTTGATTACTGTTTTCTTTCCGCCATCAACATTTTCTTGGACTCTCTTATCTAATTTATAATGAACGTAAGGTCCTTTTTTTAATGATCTTGCCATGTCTTATTTCTTTCTACGTTCTACAATATACTTATTACTCGCTTTTGTTTTAGAACGGGTTCTGAATCCTTTAGCAGGTAAACCTTTTCTTGAACGAGGATGTCCTCCAGAAGATTTTCCTTCACCACCTCCCATTGGGTGATCTACAGGGTTCATTACTACCGGTCTTGTACGAGGTCTTCTTCCTAACCATCTACTTCTACCAGCTTTACCTGATACTAGTAATTGATGATCTGAGTTAGACACAACACCTATTGTAGCCATACAGTTAACTAAAATTAATCTAGTTTCTCCTGATGGAAGTTTTATAGTTGCAAATTTACCATCTCTTGCCATTAACTGAGCAAAAGCACCAGCACTACGAGCCATAACAGCTCCTTGTCCTGGACGTAACTCTACACAAGAAATAATTGTTCCTAATGGAATTTGACTTAAAGGCATTGCGTTACCAATTTCTGGAGCGACACCTTCTTGCCCTGACACAACTGTTTGACCAACTTGTAATCCGTTTTGAGCAATTACATAAGTTTTCTCACCATCTTGGTAATTTAATAATGCAATAAAAGCTGTTCTGTTTGGATCGTATTGGATTGATTTTACTTCAGCAGGGATTCCCGCTTTAGTTCTTTTAAAATCAATGATACGATACCTTTTTTTATGACCACCACCAATATAGCGCATGGTCATTTTTCCTTGACTGTTTCTACCACCTGATCTTTTGTTCGGAGCTAATAAACTTTTCTCCGGCTTATCAGTAGTAATGGCGTCAAATCCATTTACTACTCTAAATCGCTGACCTGGTGTGATCGGTTTTAATTTTCTTACTGACATTTTTGTCTAATTACATGTTACTGTATAAATCAATCACTTCACCTTCCGCCAGTTGTACAAGTGCTTTTTTAACAGCATTTGTTTTACCATGTTGAATACCAGTTTTTGTAAACTTAGTACTTCTATCTGGACGGACATTTATTGTACGAACTTTTTCAACAGAAACGCCATAAGCAGCTTCCACTGCTTTTTTAATTTCTACCTTGTTCGCCTTTGTATTAACCATAAAGCTAAAACAGTTGTTTAATTCACTGTTTGCAGTCGCTTTTTCTGTTATAATAGGTTTAATTAAGATACTCATCGCTTCCTTATTTACTTAAATTCGTTTCAATTCCTTCTAAAGAACTCTCAAAAAGGACTACTTTATTTGCGTTTAAAATCTTGTAAGTGCTTAATTCTGAGTTAATTATAACTTCAGAGCTCTTTAAATTTCGTGATGACAAATATACATTATTATTTAACGCACCCAACACAAATAGTGATTTTTTGTTGTCTAAGTCTAAAGCTTTCAATACACTAGTGAAATTTTTAGTTTTAGCTGAATCGAAATTAAGATCTTCGATTACCACAATTGCTTGTTCTGATGCTTTAATTGTTAAGGCTGATTTACGAGCTAAACGCTTAAGGTTTTTGTTAAGTTTGAAACTGTAGTTTCTAGGTCTTGGTCCGAACATACGTCCACCTCCTTTAAAAACTCCAGACTTAATACTACCTGCTCTAGCTGTACCAGTTCCTTTTTGCTTTTTAATCTTACGTGTAGAACCAGAAATCTCAGCACGCTCTTTAGCTTTGTGAGTTCCTTGTCTTTGGTTTGCTAAATATTGTTTAACATCCAAATACACAGCATGATTGTTAGGCTCTATAGCAAAAACTGAATCAGAAAGGTCTACCTTTCTTCCAGTTTCTTTTCCATTTATATCTAAAACTGCTACTTTCATTACTTCTCAATGATTACATAAGAGTTGTTATGACCAGGAACACATCCTTTAACCACAAGTAGATTCTTTTCAGCAACTACTTTTAGAACTCTTAAATTTTCAACTTTAACTCTATCAGTTCCCATTCTTCCTGCCATCTTCATTCCCTTAAATACTCTTGCAGGATAAGATGCCGCTCCAATAGAACCCGGTGCTCTTAATCGGTTGTGTTGACCGTGAGTTGCTTGACCTACCCCAGCAAAGCCGTGACGTTTTACAACTCCTTGAAAACCTTTACCTTTTGAAGTTCCAGCAATATCTACGAATTCACCTTCTATAAAGTGCTCAACAGTGATTGCATCACCTAATTTGTACTCCGAATCAAAACCTTTAAATTCTACGATTTTGCGTTTTACAGAAGTTCCTGCTTTTTTAGCATGACCTAGGTCAGCTTTAGTAGCGCTTTTTTCTGTCGCGTCATCGAAACCAAGTTGTAAGGCTTTATAACCATCAACTTCTTCAGTTCTGACTTGGGTAACGATACATGGTCCAGCTTCGATTACTGTACATGGAATGTTTTTTCCATTTTCATCGAAGATGCTGGTCATACCGATTTTTTTTCCAATTAACCCAGACATAATTATTAATTTATTTATTAGTATTATATATAAAATAATTCAGGGTCGAAACACGTTCAACCCTGAATGTATTTTTACCGTTTTTCCCTCGCTCGCGGCTCAGGACATGTTTATATGAAACTTTCGTTTCTAAAAATCTTACGTTTGTAAGTGTTCTCTAACTAAACTTTAATCTCTACTTCTACTCCACTTGGCAATTCAAGTTTCATTAAAGCATCAATTGTTTTAGAAGAAGAGCTATAAATATCAAGTAATCTCTTGTAAGAACTTAATTGAAATTGCTCTCTAGACTTCTTATTTACGTGTGGAGAACGTAATACAGTGAAAATTTTCTTGTGTGTTGGTAACGGAATTGGTCCTGTTACAACTGCACCTGTACTTTTTACAGTTTTTACAATCTTATCAGCAGACTTGTCTACTAAGTTATGATCGTAAGATTTTAATTTGATTCTAATTTTTTGACTCATATTCTTAGTTTTAAGCGTCTGTACCTTTAGCTGCCTTAATCACTTCTTCAGATATATTTGAAGGTGTTTCAGCATAGTGTGAAAATTCCATAGTTGATGTAGCACGACCTGAAGATAATGTTCTTAATGTTGTTACATATCCAAACATCTCAGATAATGGTACGGTAGCTTTTACAGTTTTTGCACCTGCTCTGTCTCCCATACTGGTCATTTGTCCTCTTCTTCTATTTAAATCACCTACTATATCACCCATGTTTTCTTCAGGTGTAATAACTTCAATTTTCATAATAGGTTCCATGATAACTGCTTTTGCAGCTTTTGCACAATTTTTGAATCCTAACTTTGCAGCTAGTTCAAAAGATAATGCATCAGAATCCACATCATGATAAGATCCATCTCTCAATGTCACTTTCATGGAGTCAATTTCGTATCCTGCTAATGGTCCATTTACCATAGCCATTTTAAATCCTTTTTCAATTGAAGGGATAAATTCTTTAGGAACGTTACCACCTTTAATTACAGAAATAAATTCAAGACCTTCTTTTCCTTCATCAGCTGGCTCAACCGTAAATGCAATGTCTGCGAATTTTCCTCTACCACCAGATTGTTTTTTGTAAACTTCTCTATGATCTGCAGCTTGTGTAATCGCTTCTTTGTATTCAACTTGTGGTTGTCCTTGGTTTACTTCAACCTTAAACTCACGTCTTAAACGGTCAACAATAATATCTAAGTGTAATTCACCCATTCCTGATATAATAGTTTGTCCTGACGCTTCATCAGTTCTAGCTGTAAATGTAGGATCTTCTTCTGCTAATTTAGCTAAAGCCATACCTAATTTATCAACATCTGCTTTTGTTTTTGGTTCAACAGCAATACCAATTACTGGATCTGGAAAATCCATAGATTCTAAAACAATAGGATGTTTTTCATCTGAAAGTGTATCTCCTGTTTTAATAGATTTAAATCCAACAGCAGCTCCAATATCTCCAGCCTCGATATAATCAATTGCATTTTGCTTGTTAGCATGCATTTGATAAATACGAGAAATTCTTTCTTTTTTACCAGAACGATTATTCAATACATAAGAACCTGCATCTAAACGACCTGAATATGCTCTAAAGAATGCTAAACGACCAACAAAAGGATCTGTAGCAATTTTAAATGCTAAAGCAGCAAAAGGCTCCTTTACATCTGGTCTACGTCTTTCTTCAGCATCTGTATATGGATTCGTTCCAATTACACTTTCTCTATCCATAGGAGAAGGCAAATAACGACATACAGCATCTAATAAGAATTGTACACCTTTATTTTTAAAAGAAGAACCACAAATCATTGGAATGATAGCCATATCCATTACAGCAGCTCTAAGTGCAGAATGCACTTCTTCTTCTGTAATAGAGTCTTCATCTTCCATGAATTTTTCAAGTAAGTTTTCATCGTAAGATGCAACTTCCTCAATAAGTAATGCTCTATATTTTTTAGCTTCAGCTTTTAATTCTTCAGGAATTTCAATAACATCAAAAGTTGCCCCTTGACTTTCGTCATGCCAGATTATAGCTCTGTTTTTAACTAAATCTACAATACCTTTAAAGTTTTCTTCGTCACCAATGTTTAAAACTATAGGCACAGCATTTGAACCTAACATTTCTTTAACTTGACCACAAACTGCTAAAAAATTAGATCCTTGACGGTCCATTTTATTAACAAAACCTATTCTAGGCACTTTATAATTATCTGCTAATCTCCAGTTTGTTTCAGATTGTGGCTCAACACCATCAACTGCACTAAACAAGAATACTAACCCATCTAATACACGTAATGAACGATTTACTTCAACTGTAAAATCAACGTGACCAGGAGTGTCAATAATATTAAAATGATAACCTTGAGCATCAGCTGTTGGTTCACCATTTTCTTTAGGGAATACCCATTCACAGGTTGTAGCCGCAGAAGTGATAGTAATACCACGTTCTTGCTCTTGCTCCATCCAGTCCATAGTTGCAGCACCATCGTGTACTTCACCAATTTTATGAGAAACTCCAGTATAATAAAGAATACGCTCTGTTGTTGTTGTTTTACCAGCATCAATATGAGCAGCAATTCCTATGTTTCTTGTTAATCTTAAATCTCTTGCCATTTTATTTAGAATCTAAAGTGTGAGAATGCTTTGTTAGCTTCTGCCATTTTATGAGTATCTGTTCTTTTCTTAACAGCTGCCCCTTCTTCTTTAGCCGCAGCTAAAATCTCTGATGCTAAACGTTGTGCCATAGATTTTTCGTTTCTTTTACGAGAATAGCTAATTAGCCATTTCATTGCAGTTGAAACTTTTCTGTCTGGACGAATTTGCATTGGAATTTGGAATGTTGCACCACCTACTCTACGACTACGCACTTCTACGTGAGGCATAACGTTAGATAAAGCATCTTTCCACAACTCTAAAGCTGTTTTTTCTTCGTCTGTTTTTTTTGTGTCTACGATGTCAATTGCATCATAAAATACCTTAAAAGCTACCGATTTCTTACCATCCCACATCATCATGTTTACGAATCTAGTTACTAACTGATCGTTAAAACGAGGATCTGGTAAAAGCGGTCTCTTTTTTGCTGCTCTTTTTCTCATGTCTTTTCTTTAAAAGAATTTAATTACTTCTTTGGGCGTTTTGCTCCGTACTTAGATCTACGTTGTGTTCTTCCTGAAACACCTGCTGTGTCTAAGGCACCACGAACGATGTGATATCTAACTCCTGGCAAATCTTTTACCCTTCCACCTCTAACCAATACTATCGAGTGCTCTTGTAAATTGTGACCTTCACCAGGGATGTATGCATTTACTTCATTACCGTTAGTTAATCTAACTCTCGCTACTTTACGCATTGCAGAGTTAGGTTTCTTAGGTGTTGTAGTATAAACACGCGTACAAACCCCTCGTCTTTGAGGACACGAATCTAAAGCTACCGATTTACTCTTCTTGGTTATTTTGGTTCTTCCGTTTCGTACTAATTGTGAAATTGTTGGCATATTTTCTATAAAATTTATAAAATATTCTCTTCTTAGAGGGCTGCAAATGTAAGGATTTATTTTTATTTTTCAAACCCTAATCGATTAATTTTCAATCGAATTTAACTTTTTTTCATTCATGCATATTATTAGTTTAGTTTTTCCGTTAGTTTTACAATTCTAAAGCATAACCAATAGTGCATCAAAAAATCATTTTATTTACTTTTCTTTTACTAACAACATCTAAAGTGCTGTGTCAGAATTTAATATTAAAAATTCATGGAAATACAGATCAGGAAACTCATATTATAGACTCACTGTCTTATTATTCTATACATACAGATTATAAATCGGTTTTAAATGAACTAAACACGCTCTCTAAAATTTTAAACAGCGAAGGTTATATCGCTCATACCATAAAGGACACCGAAAAAATTAACGATTCTACAGTAATATCTTCTTTAAATCTTAATAAAAAATATACTTATATATATATAAGGTATAATGATGCTCATTTAGATGCTCCCATTTTAAACTCGGCAAACATTACTTCAGATGGAAATTTTATCGTTCTTCCTTTTAAGGATACCGAAACATCACTACAACGTTTAAATTCTAAACTTGCAGAACAAGGCCTGCCCTTTTCAACATTAAAGCTTGAAAACATAAATATTGAAAACGATAGTGTAAAAGCTGATTTAAAAATTTCAGAAAAAACTATAGAAAGACACATCGATAAAATTATAGTAAAAGGCTACGAGAAATTTCCAAGAAAATATATAAAATATTACGCTCAAATTAAAACTGGTGATATTTTTAACATGAACGAAATTATAAAAAAAACAAAACGGCTTAATAAACTTCCGTTTACAAATTTAATTCGAGATGCAGAAGTGCTCTTCACCAAAGATTCGACTACCTTATATATATATTTAGAAAAACAGAAAAGCAACAATTTTGATGGCTATTTGGGTTTTACTACAAACGAAGACACAAACAAACTTGAGTTTAGTGGTTATTTGAATATGTTATTAAGGAATAATCTAAATTATGGTGAATCTATTAAACTGGTATACGAAAGTGACGAGAACGATCAAAAAACGTTTAACATAAATATAGATGCGCCTTATTTATTTAAATCACCTATAGGAACAAATGTAGATTTAAATATCTTCAAGAAAGATTCCTCTTTTACTACCGTAAATCAGTCTATAAAATTATACTATCAAATAAACACAGAACAAAAAGCTTATTTAGGAGTAACATCTGTAAATTCTAACAAACTTATAGACGATCCAAGTACACTTTTAGTCGATGATTATAAATCCACGTTTTTTGAAACCAAATACAATTATATTCATTTGGATGAGGAAAGTCTTCTATTTCCAATAAAAACATATGGAGATATAACATTAGGAATTGGAACACGTCTTTATGATGACACTAAAGAAAACCAAAAGCAATTTGACTTCGAACTCGCACATATTTTTTATTTAAACGAAAAAAACAGCATTTACTCCCGATTTACAGCTGCTGGATTACAATCCAACAACTATTTAGAAAATGAATTGCTTCGTTTTGGTGGAATTAACTCAATTCGCGGTTTTGACGAGAACAGTTTAACCGCAAATCTGTACACTGTGCTTAATCTAGAATACAGATTACAGCTAAATCCGACCATATATATTCACAGTATTACAGATTTTTCCTACTTTGAGAACCTACTTGCTGGTCAAAAGGAAAAACTAATAGGCTTAGGGGTCGGTTTTGCGGTATTGACAAAAGCAGGGCTACTTAAATTGAATTTTGCTAATGGTAAATCAGAAAACCAAACTTACACTATCAGTAATGCAAAAATACATATCAGTTTGACAACGTTATTTTAACAAAAGACGCCACTACAACGATTGAAATTTGATATTTTAAAATAATTTAAGGGTTATTTATTGTTTTATTAACTTTTTATTGTGATTTTTGGAACAGACTAATTCAAAATAAATAAAAATGAAAACAAAGTTTAGTGGAATTCTAACGCTGTTTCTAGCGTTCGTTGTGCAGTTTGCATTTGCACAGGAAAAAACAATTTCAGGGACTGTTTCAGACGAAACTGGTTTACCTCTCCCTGGGGTGAATATTATTATTAAAGGAACCTCTCAAGGTACGCAATCAGATTTTGATGGTAATTATGCAATATCCGCTAATAGTGGAGATGTATTATTATATTCTTTTATTGGTTACAAAACTAAAACTGTAACATTAAAAGAGTCAAACACTGTAAACGTAGTAATGAGCGAGGATTTAGCTCAATTAGATGAAGTTGTAGTAACAGCTTTAGGTATTAAAAGAGATGAAAAAGCTCTTGGATACTCATCTCAATCGGTAGATTCTGAAGAACTAACTACAGTAAGAGCTGCAAACATTGTAAACTCTTTAAGTGGTAAAGTAGCAGGTGTAAACGTAACTAGTGCTTCTGGAGCTGTGGGTTCTGAAAGTAGAATTGTTATTCGTGGTATATCTTCTATTAGTGGTAGCAGTCAACCTTTAATCGTTGTCGATGGTGTAATTATGGACAACTCTAGTTATGGTGATTCTACTTCTAGTGGTGGTAACATGACTCCTAACGGACTTGCCGATCTTAACCAAGACGATATTGCTTCTATGAACGTTTTAAAAGGTGGTGCTGCTACTTCTTTATACGGTATGCGTGGTGCTAATGGTGTTATTGTAGTTACTACTAAAACTGGTAGTTCTAAAGGAAACAAATTAGGAATTGATATTTCTAGTAATATCTCTTTTGATGACGCTTATATTTTACCAGATTACCAAAACTCTTATGGTCAAGGTAATAGTGCTAACTACTTCGAATATGTAGACGGAATTACTGGAAGCGGTGGAGTTGACGAAAGTTGGGGACCTGCTTTAAATTCTGGTTTAGAATTTGTACAATGGGATTCTTTCGATGGTGAAGCTAGGCCTTGGGTGTCTTACGAACATAACGTAAAAGACTTCTACCAAACAGGTGTTACAACTAATAACAACATCGCTTTTACTAAAGCGGGTGATGGTTATAGCGGAAGAGTATCTATGGGTCTTACAGACACTGAAGGTGTTATGTATAATACAGATTTAACGAAATACAATTTTTCTGCTAAAATGGATTTTGATTTATCAGACAAATGGAAAGTAGGTTTTTCTGCAAATTATATTAAAACATCAAGTGGTAATTTACCAACTGTAGGTTACGGAGATTCTAACAACCAAATTGGACAACTAGTATGGAGTGGACGTAACGTAAACTTCCAAGATTTAAAGGATTGGAGAAGTTTACCTACAGCTTTAGCTGCTGGAACTGACACTGAAACTCCAATTAACTGGAACATGGCATACAACAACAACCCTTACTGGGCGTTGGATACTAACACAAACACTTTCGACAGAAATCGTTTATTAGGGAATATTAATCTTAGCTATAGTTTCACAGATAACTTAATCCTTACAGCACAAACAGGTATCGATTATTTCTCTTCTTTAGATACAAGTAGAAGAGCATTTGGTACGTATGAGTACGCAAGAGGTTACTATTCTGAAACTAACCGTGAGCGTTACGAAATTAACTCTCAAGCAATCTTAAGTTACAATACAGATTTAGGTGAGCAATTCAAGTTAAACGTTAGTGCAGGTGGAAACGCAATGGTAAACAACTACCACAGATTAGGAATGACTGCCCTTGAATTACAAGTTCCAGATGTTTACAATATTGCTAACACAAGAGATGGTGTTTCACCTGAATTGGATCAATATACTTCTGAACAAAAAATTAACTCTTTATTCGCTTTTGCACAATTCTCTTATAACAATGTAATTTTCGTAGATGTAACAGGACGTAATGACTGGGCTTCAGTTTTACCATTAAACAACAATAGTTTCTTCTATCCAGGTGCTAACATTAGCGCAATCTTAAGTGATATGATTGGAATTGACGGTTTCTTAAAAGTAAGAGGAGGTTGGGCTAAAGTAGGTAGTGCAGGACCATTATCTCCTTATAGTTTAGAACCATCTTACGAATTTGCTACGCCTTGGGGAACTACTCCATTAGCACAAAATCCAGCAACACTTTGGAATCCAGAAATTCAAAACGAAACTACAGAAGAATTTGAAGTTGGTTTAGATGCAAGATTCTTTGCAAACAGATTAAGATTAGATGCAACTTACTACGACAAAACAACGTCTGACGTAATTATGGCAAAACAAATTTCTTCTGCTTCAGGGAATTCATTTATTTGGGATAACGCAGCGACTATTACTAACCAAGGGTATGAAATCACATTAGGTGTAGATGTAATTAGAAGTAAAGAAGCTACTGGATTTAACTTCGGTTTCGATATTAACTTTGCGCAAAACACAAACGTTGTTCAAGATATAGATGATGACTCAACTACAGATGACGGAACTATCTTATTAGGAAGTTTATGGAATGTACAAAACCAAGCTAGAGAAGGTCAAGCAGTTGGTTCACTTTACGGACCAGCTTTTGCAAGAAACGACGATGGTGCAATTATTTACCAAAACGGTATTCCTACAGCAGATCCAACTTACCAAGTATTAGGTAACATTAACCCTGACTGGGTTGGAGGTATTAACTTTAATGCATCTTACAAAAACTTTAGATTCTCAACATTAATTGATGTTAAATGGGGTGGAGATGTGTATTCTCAAACAAACTCTTGGGGTAAATTAGCTGGTGTATTAGAAGAAACACTTCAAGGAAGAGAAACTGGTGTAATCGGAGAAGGTGTAATGTCTGACGGTAACGGCGGATGGATACCTAACAATGTTGTTACTTCTGCTCAAAGTTTTTACAGCACAACCTATTCTCAAAACATTGCTGAATCTTCAGTATATGATGCATCTTTCATCAAATGGAGAGAAATAGCTTTAGTGTACGATTTCCCAAGTGATATTTTCAGTAACATGAATGTAGATGCTATTTCTTTAGGATTTACAGTTAGAAACTTAGCTATTCTTTACAAGAAAGTACCGCATATCGATCCGGAAACTGCATTTAGTAGTAGTACAGGAGCTCAAGGTTTAGAGTATGCTCAACAACCTTCAACCAGAAATATTGGTTTTAACTTAAACGTTAGATTTTAAATAAAAGAAAAATGAAAAAACTGAAATATATATTAGCGCTAGTTGCTATAGTTCCTGCCATGGTACTTACTAGTTGCGACTCAAGCTTCGAAGAAGTAAATACTAACCCTAACGACCCTTCTGTTGTACCTGCCAATTTATTGTTAGGTAATGCGTTAAGAGCGACAGCAAACCAAATACAAGGTATATTCTTGTCTGGAGAAGCAGGTTCTTGTTGGGTACAACATTTAGGAAAACCGGTATATAACGATAACGAGTTATATGTACCAAGACAAGGTTCTATTACAGATCTTTGGGATCAATTATACCTTAGAACAATTAAGAATGCAGAACAAATGCAAGTTTTAGCTGCAGAAGAAGAAAATAGTAACCTTCAAGGTGTGGCTTTAGTTATAAAAGCACATGCTTTTCAAGTATTAGCAGATGCTTTTGGTAACATTCCTTTACAAGAAGCTTTAATGGCAGAAGCAACAGGAAACACTACTCCAGTTTACGACGATAGTAAATCTGTTTATTCTGATATCTTAACAATGTTAGACGAGGCTATGGTGTTATTAAACGGAAGTGGAACTATCGATGCAAGTCAAGATTTCATTTATTCAGGAGATTATATGAACTGGAAACGTTTTGCTGCATCTTTAAAGTTTAGAGTATTAATGAGAGTGTCTAAAGACGCAACTACGTTTAACGTAGCATCAGAATTACAAGCATTAGTGAACTCAGGTTTATTATTCTCTAATAACGAACAAGAAGCTAAACTTGCTTTCTTATCTGCATCTCCAAATGCAAACCCTTACTTTGAAACCTTAGTAGATGGAGGTCGTGTTTCTGAATGGTGTTTAGGAGAATCTTTAGTAAACTTCATGTTAGGTTACAATGACCCAAGATTACCTGTTTACGCACAAGAAGTTGGAGGAAATGGATCTGGTAACGGATACGTTGGAAAACCTGCAGGAATCCAAAACATCGGAGATTCTTTTTATGGAGACTCTAATAACGTATCTTTAATAGGTGATAAATATATCGCTGCTGAACAACCTGCATTTTACTTAAGTTATGCACAATTAGAATTCTTAATGGCTGAAGCTGCAGAAAAAGGATTTATTTCAGGTGATCCTGCTGTACACTATGTAAACGGAATTACTGCATCTTGTTATTCTAACGGACTTACAGGTACAGGAGAAATTCCTTTATCTTATAACGGAGGAGCATCTGGATTAGAACAAATTGCAGAACAAGAATGGGTTGCTTTATACATGCAAGGATTTGAATCTTTTACAGAATATAACCGTACAGGTTACCCTGTATTACCTTTAGCTATAGATGCTGTTTTAACTAGTATTCCTACTAGATTTAATTATCCAAATGAAGAGCAATCTTTAAACAATGCTAATTATACTCAAGCGGTTAGTGAGCAAGGAGCAGATTTATTAACAACTCCACTATGGTGGCAAAACTAATTTAAAACAAAACACATGAAAAAATTATTATATATAGGAGTAGTAATGCTAAGTGCGCTTAGTATTACATCTTGTGGAACTGACGAAGATACAGTTGCTCCAGTTAAAGCTGAAGCGGGGTTTTTAGTCGATACTTCTAAATCAACAGGGAAACTTTTAGGTTCTCCGGAATCAGGAGTACCTTTAGATGAAGCATCAATTACTTTTACAGACGCTGAATTAACAATGAATGCGTTCTTAAGTAGAGGAAATGTAGAAAATTTAGAGAAAATAGAATTTGTTAAAACACTTATTCTTTACAGACCATATTTAGATGAAGATGGAGAAGAACAAATAGAAACTATTACAGGAGAGGAAATACTTGTAGCAACTTCTACTGATTTTTCTACAGAAGATCCTTTTATCGTACAGTTAAATGGTATCGATGAATTGTTGGAAGGAACAGGTGTTACACCAGACGAATTAAGAATTGGTGATGTACTAAAAGTAAAAACTAAAATCACAGAAAAAACTGGTGAAGTATATTACTTTAACAGTAGTATGGGAACTTACGATGTGACTATAAACTGTTCATCTAATTTAGCTGGAACATATTTAGTATATTACAGTGGTGTTGGATACCCTTACGTGGTAACTGAATTATCTCCTGGATTATACGAGATGAATCAAATGTTCGCATGGCCTACAAGTGGATATGTAGTTAAATTTACTGATACTTGCGGAGAGTTAACATTATTAAACGATTGGCCTTTCTCTAACACGGTTTCAGGTACAGGGTATGTAGATACTTCAAATGGAAATTTAGTTTGGACTAGTGTTACTGTAGAAGATGTATACGATGGTAATGCTTATACAATGGTTAAACAATAATTAAAAAATAATTATACAATGAAAAACATATATAAAATTTTAGGTCTATTAACCCTATCTGGTGTTGTATTTACATCTTGTCAAGAATACGGCAATACTGGAGAATCATTAATAGATTATACACCAATATCTGCTACAGTTACTACGGAGCAATCGTCGTATGATATTAGTGAAAGAATGGTCAAATATAATGCAGACAATGAAACGCCTTTCTTTATACCCTATACAGTAACGCTTGCTGAACTTGCACCTGTTAATGCGGTTATAGAAATAGAGCAAACTGGAGGAACTGGTTCTAGTGCAGACTATTATTACGATAGCGTTACTATACCATCTGGTTCACTAGTAGGTTCAGGTAAAATATATTTTACTACTAATGGTGATGAAGAAGGTCTAAAAACTCTAGAACTTTCTGCATATTCTGTAGCTAATTTTGACGTAGCTGCTAATAGTATTGACATTACAATCGATGACGATTATGTAGATCAAATCTTAAATTTAGAATTGGCTTGGGAAGGTATTTACACTTATGTTCCTGATGGACTTAATGCTGAAGTAACAGTAGACTTCTGTTCTATTGACATCGATCTTTTATACTATCCTTCTCCAGATGCAACAGATGCTTACAATATTTCCGATGGTGCAACAGGTGCATGTCCTGAAGTTTCTGGATACGAGAATAACACTTATGGATTACCTGATGGTGTATACTATTTAAAAGCTTCAGTTTACGAAAATAAAGACTCTAGCTTATATGAAGATGCGCCAGTGCCATTAACTTTAACTTGGGGTGTTGCTAACCAAGGTTCTGGTATAATTGTAACAGAAGGTTTACTATTATCTTCTCCTGCTGGTACAGAAATCATTGTAGGTGTTGCAACAGTTAGTGACAATGGAGCAAATATTGTAGTTACTCCTTACAACGAATAAACTTACATATTACAAGTAAATTTATATTTAAAACCACCTCAATCGAGGTGGTTTTTTTATGCTTAAACTTTTAATTATCTATTCATAAATTATTGTATTTTTGCCGCATGGAAAAAGAGACTCAAATTTTTGGAATTCGTGCAGTAATAGAAGCGATTCAATCTGGTGAAAATATTGATAAAGTATTTGTTCAAAAAGGACTTAAAGGCGAATTATCTCACGAACTTGAAGGTGTATTACGCAAACAACGTATTAACTTCTCTTATGTTCCTATTGAAAAATTAAATAAACTTACGACTAAAAACCATCAAGGTGTTGTAGCACAAATTGCTCCAATTACCTTTTGGGATATCGAAGAATTAGTCACTAAAGTAATGGAATCTGGAAAGACTCCCCTATTCCTTTTACTTGATCAATTAAGCGATGTAAGAAATTTTGGAGCTATTATTCGTACTGCAGAATGTACTGGAGTAGATGGAATTATAATTCAGAAAAAAGGTGGTGCTCCTGTAAATGGAGATACCATAAAAACAAGTGCTGGTGCCGTATTTAAAATGCCTATTTGTAAAGTAGACCACATTAAAGACGCCATGTTTTATATGCAAGCTTCTGGAATAAAAGTTATTGCAGCTACAGAAAAAACAGACGATTTATTATACGATGTCTCTTTTACCGAACCATGTGCCATTATTATGGGGTCTGAAGGAAAAGGAATTAATCCTTCGGTATTAAAACTTGTAGATGCTAAAGCTAAACTGCCTTTATTAGGCGAGATAGGATCTTTAAATGTATCTGTTGCTTGTGGTGCTTTTTTATATGAAGCATTAAGACAAAGACGTTAATCCTCAGTTTTATTTTCTTTAAATATATAGTGATATGTTGTTGAAGGATCTTCTAAAACAGGAGGCTCTTCAACATCATCTTCAATGGGTTTAGATTCTATAAAGTTCCCATCTGCATCAAATTGTCTTAAAAACGGATCATCATCGGGATTATAATCGGCTTTTTCCCAAGCATATTGTTTGGGCTTCGCAATTTCTTTCTTAAAAAATAGGGCAAATAGTAATCCTGTTATTAACCCAGACAAATGGCCTTCCCACGAGATGCCTTCTTCCATAGGTATAACATACCAAATCATACTTCCATAAAGAAATACAACTAAAAGGGATAACGCAATCAATCTATAATGTTTTGCAAAGACACCTTTAAAGAATATAAAACTTACTAAAACATAAATTAATCCACTCGCTCCAATGTGGTAAGATGGTCTCCCAATACACCACGTTAAGAAACCAGACACTAAAATACCATACCCCAAAACTTTCCAAGCAATAGGTCTATAAAAATAAAATAATGCTAAACTAAGTACAAACAACGGAATCGTGTTATGATATAAATGTGAAATCCCAGAATGAATAAACGGGCTGAATATTATGCCTTGTAAACCTTCAAAAGTACGCGGGTAAATACCATGTTTATTAAAGACTATATTCGTTTCAATTTCAAACCAAAACACATACCACAATATCAATACAAATGCTAGCGGATACGCCAAAACACCGTTAGAAAATTTAAATTGGTCGTGTTGTTTCATAAATTGAATTTCCTTTAGATAATCAAATTGTAAACCGTTTTTCTATAAAATGATAAAATGTCAGTCTGTAAATATTTAATTAGAACTAAAAAATACAGTAATTTTACAACATGAACGCACCTTTAGCAGAACGTTTACGTCCTGAAACTTTAGACGATTATATTAGCCAGTCGCATCTTGTTGGTCCAAAAGGGCCTTTGCGCATGCAATTAAAGCAAGGATTAATTTCGTCTATGATTTTTTGGGGACCTCCAGGAACGGGAAAAACTACATTAGCTAATATTATAGCGACACAATCCGGCAGACCATTTTACACATTAAGTGCCATAAATTCTGGAGTAAAAGATATTCGCGAAGTTATTGACAAAGCAAAACAGAGTGGCGGATTATTCACAACCAAAAACCCGATTTTGTTTATCGATGAGATTCACAGATTTAGTAAATCGCAACAAGATTCTTTATTACAAGCTGTCGAAAAAGGTTGGGTCACTTTAATTGGAGCAACAACAGAAAATCCTAGTTTCGAAGTTATTCCAGCATTGTTATCGCGGTGTCAGGTTTACGTTTTAAATGCATTCGATAAAACCGATTTAGAACAGCTTTTGCATCGTGCAATCGAGACGGACACATACTTAGCTAGAAAAACCATAAAGCTACAAGAAACGGCTGCACTATTACGCCTTTCTGGTGGAGATGGCAGGAAATTACTAAATATTTTCGAATTACTTGTGAATACCTTTGAAGGTGACGACATAGTAATTACAGACGACATTGTTCTTCAAAAAGTGCAAAACAATACGGTGCGTTACGATAAGACAGGCGAACAACATTACGATATTATTTCAGCTTTTATAAAATCTATCCGCGGAAGCGATCCCAATGCTGCTGTGTATTATTTAGCTAGAATGATTGAAGGTGGTGAAGATGTAAAATTTATAGCACGTCGTCTTTTAATTTTAGCAAGTGAAGATATTGGGAATGCAAACCCTACGGCTTTAGTAATTGCAAATAACACCTTTCAAGCTGTTTCTGCAATTGGCTACCCAGAATCTAGAATTACGTTAAGTCAATGTACCACCTATTTGGCATGTTCGGCTAAAAGTAATTCGGCTTATGAAGCCATTGGAAAAGCGCAACAATTGGTTAGAGCAACAGGCGATTTATCTGTACCTCTAGGCATAAGAAATGCACCCACAAAATTAATGAAAGAATTGGGCTATGGCGAAGATTATAAATATGCACATAGCTATGCTAATAATTTCGCTGAGCAAGAATTCTTACCAGACGAAATAAAAAACACCAAGCTTTACGAGCCTGGTGCTAATCCTAGAGAGCAATCCGACCGCAACTTTTTAAAGCAACGCTGGAAAACTAAATATGGGTATTAATTATGGGTTTTAGAACAAAGACCGCTGCGCTGAAAGAAGCAAGAGCAAAGATTTGATTTAGAGCTTTTGAAGATTTACAGTAAAATCTAAATTACAGTTACTCGAATGTGACCCAGAACGCGTTTCAGGAGCTCAAAGCTAGCTTCACGACACACGCATAACACACGACTAATTAATTCTTAGAACAAAGACCGCTGCGCTGAAAGAAGCAAGAGCCAAGATTTCATTTAGATCTCTTCAAGATTGACAATAAAATCGAAATTACAATTACTCGAATGTGCCCAAGAACTCCTTTCGGGATCTCAAAGCTAGCTTCACGACACACGCATAACACTCGACTATTTAATAATTAGAACAAAGACCGCTGAGCTGCGAGAAGCATGAGCAAAGATTTGATTTTAGAATCGTTAAACCTTTTTAATTCCCTTTAAGAATGTCATGTAGAAGGAGGCACAACTGAAGCATCTCTTGAAATGGAACCTAAATCCAGATACAGTGCAACAGAACGTTTCCTTTATTACTAGAATATTCTTCACCTAGCACCCAAAACACTAAAAACAAAAAAACGTCACCCTAATTTATTAAAGTGACGCCTTTTCTACTCGTGAATCTAATCACGTATAAAGTTTAAAAGTCGAGATTAAAATTTCACGTTTAAAATTTCTTCTTTTAAAATATCTCCGTCATAAAATTCGATAACCCAATTGTCACCAGATTTATGAACAATAGCTTGATTTCCTTCAACAAAATACACGTGTTCTAATTTTGTTTTCTTCAACTTATATACCACTTTTGGCGAACTATCGACCAATTGGTATCCGTTAGGAATTTCTTGTGCATATAATACATTAGACACTGGAGTTACTGCTTGCGATACAGCGTTAGATGCAACTGCTGCTGATGTAGTTTGTGTTACGGGTGTTGCTGCCGCAGGAACTTGTGTAGCAACATTTGCTGCAACAACTGGCGCTGCAATTTCTGCACTACTAGCTTCGTAAACATAATTTATATCAGCGAAAGATTCAAACGCTTCTCGTAACGCTTCCTGATATCCTTTTTGGTAATCTTTGTTTTTTGAATCGCCTATAGCGCTTTCAAAAACCACTTGATTTTTACAATCTTTTAAAACAACTTTTAATTTTGTAACAAATAAACTCGATTCGTTTAAGACATTCGCACGTAAACCTAAACATCCATTTGAATTTAAATCGGCTGGTATGTCATCTTGTTCCATAACCGCATTGAAACCATTTTTTTCTAATAAAAATTGGGTTAATGCATTCATTTCGTATTGATTTGACTCCTTTAAAAATGAATATGTATTAGGAACAATTACATATTTATATGTGTTTATGTTGTTTTGAGCGAAAGCGCCAAAAGAAACGCTAACAAATAACAATAAAAATAATCTTTTCATAAGTTTAATGATTTTTGGTAAAGATAATTAAGTTTTATAAATAGTTTTTCAATTCGATTAATTTATCGATTTGTGTAATATGGTTATGTGTTGTTAAAGGAATGTCGTTAAAATAAATGGCTTGAAATCCTACATTTAAAGCACCTAAAATATCTGCTTCTAAGTTATCGCCAATCATAATACTTGTTTCTACATTTGCATTTGCTTGTTCTAATGCATAATAAAAAATATTTGGATCTGGTTTTTTTACGCCTGCTTGTTCAGAATTTGTAACTGTTTTAAAATATTGATTTATTTTTGAACCTATTAGTTTTGAAGCTTGTACTTCCTCGAATCCATTTGTAATGATATGAAGATTGTACTTGGGCTGTAAATAATTTAATACCGAAATAGTATCGTCAAACAAATGATTAAACGATGACAAATAGCTTAAATAATCATCGGATAATTTATGAACCAAATCTGCTTTAACAGGAATCTGTAACTGATTGAATGTATCGTTTAGTCTTCCGAAACGCAAGGTTTCTTTATCGACTTCCCCCATTGTAAAACGTTTCCAATAGGCAAAGTTAATAGGAACATAAGCTTCTAAAAAAACATTTAAATCTGTTTCTAATGCATTGACTTCGAATATTTTTTGAAAGGTTAAAGACGAATTCTTTTCAAAATCCCAAAGTGTATGGTCTAAATCGAAAAACACATCTTTTATTTTATTTATCATCTTCTGTGGAGTCTAAAATAATATTGAATAATTCTTTAAAATCTTTCCAACGCCCATGGCCACTAAATGTATAATTATGAAACACGGGAACAAATTCGCCATTTACGCGCTTAACTTGATTGATAATATATTGCAAAGATTCCTTTTTATCTAATAGAGACGCATATTTTAACAACGCAGAATCTATAACATGATACGAATTTATGCGAAGCGGTGTCTGCACTTCGTAATCTAAATCGTAAAAGAAAAATGGTGTACAGGTTCCAGCACGAAAGCCAATTTCGTTTACATACCCCATAGTATAGTCATCTTGAACTTCTAATTCGACTAAGTTTCTATATAAATCAGGTAAATTTAATTTCGAAAACGAATTCCGAGATTCCATTAACGAGGTATTAATTATACCTTCCATACGCTGATGTTCTTCCTTTAAAATCGACTTGTCTTCAATTGCGAAATAAGAGACTTTTAGCCCCACTTTACAATAATCTGCAACCGATTTTATTAAAGACACAAAATCTTTTCGATAAACACTAACACCCTTATCGTAAGTGGAATAATCTCCTATTAGAAAGAAAAAATGAAATTTATATTTGGTCTGTTTTTGTTTGTTTAAAATGTATTTAAAGGTATCGTAAGGATCGCGTTTTAATCCGAATAAAACCATATAACGGTAGTAGAATCTTTTAAAACTAAAAGCAAACAAATCTTTGATTGTGCCACCAAAAGTCCGCATTAAACCTTTCAGTCTAAAATCGTATGGTGTTGGTACATCTATAACCGGCTTTATACCATACGTGCGGTCTGTGAATTCATGATCTGGATAGTGCGCTTTTAAAACTTCCTTAAATTTATACGCCCAAATATCGACAACGGGTTGATTTAAAAATTTGTATCTATAAGCCAAACTTTCATTAGCCACATATCTTCCATATTCATCCTTTACGTGAGGCAAATACTCTTCGTATCTGCTTAATAAATAAAATGAAGCTGCAAAAATATCGTATGGAATGGCGCTTTTATCACCATTAAAAAAGAAACATTTAGTATCGTCCCAATTGGCTACATTTAAATCTGGATCGGAAATACCTTGTTCAAAAAGCAATTCGTGACTGCGTATAAAAATCTCTCGTCCCAATGGCTGTCTTGTGTACGACATTTTAAAACTATCGTGAGCAATAAACTCTTCGATAGTTGTAGTAAACGACACAGGAATACCAAGAATTCTGGTACAGAGATGTTTAAACGTAAATTTTATACGCGGTGTTATTTTATGAGTATATACTAGAAGCACACGTTGATTTTAAAGTAATAAAAGTAATGTATTTACAATTAATAAAACGAATTAGCCTGCTTAATGCACACTACATTTCGTTTTCGTCTGCAAAACTAAAATAAGAACGCTCGGTAATAATAACATGATCTAATACTTTAATATCTAAACTCGCCGCCGCAGTTTTTAGTTTTTGAGTAATTTGTTTATCGGCTACACTTGGTTTTAAAGTTCCCGACGGATGGTTATGAACTAAAATAAGCGCCGTTGCACCAAGTTCTAAAGCCATTTTTAAAGTGAGTCTAACATCTACCAAAGTTCCTGTAATTCCGCCTTTGCTTAATTGTTGTTTTTGTAGAATAGTATTGGAATTATTCAGATAAATAATCCAAAATTCTTCATGAGGTAATTCGCCTAAAAGTGGTTGCATAACATCAAATACAGAAGCTGAAGATGTTATTTTATTTTGCTTAACAGCCTCCTCTCCTCTACGTCGTCTACCAAGTTCCATAGCAGCAGCAATGCTTATCGCTTTGGCTTCTCCGATACCTTTAAAAGTCATTAATTGTTTTATAGATAGTTTTCCTAAAGCTCTTAAATTATTATCTACACTAGCTAAAATTCGTTTTGTTAAATCGACAGCACTTTCCTCTCTATTTCCGCTTCCTATCAAGATTGCGACTAATTCTGCATCGCTTAAAGCTGCTTGTCCCTTATAGAGCAATTTCTCTCTTGGTTGATCGTCTTGCGACCAATTTTTTATTGAAAATGGAACCTTTTTTTCTGACATACACTAAATATAAAAATTGTAAATTACTCACGCAATTAAAATCACTGATTATGAACAGTTTATTTGAAACTAATTCTAGTAATTCTATTCTGGAAAGACTTAATGCTTTAGATGATAACACCAAATCTGAATGGGGAAAAATGGATGTGAGTCAAATGCTAAAACATTGTCAAGGTCCTTTAAACATTGCCTTAAAAAAAGAAGAACTATCTACAAAGCTTGGTTTTATTCAAAAATTCATGATGTCTTTATATAAACCATTGCTGTATAACGATAAGATATGGAAACATAATTTACCAACGGCAAAAGAATTTAGAATAACCACACCTCAACATTTTTCAACAGAAAAAGAAAAATTGGAACAACTTATAATCGAATTCTCAAAAAAAACTGAAGTAAAAACTTGGCCTAATCATCCGCTTTTTGGTTACTTTACTCCCGAACAATGGGGTAAAATGCAATACAAACATTTAGACCATCATTTAACCCAATTCAACGTTTAATAAAAATCTTTTTCAATTGAGTTATCCGCCTAAAACACATCAAGACAACGATAAAAATCACATGTTAGAAGTGATTAAACAGTATCCGTTAGCTACGGTTATTTCCGTTGACAACAACATGCCTATTATTTCGCATTTACCACTAATTTATAATTCTGGTAAGTTAATTGGCCACATCGATAAAAATAATCCGCAAGCCAAACTTTTAACCGATAAAAATCCGGTGACCATTATTTTTTCTGGCCCAGATTGTTATATCTCACCGAGTCTTTTTGGAGCGGCGGAACTACCTACATGGAACTATATAAAAGTGCATTTGCAAGGAACTGCTACTGAAATAGAAAATGAAAATACAGTAAAACAATCCATGGTAGATATGACCTCTTTTTTAGAAGAACCAGAACATGCTTATGTATTAGATTACAACAACCCGAGTATGGATAAATTTGTTAATTATGTTATGGGTTTTGAAATCGATATTTTGCATTGGGAAGGGAAATTTAAATTATCACAGAACAAAACCCCAGAAGCTCAAAACATTGCTAAACAACAATTAATTTCTATTAATAAAACATCTATTAAACCTTTTCTGGATAAAGTAATTTAGGTTTTAACACTTTATTCTTTTAAAGATTATATTTACACATTATAACTTTTCATCACATTCTATGAGTCTTAAGTTTACCAACTACAAATATTTATTTTGCATCATACTGTGTCTATCGTTTTATTTTTCGACAGCTCAATCTGCGTTAATTCCAGAAGTTGAAGAGGTAGCGTCACAAACAGTAGACACTACGGGTAACTCTAAACCTAAGGCCATACCTTTAATAAATATTGTGCGAGAAATCGATAATGCAAGAAACCAACTTAAATTAACCCAGAAGAAGACTCAAATCCCAGAGGCTATTAAAAAAATTGACTCTGTGCATGTTTTGCATAATAAGTTTTTGCTACAGGAGTCTAAAACCGCAGAAAGTTTCATGAAGGCAGATCCAAACCTTCAAAAGTTAAATAACCTCATTACAAAATGGTATGGGTTTAAAACCGTATTAACAGGTTGGGAAAGTACCGTAAATGAGCAAGAGGTAAATAATTCCAAATTAATTTCGGACATTACTAATAAAGAAAAGGTTTGGGATTTAAGTTACAGAGAAGCTGTGCATGCAGGCTCTCCTTATGAAGTTTTACATGCTATTAACCATATTTGGGAAAAAACAAAAGAAACGAAACAAACTATTATAAAAAACAATAATTATTACCTTATTCTGGAGACTAGAATTAATGAACAAATTAATATTACAGAACAAGTAATAAGTGACTTAACAGAATTAAAGAATTCTAATCTTTACGATATTTTTTACCAACGTCACAAACCATTATGGAATACTTCTTTTAAAGATAACAATTTAGATCCTGATAAAAAAAAGGATGTAATAACTATTGAAAATAATGTTAATAGCTCCTTCAGATATTTTAAAAACAGAGCAGCTGTTATCCTTTTTTACATAGCTTTTATATGGCTAATAAGCTTATTTATTCGGTATTTAAAAGCTGGATTTACTAAATATGTTTACAACGAAAAAACAAAGAAACTACAGAAAGCAAAAAGTGTTCTAGTAAATCAGAGTATCGTTTGTGTGCTGTTTTTATCGTTTTTAGCAGCACTATGGATTTTTACTAATACCCCAAAACTGTCTACGGATATTACGACCTTATTAATATTAATATGTTCGGTACCGCTTATTCGTCCTTACATGTTTAAGCAATTTAAAAATATAATATTCTTCGTAATATTATTCTTTATTTTAAATTCTGCGAAATCTTATCTGTGGTTTTCTTCGAGCATATATCGTATATATATATTAATTGAAGCATTAATTGTAATTGGTATACTATTTAAATTCACTCATCCCCTATCTAAAACACTAAAACTAGATATCGATGGATTTGGAAAACTACTCATACGGTTAACTCCTGTAATTTATATTTTAAGTATAATATCTATAGTTTCTAATGTTTTAGGATATACTAATTTAACAGATATCACATTAAAAATCAGCACTCAAAGTGGAATAACAACGACCTTTTTCTATAGCCTTTTAATGATATGGAATGGAGTATCCATAGGAGTTATTAATAGGCATTATGGTGTAAAAGCCTCTTATGATGAAGAGAGCCGATTACAAGTTGAAAAAAAGACACTTAAGGTTTCTAGAGGTATTATAACAGTAATTTGGATTTTCTACTTTTTAATCATTATAGATGTCCTTAGCCCTTTGACTTCTGTAATTCAAGATTCTATTACAGAACCCTACAAAATAGGAAGCTTATCCTTTACATTAAAAGGAATAATAGGATTTATTTTAATATTAATATTTTCTTTTTCTATAACTAAAATCATTTCATTTCTAATAAATGATGGCGATGGTGTATTACGAATTTTTAAACTTCCAAAAGGAGTTCCTGCCGCAGTATCTTTAGTGATTAGATACTTTATTCTAGGATTTGGATTTGTTTTAGCCTTGGGTGCACTTGGGATAGACCTTAGTAAATTTAATTTAATGGCAGGTGCTTTAGGTTTAGGTATTGGTTTTGGATTGCAAACCGTAATCTCAAATTTCGTATCTGGATTAATCTTGGTTTTTGAACGTCCTATCCTACATGGGGACACTGTAGAAGTTAATAATTTATTAGGAATTGTAAACCGTATTGGTGTAAGATCGTCAAGTATTACCACATTTGATGGTGCCGAAGTTATAGTACCAAACAACAATTTAATTTCGAACGACTTAATAAACTGGACACTTTCTAATAACACAAAACGTATTGAAATTTTAGTTGGAACATCTTACGATTCCGATCCTAACCGGGTATTAGAAATTCTTAGTGAAATTGCATCAAATTATCAATTTACACTAAAGAACCCTGCACCAAGAGCTCTTTTTAGTAATTTTGGAGATAGCTCACTAAATTTCAGATTATTAATTTGGGTACATTACGAACTTGGTTTACAAGCAACAAGTGATATATCAATATCTATTTATAATCGCTTTAAAGCTGAAGGTATAGAAATTCCGTTTCCACAACGTGACCTTAATGTTAGAAATTTACCTGATAATTTTAATCTGATGCCGTCTCAAAAGGAGTTTAATACACCTATAGTAAATGAACCAACTACTAAAAACATAGAAAAACCTATGATAGAACCATTAAAATCCGATTTCGACTCAGATGATTCTGAAAACTCTAGCGATGGTTTGTCTAGCGGAAATGATACAGTATAACATACTGACTTAAGCATAAAAAAGGCGAGATTTTGAATGATTCAAAATCTCGCCTTTTTTATGCTTAAAGGTAATAAAACCTATAAATTAATTCGATTACAAATATAAATTAGACTACAATAATAAGTCCTGAATCTAATAGTAAAGTGATCTTATATCTTTAATTACAATCTATTTAATAAGCTTTTTTAAATCATTAAAATCTAAGCCACCGTAATTTCCAGAACTCATTAACAACAGTGACTTATTCTCGAAATTTTGTGAAAATAAATAGTCCTGAAAATCTTCCGCATTAGTATATATAATTAGATCGTCGCGCTCGAAAGCTGCAGCAATTTGCGCTTCGGTTACGGCATCTAATTTTTTAATTTCAACCGCATGTGGAGAATAAAATACCACAGCAACATCGGCAGCATCTAAAGCACCTTTATATTCTTTTAAAAATTTAGCATTTAAGCTGCTATACGTATGTAACTCTAAACACGCAACTAAGGTTCTGTTTTCGTATTGCGCTTTTACCGCTTTGGTTGTTGCCTCAACTTTACTTGGCGAATGTGCAAAGTCTTTATAAGCTACACTATTTTGTCCTTCAGCTATTTTTTCTAGTCGTTTACTCGCACCTTTAAAAGTAGAGATAGCTTCGTAAAAATCGTCCTCATCAATACCCATATGCTGACAAATCCATTTTGCTCCAGCTAAATTATTTAAATTATGTGCACCAAAAACTTCAATTGGCAATGGCCCTTCTGGAGTTTCTAATAAAGTTTCACCATTTTCAACAGTGTATTCGGCAGTTGTGTAAGGCAGTTTTCTAATGGTATTTACAGAAGCTTCAACAACACGTTTCACGGCTTCATCTTCTTCATTGTAAGTAATACTACCGCCACGTACTATACTATCTACAAATATTTTGAATTGCTCTTCATAATTTTCATAAGTAGGAAACACATTAATATGATCCCAAGCAATACCACTTAATAACGCAATATTTGGTTTGTATAAATGAAATTTCGGGCGTCTATCTATAGGCGAACTTAAATATTCATCGCCTTCTAATACTATAAAATCGTTATCGTCAGTTAATTTCACCATCACATCAAAACCTTCTAATTGCGCACCAACCATATAGTCTACATCACGGTCATGATAGTCCATAACATGAAGAATCATAGATGTAATTGTTGTTTTACCATGACTTCCGCCAATTACTACACGCGTTTTATCTTTAGACTGTTCGTACAAAAACTCAGGATAACTGTAAATTTTCAGACCCAATTCTTGAGCTTTTAACAGCTCCGGATTATCTGCTTTAGCATGCATTCCTAAAACAATAGCATCTAAATGTGATGTGATTTTTTCTGGAAACCATCCAAATGATTCGGGCAGTAACCCTTTAGATTGTAATCTTGATTTTGAAGGTTCGAAAATCTCATCGTCACTTCCTGTTACTTGATATCCTTTGTTATGCAATGCCATAGCTAAATTGTGCATAGCACTCCCGCCAATGGCTATAAAATGTACATTCATAAACTTGTTTTGAAGATTGTAAATATACACGTTTTAGTACGTTTTTCTGAAAGATTATTGGGTAATCTCCGCTATTTTTTGTTGAAGTTCTTCATCTTCCAAGTGCGCTAACCCTAATCTTAAAACAGTTTCAGCCTTATCCATTTCTCCCTGATTTATATAAAAGTTCGCGAGAGATGTGTAACACGTTTTAGATCCACCAACTTCTAAAGCTTTTTGGTAAAATGATTCCGCTTGTTTAAAATCTTCATCTTTTTCGTGGAGATACCCTTTTGCTAAAAACCCATCAACTTTAGAAAGTGATTCTAATTCGTTTGCAAATTGAAGAGCTTTTGAAGTACTTCCTCCTAAAACACCGGGAAGTTCCATATAAATTTTCACCAAAGCCCAACGGGTTTCTATATGGTTTGGATCTAGTTCTGAAGCTTCCAAAAATTCCGACTTTGCATCCAAAATTAAAGGAATAGCCATAAGTTTATTAACAGACAACGCTTTCATAGCCAACGCACCTCCGTATTTATAATGGTAATTGGCATTTTCGGGTAAAATATCGACTAAATTTTCATATTGAATACTAGCAGCATCCCATTGCTCGGTATAACTGTAAGCATCTGCTAGCAACTCTATGCTTTCAAAATTATATTGAGATGGCACTTCAACTGTAGGTTCTAAAATAGCAATCACTTGATCATAATTCTGAGTATCGAAATACCCTTGAGCTTTAGCTAAAACGTATTGAGAACACATCGCCTTCGGAAAGCAAAAAAATAGAATTAAAACAGAAACAACATTTAATCTCATACCACAAAAATAACCTATTTATAGGATAGTATTTACACCTTTATAAAACACCTCTATCTAAAAAAAGAGGTAACTTTCTATTTTATAATAAAATTGGAACTGTTTTTGAGTTCTTTTTAACAGCGCACCCAATTACAGATTAATCATTCTCATATATGAAATTTATAAAACCCCTACTGTTAAGTCTAATTTTTTCAAATGCATTACTCGCCCAGCAACCGAATATTGAACAATTATGGTCTGAAGTTGAAACACTAGAACTTGCAGATTTACCAAAATCGGCTTTAGAAAAAGTAATACTTATTGATAAAATAGCCATTGAAAACAACAATCAACCTCAGCATATCAAGTCTATGTTGTACAAAAGTAAATTCGCTATGGTGCTTGAAGAGGATGCGCAACTCAACATCATAAATAATTTTAAATCTGAGATAGCAAAAAGCAAAGCACCAACTAAAAATATATTAGAAAGCATGTTAGCCAACATGTATTGGAGCTATTTTAAGCAAAATCGCTATCAGTTTTATAAGCGTACAAAAACAGCAGAGAAAGTTGATAAAACGGATTTTAGAACTTGGGATTTAGAAACCATTTTTGAAGACATTCAGTTACATTTTCAAAATAGCTTAGCAGACGAAACTGTTTTAAAAAACACGCCTATTGAAGCCTATTCAGATATCTTATTAGAACAAAAAGATTCTGAAATTTACCGACCAACACTTTACGATTTACTAAATCATGATGCTTTAAAATTCTACAAAAGCACAGAACGAGATATTACAAGACCGGCTTATAAATTTGTACTTGAAGATCCTAAGCTATTAAGTCCCGCTACTGAATTTTCGAACTTAAAATTACAGACCAAAGACTCGACTTCTTTAGAATTTCAAGCTTTAAAAATCTATCAGAATTTAATTGCATTTCATTTAAAAGATAAAAATCCAGAAGCATTAGTGTCTATAGATATCGAACGACTATTATTCGTAAAAGATAAGGCCGTTTTTAAAGACTCTGAAGAATTGCTTATACAAGCCCTCCAAAAATCTAGCAAAAAATACAACAATACTTTAGCAAGTGCATACTACGATTTTGAACTTGCCAAAATATGGAGAACTCAAGGAAACACTTACAGACCAGAATCTAGCACTAATGTAAGATGGAAACTAAAAGACGCCATCACGTTATGCGACACAGTAATTTCTAAATTTCCTGATAGTAAAATAGCAGAACATTGTAAACTTTTAAAATCTGAAATATCAAGTCCTAGTGTTGCAATTAGAAACGAGTTAATGCTTCCAACATGTACAAAGTCTAGATTTTTAATCACGTATAAAAACACAAATCAATTAGATTTCAAAGCTGTAAAAATCAGTCATAATGAACTTGAAATTTTCGAAGATTTTTATAATAAAAAAGACAAAGACAGTTTTGCTAGCACCTTAAAATTTGACAAAACATGGAGCGCTAATTTAAGAGATGAAAGCGATTACCAAGAACACGACACAGAAATTATTGCACCAGAATTTGATAATGGTATATTCTTAATTGCTGCAACAGATCCTGAATCAAAAACTATTGGGTATACAACTATGCAAGTGTCTAATATTGCTATTGTGCAAAAGGAAAACTCTAAGCAAATCATTTTTCAAGCCATTGATAGAAATACTGGTAAACCTTTTGTAAATACTAAAGTCACGATTAACTACACATACAATAACAACAAGAAAAAAACAGAGACAAAGCACACAGACACTTACGGAAATATAAATATTCCTAAAAATACAAGACGAGAATACGTGCGTTTTAATTTAGTTTTTAACACAGGAGATGATACGGCTTATTTTGACGGATTTCATTTAAATCAGTTTTACGAGAGAAATAATGACACAGCTAAAAAAACATATAAATCATTCCTTTTTACAGATCGAAGTATCTATCGCCCTGGACAAACAGTCTATTTTAAAGGGATTGGAATGCAAACAAAAAATGGAGCACATGAAGTTTTAAAAAATGAAGAAGTCTATGTTATTTTATATGATGCAAATGATGATGAAGTAGAAGAACTTACATTAAAAACAAATGAATTTGGTTCGGTTCATGGTCAGTTTGTCTTACCAAGTACAGGATTAAACGGACAGTTTTATCTCGAAATCGATTCTGAGTCTGGCAATAAAGACATGGAATCTAGTGTTTATTTTTCGGTAGAAGATTACAAGCGTCCAACATTTGAGGCCAATTTTAACCCCATAACAGAAACGTACACCATAAACGATTCTATAACTGTTAACGGAGAAGCGCTAGCATTTACAGGTAGTAAAATCACGAATGCAAATGTTGTATACCGCGTAAAACGTAGTGTAGATTTGCCATACTCGTATTACAGAACGCAACCTTATTTTTATACTGAATCTCAAGAAATTACTCACGGAGAAACTCAAACAGATGATTCTGGAAATTTCAAAATCAATTTTAAAGCCATTCCAGATCTCAGTTTCGACAACCAATTTCTGCCCGTTTTTCGTTACGAAATCACCGCAGATATTACAGATATTAATGGCGAAACACGTTCTGCTTCAACCACCGTTTCTGTTGGTTATCATACCATAGTGGCCAAGTTACAGATTGACAATAAACTAGATAAAAAGGCAAAAACCAATCAAATTGGTATACATACAACTAATTTAAATGGCCAATTTACGCCAGCTACAGGAACTCTAAAAATTTATAAATTACAAGGGCCGAGTCACGCTTTACGGGAACGCCCTTGGTCTGCACCAGATTATCAAGATATTGATAAAGCGACGTTCAACACACTTTTCCCTCACGATGCATATACCAATGAAGACGATACAGATCATTGGGAAAAAGGAACGCTTGTTTTAGAAGAAACCATTAATACAGCAGACGGAGAATCTATTCTATTAAATAAAACAAAACGATGGGAATCTGGTAAATACACTGCTTATTTTGAAAGTAAAGATGAGCATAATCAAACCATACAAGATGAAGCTAATTTTGAATTATTCAGCGTAGATGATGAAACCGTTTCAGATCATGGTTTATTTCAAATCAATACAAATAAGTCTACTTATAACCCTGAAGATGTAGTGGAATTAACGTTAGCTTCTGCTGCAGAACACCTTGTTATTACTTTAGAAATAGAGAAAGACCACAAGGTATATGCCAGACATAGCATTACGTTAAATCAGAATAAGAAAACCATTAAAATCCCTGTATCACAAGCAGATTTAGGCGGATTTGCAATTCATTATAGTTACGCTGCATTTAATAGTTTTAAATCTGGGTCTATGATTATAAACGTACCTTATCCTAAAACAGACCTACAAATTGAAACCAACACATTCCGAAATAAGATACAACCTGGAGCTCAAGAAACCTGGAGCTTTAATATTTCGGGGCCTCAAGGTGAAAAAGTAACCTCAGAAGTACTCGCTAGTATGTATGATGCGTCCTTAGACGAATTTAGAGGACATAGTTGGAGTATGTATGCAACTTATAAACCCATGTATTCTTCTTATAATTATTGGAGAGGAAATACTGCGTTCGGAACAGATTATTCACGTTTATACTTTAACGCGACAGACATATATATAGCTCCACAGTATTACGATGCTTTAGATGCGTTTGGTTTTAGTTTCACTGGAAACGAATGGACCAATCGTGAATATTTAGGTCGTATTCAAGAAAAGAAAACAGCCAAATACAACGATTCTATTCCTGAAGGACAAATTAGAGGAACTATTATAGATACTGAAGGCTTACCGCTTCCCGGAGTAAACGTTACAGTTAAAGGAAGTAGTAAAGGCACGCAAACCGATTTTGATGGTGAATTTACATTAGAGGCAAACACAGATGATACTATTATATTGAGCTATATTGGCTACTCCACCACAGAATTTGATGTAGATAACAAGAATACGTTTGTTATTAAAATGGTAGAAGATAGCCAATCTCTAGATGAGGTTGTGGTAACGGGTTATGGCACGCAGCTCAAGAAGAGTCTAACAGGATCTGTTTCAAGTGTTCAAGTCGTAAATAATGATATTGAAATAGAAGAAACTGTAATAGAAAGTTTGGAAGCACCTGCACAAATTCGCGGCACAGGTTCTGTTTCAAGCGAAAATCAGCCGCTTTATATTATTGATGGTGTTGTTGCAAAAACAAATAATCTTGATAAAGACGACATTTTAAAAATGGAAGTCTTAAAACCAAATGAAGCAACCGCACTTTATGGAAGCAAAGGAGCAAACGGCGTCATCATCATTACCACCAAAAATGGCTCAGCATTTAATGATGTTAAAATCAGGAAAAACTTAAAAGAGACCGCTTTTTTCTTTCCGCAACTACAAACCAATAGCGATGGAGATGTTAGTTTTAGTTTCACTTCGCCAGAAGCATTAACACAATGGAAATTGCAACTCTTAGCACATACGCCCAGTATGCAAAGTGCACAATACACGTTTACCACTGTGACGCAAAAAGAATTAATGGTACAACCCAATGTTCCTCGTTTTTTACGTCAAGGTGATAAAATTACCATAAGTAGTAAAATTGTAAATCTGTCTGATAAACCATTAGAAGGTCAAGCTGTTTTACAACTTTTTGACGCTGTAACAAATACACCAATCGATATTAATTTAGATAATATTAATGCTATAAAATCGTTTACTGTAGATGCTAATAACAATACGCAAGTGTCATGGCAACTTAAAATCCCAGAAACAATTGATATCGTTCAATATAAAATTATAGCCAAAGCAGGGAATTTTAGCGATGGCGAACAAAATGTTATTCCGGTTTTATCTAACCGTATGTTGGTTACAGAAAGTTTACCAATGTGGGTAAATGGAGACGAAACACGCTCTTTTACACTAGATAAATTAAAAGACAATACCTCTACAACTTTAAAAAATCATAAACTGACATTAGAGATTACGTCTAATCCTGCTTGGTATGCGATTCAGGCCTTGCCATATATTATTGAATATCCGTTTGATTGTAATGAACAAATATTTTCACGCTTTTACGGCAATACTTTAGCAAGTCATATAGTGAATTCTAATCCTAGAATTCAGGAGGTGTTTAATATCTGGAAATCTAAAGATGCCTTAATTAGTAATTTAGAGCAAAACGAAGAATTAAAATCTATTCTTATCGAAGAAACCCCTTGGTTACGAGATGCAGAAAGTGAAACAGAACAAAAGAAACGTATTGGTTTATTATTCGATATGAATACCATGAGTGCTAAAATGCAAGAAACTCAACAAAAGCTCGAACGTAATCAGTTGACTTCTGGTGCATGGCCTTGGTTTGCTGGCGGACGAGAAAACAGATACATCACTCAGCATATAGTTACAGGTTTCGGACATTTACAACATTTAGGCGTAGATACTAAAGATTCAGAAAACATGTTGTCTAGAGCTATTAAATTCACAGATGCAGAATTTATAGAAACTTATAAAAACATTGCTAAATACAATGCAAAACCAGATTATGATGCGTATCATTTAAACAGCATACAGTTGCATTATTTATATATGAGAAGTTTTTATTCTGAAGACAAACCGTCTGATGAACTTCAAAATATCATGAATTATTATGGGTCTCAAATCAAAAGCTATTGGACAAAAGGTACTTTATATGACAAAGGTTTGATGGCTTTAATTGCGCAGCGTTCGGGAGATACAAAAACGGCATCTGCTATTATAAAATCATTAAAGGAAAATAGCATTACAAGTGAAGAATTAGGCATGTATTGGAAAGCGAACACAGCCTCTTGGTACTGGTATGAATCGCCAATTGAAACACAATCACTCTTAATTGAAGCCTTTTCTGAAATTGAAAACAACACCAAAACCATCGATAATTTAACAAAATGGTTATTGAAGAATAAGCAGACAAACCGCTGGTCTACAACAAAATCGACTACAGATGCCATTTATGCTATTTTACTTAAAGGCAGCGATTGGTTATCGGTTTCTGAATCTTTAGACATTACCGTTGGCGGAAAACCCATTCCTGAAGACAAACTTAAAGACACGCAAGTTGAAGCTGGCACAGGTTACTTTAAAACAACTTGGAGCGCAGATGAGATTACACCCGATTTAGCAGATATTACACTTACAAATAAGAACGCGGGCATTGCTTGGGGAAGTTTATACTGGCAATATTTTGAAGATTTGGATGCTATTACCTCAGCGGAGACGCCTCTACAATTATCAAAGAAATTATTCCTTAAATCGAACACAGATCTCGGGGAGGAATTAACTGAAGTAACCTCAGAAACACAACTAAAACTCGGAGATTTAATCCGCGTAAGAATCGTATTAAAAACAGACCGTGATATGGAGTTTCTACATATGAAAGATATGCGAGCTTCCGGTTTAGAACCCATAGACGTTATCTCTAAATACAAGTGGCAAGATGGCTTAGGCTACTACCAAAGCACAAAAGACGCAGCAACCCATTTCTTTTTCGACCGCATAAATAAGGGGATTTATGTATTTGAATACGATTTACGCGTAAACAATGCTGGGCAATTTAGTAATGGTATTACAACCATTCAGAGTATGTATGCACCAGAATTTAGTAGTCATAGTGAAGGAGCAATACTTAAAATTGAGTAAGGTCATGGGTGAAAGAGACAAGAATACTACTCGAAAATTTAATTAGGAGACCAAAGACCGCTGCGCTGCAAAAATCAAGAAGAAGGACTTGTTTTAGACTATTTTAAATATTTACAGTAAAAATCAAAATACACGCATTCCAATGTGACCTGGAAATAAATTCAGGGTGAGGGCAAGTTCCAGCTTACGTCATCCTGAACTAGTTTAACTACGTTGAATCTTCGATTTCAGGATCTCACAAGTAACTCCACGACGCAGGAATATTACTCGAAAATTTAATTAAGAGACCAAAGACTGCTGCACTGCAAGAACCAAGAAGAAAGACTTGTTTTTAGACCATTTTAAAGATTTACGGTAAAAATCAAAATACACGCACTCAAATGTGACACTGAGATAAATCAGGATCATGGCAAGTTTATGCTTACGTCATCCTGAACTATTTTAACTACGTTGAATCTTCGATTTCAAGATATCACAAGTAACTCCACGACACAGAAATACTACTCGAAAATTTAATTAGGAGACCAAAGACCGTTGCGCTGCAAGAACCAAGAAGAAAGCATTGTTTTTAGACCATTTTGAAGATTTAGGGTAAAACTCAAAATTAACAGACTCGAATGTGACACTGAAACAAATAACTCCACGACGCACGAATACTACTCGAAAACTATCACACATAAAAAAGGAGCCTAAAAGCTCCTTTTCTATATTATAATATTGTATTAATCTGATTACTCTATTGTGACCTTGTAACAAGTTCAAAGTGACGAAAACTAGTAATTAAACATTCAACATTTTCCAAAGTTTATCCTTCAATTCAGTAATACCTTGTTGAGCGACTGCTGATATAAAAATATAATCTACACCTAGCTTTTCATCAAGTTCTACTTTTAATTCTGCTTGTAATTCTTCATCTAGCATATCACATTTAGAGATCGCAACAAGACGATCTTTGTCCAACATTTCTGGATTATAACGTCTTAATTCATCTAACAAAATTTCATATTGCTTGGTAATATCATCAGCATCAGCAGGAACTAAAAACAATAAAGTCGAGTTACGTTCTATATGTCTTAAGAAATAATATCCTAATCCTTTTCCTTCGGCTGCACCTTCAATAATACCAGGAATATCTGCCATTACAAACGTTTGGAAATCACGATATTCTACAATTCCTAAATTCGGTTTTAAAGTTGTAAACTCGTAATCGGCAATTTTTGGCTTGGCTGAAGTAATAACAGATAATAAAGTTGATTTTCCAGCATTTGGAAATCCTACTAAACCAACATCTGCAAGTAATTTCAACTCTAAAGTCACATACTTTTCTTCTAAAGGCATACCTGGCTGCGCGTAACGAGGGGTTTGGTTTGTAGAACTTTTAAAGTGCCAGTTTCCACGACCACCCATTCCACCTTGGCTTACAATACGCTCTTCTCCATTAGCAGTGATTTCGAAAAGTATATTATCCGTTTCAGTATCACGAACCACAGTTCCTAACGGCACGTCTAAATACACATCTTCACCATCTGCACCGGTACTACGTCCGCTACTCCCGTGTGCTCCATGCCCTGCACGTAAATGACGTTTAAATTTTAAATGAAAAAGGGTCCATAAGTTATCGTTTCCTCTAAGAATAACATGACCTCCTCGACCACCATCTCCCCCGTCGGGACCACCTTTTGTGATATACTTCTCACGATGTAAATGCGTAGATCCTTTACCTCCGTTCCCGGATGTTAATTGAATCTTTACGTAGTCTACAAAATTTCCTTCAGTCATAATTACTTGGACTTCTTAATTAAAGTCTTTAAAATGTTATAAAAATGTAATTAAAATTAATTACAATGCTTCGATTACTTCACTTAAACGAACTGTAATTTCCTCTACAGAACCTACACCGTCTACCCCAAAATATTTATTTTTTTCAGAATAGTAATCTTTTAAAATAGCTGTCTTAGAATAATATTCTTTAATACGATTCGCGATAATAGACTCATCGGCATCGTCTGAACGGCCACTTGTTTTTCCGCGTTCTAATAAACGCTCTATTAATATTTTATCTTCTACTTCTAATGCTATCATGGCATTAATTTCAGAATCTTTACTTTTCATTAATTCTTGTAATGCTGCTGCTTGTGCATTTGTACGAGGAAAACCATCAAATATAAATCCGTTAGCTCCTGAATTTTTTTCAACTTCAGCATTCAACATATCAATAGTAACTTTATCTGGAACCAAATCACCCTTGTCCATATAAGATTTTGCTAACATTCCTAAAGCGGTTTCGTTTTTTATATTGTAACGAAACACATCACCTGTAGAAATATGTACTAAATTATATTTTTCCTTTAAGAAATTTGCTTGTGTTCCTTTTCCAGCACCTGGAGGTCCAAACAGGACTAAATTTGTCATATGTTGAGTTGTTTTAATTTGATATACTTCGGGTAAATTACGGCCTAATCCGTCGTAATCTAAACCATAACCGACTATAAATTTATCTGGAATTTCTATTCCCACATAATGGAGTTTGTAGTCTTTTTTATAAGCAGTTGGTTTATAAAATAAAGTCGCGATTGTAAGCGATTTAACCTTTTCATTTTCAAAAATGCGATGAATTTCGGCTAACGTACGTCCAGAATCTATAATATCTTCTAGAATAACAACCGAACGTCCAGTTAAATCTTGAGTTAATCCTATTAAACGCTGAATATCTTCAGTGGATTTTACACCTTCATAAGAGGCTAATTTAATAAAAGTAACTTCGCAAGGTTTAGGATATTTTTTAACAAAATCGCTTACTATCATAAACGAACCGTTTAAAACACCAATAAAAACAGGGATTTCATCTGCAAAATCCACAGCAATCTGATCTGCCATTCTAGTTAAAGCATCATCTATTTGTTTCGCTGAGATAAAAGGCTTAAAATATTTGTCGTGAAGTTTAATCATAAAATAACCTGTTTTTTGTTAATTCATGGCAAAGATAATCAAATGAGACCTATAATCTAATTTAGAAAAAGGTTTCATAGTATTGATTCTTAAAATTAGAATAAATTTCATATTAAAATGTACTTTTGCATCGTCTAAAATGACGAGCAAAACAGCAATATAATGAATTATTTTTCTTCAAATTTTAAATTAGGAATACTAGGTGGCGGCCAATTAGGAAAAATGCTACTAACCGAAACCCGTAAATTCGACATTTACACCTGTGTCTTAGACCCGAGTGATGAAGCGCCTTGTAAAGTTGGAAGCAACGAATTTTATTTAGGCGATTTAATGGATTACGATACCGTTTTTAACTTTGGAAAACAAGTTGATGTGCTAACCATTGAAATTGAAAATGTAAACGTAAATGCACTTGAAGATTTAGAAAAAGAAGGGGTGCGCGTATATCCATCATCAAAAACATTACGAACCATTCAAAATAAAGCGACACAGAAATTATTTTATGTAGACCATAATTTACCAACTGCACCGTTTTCTCGCTTTGCATACACCATTGAAATTGAAGACACCATTTCTAACGGCGGATTAAAATTTCCGTTTGTATGGAAAAGTGCTCAGTTTGGATACGATGGTACTGGTGTAAAGATTGTTCGCGAATTAAAAGACCTTGAAAACCTACCAAATGTAGCTTGTATTACCGAAACTTTAATTCCGTTTAAAAACGAATTGGCGGTAATAGTCGCTAGAAATGTATCTGGCGAGATTAAAACCTATCCTGTTGTAGAAATGGAATTTCATCCAGAAGCAAATCAAGTAGAATATGTAATATGTCCTGCACGTATTGATGCTGAAGTCGCAAAAAAAGCTACTGAAATTGCATTGAAAGCTGCTCAAGCATTTAACCATGTTGGATTATTAGCTGTTGAAATGTTTCAAACACAAAACGACGATATTATAATAAATGAAGTTGCCCCCAGACCTCATAATTCAGGACATCAAACCATTGAGGCGAGTTTTACATCTCAATTTGAGCAACACATAAGAGCGATTCTTGATTTACCTTTAGGAAATACCGCGAATAAATTAAGTGGCATTATGGTGAATTTAGTTGGTGCAGAAGGACATACTGGAGATGTGGTTTACAAAAACATAGAGAAGATTATGAATATGGACGGTGTTACACCACATATATATGGTAAAAAGCAAACACGTCCGTTTAGAAAAATGGGACATGTAACTATCGTGAATGAAAATATTGTTGACGCACGAAAAATTGCCGAAAACGTAAAAAATACAATTCAAGTTATTACAGAATAAATAAACTAAAGCATTAATTATTAATGCAAAAACATAAATATTATGAGTAAAGTAGGCGTTATTATGGGAAGCAAAAGCGACCTTCCTGTTATGCAAGAGGCGATAGACATCTTAAAAGGATTTGATATAGAAGTTGAAGTAGATATCGTTTCTGCACACCGGACTCCAGAAAAATTATTCGAATACGGTAAAAATGCTCACACCAGAGGTTTAAAAGTTATTGTTGCTGGTGCTGGTGGTGCAGCTCATCTTCCAGGGATGATTGCATCTTTATCTCCGCTTCCTGTTATAGGTGTACCTGTAAAAAGCAGTAATTCTATAGATGGTTGGGATTCTGTATTATCTATTTTACAAATGCCAGGTGGTGTTCCTGTTGCTACTGTAGCGCTTAATGGTGCAAAAAATGCAGGGATTTTAGCGGCACAAATTATTGGAAGCTCTGATGCTTGTGTTTTAGATAAAATTTTACTTTATAAAGAAGGATTAAAGCAAGCCGTATTAGAATCGGCAAAAAATTTATAAGCACAAAAAAAGCCTCTATAAATAGAGGCTTTTTCTCGCTATTAATCAATAAATTTTTTCAGAGTAACCAGCTCTTTTATGAAAAAAATCTTTGCAAAGATATTATAATTACTACTAAAAAGGCACTTTAACACATTTTTTAACATTTATTTATAAAAAATCGATCAAAAAATGAATATTCTATTAAATACATTCCAAACTAAATATAATACAGCTCCGTTTTCAGAAATAAAAAACGAAGACTTTTTACCTGCTATTACAACATTAATAGAAGCTTCTAGAAAAGAAATTGACGCTATAACATCTAATAATGAAACGCCTACATTTAAAAACACGATTGAGGCCTTAGAATTTTCGGGTGAGCAATTAGATCGTGTGACTAGTATTTTCTTTAATTTAAATTCGGCCGAAACGAATGACGAGATTCAGAAAATAGCACAAGACGTTTCGCCTTTACTTTCAGAATTCGGTAACGATATCACGTTAAATGAAGCACTTTTTAAACGTGTAAAAGCTGTTTATGATAGCAGAGAAAATTTAGCATTAAATGCTGAGCAAATCATGCTTTTAGAAAAGCAATACAAAAGTTTTTCTAGAAATGGAGCCAATTTAGCCGAAGACAAAAAAGCAACACTTAGAGGTTTAGACAAAGATTTAAGTAAATTAAAATTAAGTTTTGGTGAAAATGTATTGGCAGAAACCAATGCTTTCGAAATACATATTACAGACGAAGAGGACCTAAGCGGACTTCCAGAAGGTGCTAAAGAAGCTGCCAAACAATTGGCTGAATCTAAAGATAAAGACGGTTGGATTATTAATTTGGACTACCCAAGTTATATTCCGTTTATGACTTATGCAGATAATCGTGAATTAAGAAAAAAACTAGGGATTGCTTTTGGCAAAAGAGCATTTCATAATAATGAATTCGACAACCAAGACATTGTTTTAAACATTGTAAAAAAACGTTTTGAACGTGCTAATTTGTTAAGTTATAAAACACACGCGCATTTTGTGTTAGAAGAACGTATGGCTAAAACGCCAGAAACCGTTTCAGAGTTTTTAAACGAATTGTTAGATAAAGCAAAACCTGCTGCAATAGATGAATTTAAAAATCTAGAAAATTTCGCTAAAGAATTAGATAATATTGACCGTTTGGAAAAATGGGATTCTGGATATTATGCTGAAAAACTAAAACAGAAACTTTTCGATTTAGACGACGAAAAACTAAAGCCCTATTTTCAATTAGAAAACGTTACAAAAGGCGCTTTTAAAATTGCAGAAAAACTTTATGGTTTACATTTTGAAGAAATTGATTCTATAGACAAATATCATCCAGAAGTTTCAACTTATAAAGTAACTAACGCTTCAGGTGATTTGGTTTCTATTTTTTATGCCGATTTCTTTCCAAGAGCAGGAAAACGAAATGGTGCTTGGATGACGTCTTATAAATCTCAATCAATTGTAAACGGCGTAAACGATCGTCCGCATATATCAATAGTTTGCAACTTTACAAAACCAACAAAAAGTAAACCTTCATTATTAACGTTTAACGAAGTTACAACCTTGTTTCACGAATTTGGTCATGCCTTGCACGGCATGTTAGCAAACACCACATACCCTAGTTTGTCTGGAACAAGCGTGTATTGGGATTTTGTAGAATTACCAAGTCAGGTTATGGAAAACTGGTGCTACGAAAAAGAAGCATTAGAATTATTCGCAACTCATTATAAAACTGGAAAGGTAATTCCTATGGAATTGATTTCAAAAATAAAAGAATCTTCAACATTTAATGAAGGTATGCAAACGATGCGCCAAATCAGTTTTGGTTTATTAGACATGAGCTGGCACGGACAAGACCCGTCTAACATTAATGATGTTAAGGTTCACGAATTAGAAGCTTTCGAAAACACAAAACTATACCCAGATGTTCTTGAAAACTGTATGAGTACAGCTTTTTCTCACATTTTCCAAGGCGGATATTCTTCGGGTTATTATAGCTATAAATGGGCAGAAGTTTTAGATGCAGATGCTTTCGAATATTTTAAAGAAGCCGGTATTTTCAATTCAGAAGTTGCTACAAAGTTTAAAGATAATGTGCTATCGCAAGGAGGAACAGTAGATCCCATGACGTTGTACAAGCGATTTAGAGGACAAGAACCTCAGCCAGAAGCCTTATTAAGACGTGCTGGATTAATCAAATAATTTTAAAAAGTTCATAACTCTAAGGGTTATGAACTTTTTTTTAAATGTTAAAGCTTACTAAAAGTCAACTATAATTCTGAAATAGATTCCCTATTTTTGATAAGTTAAACCGATAACTCTCTATATGCCTGAACATAAAATTGATGCAACAAAATGGGTAGATTCGTATTCCGACTACTTATACAACTACACTATTTCTAGAGTTAGTGATGCTGAAATTGCTAAAGATTTGGTTCAAGACACCTTTTTCGCGGGCTTAAAATCGATGAAAAATTTTAAAGGTGAAGCCAGCGAACGCACCTGGTTAATTTCCATTTTAAAACGAAAAATAATTGATCATTACCGAAAAATTAATTCAAAAAAAGGGAAAGCAGAAGTTCGTATGTCTTACACTAGCGATGGTGAAGAGGAAGGTGAATGGCTTGAAGAACGCGTAGCAGACAAATCGTATAAAAATGCTGAAGACGTGTTGGAAAACACAGAACTAAGCGAAGCAATCTACAATTGTTTAGAAAAATTACCTGCAAAGCAAGCCCAAGTATTTAAGATGAAAACTATTGAAAATTATGATACCGAAATTATTTGTAATGAATTAAATATTACAGCGTCTAATTTATGGGTTATAATACATAGAGCGCGAACATCTCTTTCAAGCTGTTTAGAAAAAAACTGGTATTAATTATGAGTAAATTATTTTTGTCTTGCGATGAAGCTTCACACGTTTGTGATAAAGCTCAATACAACGAGTCTACATTTTTGGAGCGCTTGAAGTTAAGAATGCATATTATTTTTTGCTCATTATGCAAGAAACACACGCATACCAACATGAAACTAACGGAATCGATTACCAAGTCTAAAATTGTATGTTTAGATGCTAAATCGAAATCTGAAATGAAAAAATGTTTTGAAAAGGAATTAAAGAATTCGAGTTCTAAGGATTAAAAAACAATTCTAAAACCAACCATACCAAAGGAATGCCTTCCACCCAAAAGGAGGTATAAACATCACTCTGCGTTTCTCTACTAAAGAGTATAAATAAAATTAAAACAAACGTAACAATCACTTGGATTAAAATATAATTCCCGATTAAATTCGTTTTAAAAAATTCTATGAACAAGAATAAAAGGGCTAATAACACACCTAATATTTTAGTTCGCATCACTCCTATTTTCTGAGGAATTGTTCCCAACTTTAAACTATCGTATTTTAAATCTCGAAGTTCAAAAGGCAACATCAAAGCTATTATAAAAATAAACCGCTGTATAAAGGTTAATATTACTTCATCATTAAATTCGTAATGTTCGTTTGTTAATGGTAATAATACTGTTACCCCTGCCCAAACCAATCCTATTAAATATACTTTTAATCCGCTAATACTTCGCAAATTATGATGCTTATCTACAAAGAAACGTTTCGGAAAAAACGGAATAGCATACATAAAGGTTACCATTCCAAATCCGGCAATTATCAACATGGTATTAAATTCTAATTTAAACGCGAAATAGCACATTAAAATAAAACTTAACATCGAAAACAACTGAATGGCACGTAACCAGCTAGCCAAAGCTCTACGGTGGAATTTTGCTAAGCCAAAATACTTAACAAAATTATAACCGGTAACAGAAGCAAAAAATATAAAATACAACACGTTTTCATCATATGGTAATCCGAATTTCATTAACGTTATCCAGGACAACGCAAAGACAGATAAAGCCACATGAATACTGGAGTTGAGATAAAATTTGAAGAGCTTTTCTAATATTGTCATTCAGCAAAAATAAATAAACTATAGTTAACGCTGTAGTTTCAGTAAATTCTTTAAAAAATCGTACCAACAGTACATTCTAAATTCCGTACTTTTGCGCCGCAAAACACAATTATACTTTAATGAATACAAATGCTTTCTCACTGCGTCATATTGGTCCTAGAGAAGCGGACCAAAGCCAAATGTTAAATACAATTGGTGTAGACAGTTTAGATCAACTTATTTACGAAACTCTTCCTGATGGTATCCGCCTAAAAAAGCCTCTTAACTTAGATGCGCCAATGACAGAGCACGAATACTTAACTCACATTAATGAGTTATCAAAACAAAATCAAATTTTCAAATCATATATTGGTTTAGGGTATCACCCAACTATTTTGCCAGCTGTTATTCAACGAAACATATTGGAAAACCCAGGTTGGTATACAGCGTACACACCATATCAAGCAGAAATTGCACAAGGCCGATTAGAAGCATTATTGAATTTCCAAACCATGATTACCGATCTTACGGGAATGGAAATTGCAAATGCATCACTTTTAGATGAAAGTACCGCAGCAGCCGAAGCTATGAGTCTGTTATTTGCTGTTCGCGATCGTGCTCAGAAAAAAAATGGTGTTAACAAATTCTTTGTTTCCGATGCCATTTTACCTCAAACTTTAGCCTTATTACAAAGCCGTTCAAATCCGATTGGAATTGAATTAGTAATTGGCGATGAAACAACTTTTGACTTCTCTTCGGAATTCTTTGGAGCTATTCTTCAATATCCAGGTAAAGACGGATTAGTAAGTGACATCAAAACATTTATTGAAAAAGCAATTGCAGCTAACATTAAAGTAGCCGTTGCAGCAGACATTTTAAGTTTAGTAAAACTTGAAGCTCCGGGTAAATTCGGTGCAGATGTGGTTGTTGGAACGACGCAACGTTTTGGAGTACCGATGGGTTACGGCGGACCTCATGCTGCTTATTTTGCAACGAAACAAGCTTACAAACGCGATCTTCCAGGTCGTATTATTGGTGTTACTAAAGATGTAAATGGAAACCGTGCTTTACGTATGGCATTACAAACACGTGAGCAACACATTAAACGTGATAAAGCAACCTCTAACATCTGTACTGCCCAAGTTTTATTAGCAGTTATGGCTGGGATGTATGCCGTATATCACGGACCAAAAGGTTTAGCATTTATAGCAAATACAATTCACGATAAAGCGTCTACATTATCAGAATCTTTAAAATCTATCGGATTTAAACAAAATAACGACACCTTTTTCGATACCTTAAATATTGAAGCAGATGCTGAAGAAATCAAAGCTCTTGCAGAAACAAAAAGTATTAACTTTTTCTATCCTCATGCAGATGCTGTTACCATTTCTATAAATGAAACTACATCTATTTCAGATATAAATGATATCATTTCAATTTTTGCTAAAACTGTAGAAGCAGAACCAATTGTAATTGAAACCCTTTCTGAATCCAATAATATTAATGAAAATTTACAACGTACATCTCCTTTTTTAACATCGGATGTATTTAACACGCACCATTCAGAAACGGAATTAATGCGTTATATAAAAAAGCTAGAGCGTAAAGATTTATCATTAAATCATTCAATGATTTCTTTAGGATCTTGTACCATGAAATTAAATGCCGCTTCAGAAATGCTGCCTTTAAGTTCACCAAATTGGGGAGGTATTCACCCTTTTGCTCCTATAGCCCAAGCACAAGGATACCAAACCATGCTAAAAGCATTAGAAGACCAATTAACCGAAATTACAGGTTTTGCAGCAACATCTTTACAACCTAATTCTGGTGCACAAGGTGAATATGCTGGCTTAATGGTTATAAAAGCATATCATGAATCTCGCGACGATAATCACAGAAATATTTGTTTAATTCCATCATCTGCACACGGTACAAACCCAGCAAGTGCGGTTATGGCAGGAATGAAAGTGGTTGTAACAAAATCGACTGCAGAAGGAAATATTGATGTCGACGATTTACGTGAAAAAGCAGAATTACACAAAGACAATTTAGCTTGTTTAATGGTAACTTATCCATCTACCCACGGTGTTTATGAATCTGCTATTAAAGAAATTACTAAAATTATTCACGATAACGGCGGACAAGTTTATATGGACGGTGCGAACATGAATGCGCAAGTAGGATTAACAAATCCTGGGAACATTGGCGCAGATGTTTGTCACTTAAACCTACACAAAACATTTGCTATTCCTCATGGAGGTGGTGGACCTGGAGTTGGGCCAATTTGTGTTGCTAAACAATTAGTTCCTTTCTTACCAGGAAACCCAGTAATTAAAACTGGTGGAGAACAAGCAATTAAATCAATTTCTGCGGCACCTTTTGGGTCGTCTTTAGTTTGTTTAATTTCTTATGGTTATATTAAAATGCTTGGAACAAAAGGACTGGAAGACTCTACAAAAGCAGCCATATTAAACGCTAACTACATCAAGAGTCGTTTACAAGGGCAGTTTGATACTTTATATTCTGGTGAATGCGGACGTGCAGCTCACGAAATGATTGTAGACTGTAGACCATTTAAAGAAAATGGTATAGAAGTTACAGATATTGCAAAACGTTTAATGGATTACGGTTTCCACGCTCCAACAGTATCATTCCCTGTTGCAGGTACCTTAATGATTGAACCTACAGAAAGTGAAAGCAAACAAGAAATGGATCGTTTTTGTGATGCATTAATTTCAATTAAAAAAGAAATAGACGCTGCATCTAAAGACGAACCAAATAACGTACTTAAAAACTCACCACATACTCTGGAGATGCTTACATCTAGCATATGGGATTTTCCTTACACTAGAGAAACAGCAGCATTCCCTTTAGAGTATGTTCGCGATAATAAATTTTGGCCAACCGTACGTCGTGTAGATGATGCTTTTGGTGACAGAAATTTAATATGTACATGTGCTCCTATTGAAGATTACATGTAACAAAACCGTGTTTTGGACATCGTAAATTACTTCTAAATAAATATTGCCTTTATAGTTATTGTAACTATCTTCATAAAGATAAAACATGCTATAAAGGCAATATTTTTTTAATGAACACAAAGATCACAGGAACAGGAAGTTACATACCTTCTACTGTTCAAACAAACGATGATTTTCTTAATCATTCTTTCCTCAATAATGATGGAACTAGCTTCGAAAATGACAACACTGTCATAATTGATAAATTTAAATCCATAACAGGGATTTCTGAACGTCGTTATATTAAAGAAGAATTCAAGTCTTCAGACATCGGTTTTTTTGCTGCTCAAAAAGCAATAGCCAATGCGAACATCGATCCAGAAACTATAGATTACATTATTTTTGCTCACAATTTTGGTGATGTAGAGTTTGGAACCTCACAAAGCGATACCGTTCCAGGACTTGGAGCGCGAGTTAAACATTTACTTCGTATTAAAAACCCGAAATGTGTTGCTTACGACTTAATGTTTGGTTGTCCAGGTTGGATTGAAGGTGTTATTCAAGCACAAGCTTTTATAAAATCGGGGATAGCAAAACGTTGTTTAATAATAGGTTCGGAAACACTCTCTAGAGTTATTGACAAACACGATCGTGATGCCATGATTTTTTCTGATGGTGCCGGTGCTTGTATTCTTGAAGCTACAGATGATGATACTGGGATTTTAACCCATATTACAGAGAGTCATACTTTAGATGAAGCATTCTATTTATCCTTCGGAAAATCGTATAATAAAGACATCGATTCTAAGATAAAATACATTAAAATGGATGGTCGTAAAATTTACGAATTTTCATTAACACATGTTCCTGCAGCAATGAAAGCTGCTTTGGACACTAGTGGTGTAGACATAAAAGAGGTTAAGAAAATATTTATTCATCAGGCTAACGAAAAAATGGACGATGCCATTTTAAAACGCTTCTACCGTTTATTCAAAACACCAATTCCTGAATATATTATGCCAATGAGCATCGGAAATTTAGGAAACAGTTCGGTAGCTACAGTGCCTACTCTTTTCGATATGGTTAGACACAATAAATTAAAAAATCATAGTCTTAACAAAGGCGATGTTATTATATTTGCAAGCGTTGGTGCAGGAATGCACATTAATGCTATTGTTTACAAATATTAAAACTACCGCTTAAGCGGAAAAAGAACAGCATGTACGAAAGTCATTTTCCGCATAAGCGTTATAAAAATACGATTGAATTCTTAGAAAAGCACGTCCAGAAAGAATCAAAACTTTTAGATTTAGGTGTCGTAAATCCATTTACTAAAGTAATGGAAGCACACGGTTTTAAAGTTAAAAACACCTCTGGTGAAGATTTAGATATCGACACTTCAGCTTTAAAAAACGCGACTGCAGATGTGGTTACAGCATTTGAAATATTAGAACATTTACTATCGCCTTTTACGGTTTTAAAAGATATTAAGTCTGATAAATTGGTTGCTAGTGTTCCGCTTAAACTTTGGTTTGCTCAAGCTTACAGAAGCAAGACAGATATGCGTGATAGACATTACCACGAGTTTGAAGATTGGCAGTTCGATTGGTTACTTGAAAAAGCAGGTTGGGAAATTAAAGCACGTCATAAATGGACTAATCCAGCAAATAAAATTGGAATACGTCCTATTCTCAGACGTTTTACACCACGTTATTATATTGTTTATGCTGAAAGGATTTCGAAATAAGATGAAATCTATAGAATTTAATTAAACTTCTACCTTAAAACATTGGGTTTTGAATTTTTAATATTGAATTTTACAATATGAATTTTTACATCATTATTCCCGCGCATAACGAAGCCGATTCTATTGGTCGTACTTTAGAATCTTTAACCAATCAAACATTCTTACCAAAACAGCTAGTTATAGTAAATGATCATTCTTCTGATGAAACACAAAATATTGTAGAATCGTATATCGAAAAACATCCTTGGATTTCTATCGTGAACGTACAATCTTCAGATAAACATTTACCGGGTTCAAAAATCATAAATGCATTTTATAAAGGATACGAAACTTTAGATTACAACTACGACATCATATGTAAATTTGATGCCGATTTAATCTTTCCTAAAAACTATTTAGAAACAATTTCTAATCATTTTAAAGTAAATCCGAAGCTAGGCATGGCTGCTGGGTTTTGTTATATTAAAACCGATGAAAATTGGATTTTAGAAAATTTAACCAATAAAGACCATATTCGTGGTGCACTGAAAGCCTATAGAAAAGAATGTTTTCTAGATATTGGCAAATTAAAACCTGCTATGGGCTGGGACACCATAGATGAATTACTCGCGAAATATTATCATTGGGAGATTCTAACTGATGAATCTTTACACGTAAAACACTTAAAACCTACAGGAGCGAGTTATAATAAAAGCTCGAAATACATGCAAGGAGAAGCCATGTACAAAATGCGTTATGGCTTTTCGATTACTGCTATTTCGGCTCTTAAACTTGCAATGAAGAAAAAGAATTTGTCTCTTTTTAATGATTATATGTCGGGGTATTTTAAGGCTAAAAAGGAAAACGTTGAACCATTGGTTTCACCCGAACAAGGTGATTTTATTAGAAAATTACGTTGGGATGGTATGCTGAAGAAGTTTGGATTATGAAACTGGTTTTGGGTTTTGGGTAAAATAATTTGATATTAATAACAACTTTTATCTTTTCTAAAGAATGAGACTCTGACATCGCAGATGCATGAATACTTAAGATTAAAATATAAAAGGATGAATAAATAAATTCAGAGTGACGAGTATTGAATAAAACCAAATATTAGAATTCACAACGACTTGCTGAACTTTTTTCAGCATCACACAACAAACTAAACCATTTCTAATAATGAAAACTTTAAACGCGTTCAGGTTTACGAAAAATCTAGACTTAAGCAAAATTAGAACCCACAACGTCATGCTGAATTTATTTCAGCATCACACAACAAGCTAAACCATTTCTAATAATGAGAACCTGAATTGAGTTCAGGTTGACGAAACGAAAGCAAATTCAGAATTAAACATAAAAAAACACCTCAACAAAATCTGCTGAGGTGTTTCTTTCTTTATGATGAAACTCTAAAATAAATTTAGAGTCAAGTGTTTATTTCAAACTTGCTAAACTCGATTTAATGGTTTCAATTTTAGCTAAAGCATCTGACTCTTTTTTACGTTCGTTTGTTATTACCTGCTCTGGTGCACCTGCTACAAAACGTTCGTTAGATAATTTCTTTTGAACAGATTTCAAAAAGCCTTCAGTGTATTTTAATTCTTCAGAAAGTTTAATAATTTCAGCTTCAACATCTATCGCGCCTTCCATAGGAATAAAATACTCATTAGATTTTACTCTAAACGTCAATGCGCCTTCAACTGGTTCAGACACATATTGGATAGCTTCTAGATTTCCTAATTTTGAAATTACAGCATCAAAAGCAATATTTACTTTTTCGTTATTGATTGCAGAAAAACCAATCGCATCTTTAAACGCAATATTTTTTTCTTTACGCACTGTTCTAATTCCAGATATCACTTCAGAAGCAAATTCAAATTGAGAAATTAATTCTTTATTTATAGGTTTAGCTTCTGGCCATTTTGCAACGATTAATGCTTCTTCTGGAGTTCGTTCAGCAATATATTGCCAAATATCTTCAGTTAAAAATGGCATAAACGGATGAAGAATTTTTAAGTTATCCTCGAAACGAGCCATTACACTATTATACGTTTTAACATCGATTGGTTGCTGATACGCAGGTTTTACAATTTCTAATAACCATCCGCAGAAATCATCGTAAATCAATTTATAAATACTCATTAAAGCATCGCTTAAACGGTATTTACTAAAGTGATCTTCTATCTCTACCAATGCATCTTGAAATTTCGCTTCGTACCATTCTAAGGCTATTTTACTAGACTGTGGTTGTTCGATAGCATCACTAACTTCCCATAAATTAGTTAAGTTAAATGCGTTCCAAATCTTATTTCCAAAACCTTTCCCTTGTTGGCAAAGCGTTTCGTCGAACATTAAATCGTTTCCAGCTGCACTACTTAATAATAGTCCAACACGAACACCATCTGCACTATAATCCTTGATTAATTTAAGAGCATCAGGCGAGTTTCCTAAAGATTTACTCATTTTACGACGTTGCTTATCACGAACCAGACCTGTTAAATACACATTATTAAATGGTCTTTCATCCTTATACTCGTAACCGGCAATAATCATTCTAGCAACCCAGAAAAATAAAATATCTGGTCCGGTTACTAAATCGTTAGTTGGATAATAGTATTTTATGTCTTCGTTTTCAGGATTACGAATCCCGTCGAACACACTCATTGGCCACAACCAAGATGAGAACCACGTATCTAAAGCATCGGTATCTTGCGTAAGATCGCTGGTAGTTAGTTGTTGGTTGTTAGTTTTTTGTTTTGCTAATTCTACTGCTTTTTCAATAGATTCTGCAACTACAAAATCTTCTTTTCCATCGCCATAGAAATATGCAGGAATTTGTTGCCCCCATAATAACTGACGAGAGATATTCCAATCGCGGATATTCTCTAACCAATGTCTGTAGGTATTTTCAAATTTCTTTGGAAATAATTTAATTTCAGCATTTTCACCTAAAACGGCTTCGATAGCTGGTTTTACTAAATCTTCCATTTTCAAGAACCATTGGTCGCTTAATCGTGGTTCGATAACTGCTTTTGTTCTTTCTGAAGTTCCTACTTTATTTATATGTGTTTCCGTTTTAACTAAAACACCTAAAGCTTCAAGTTCTTTTGCTACAGTTTTTCTAGCTTCAAAACGATCTTGACCTTGGAACTGCAATCCGAAACTATTTAAAGTTGCATCAGCATTAAAGATATCGATCACCTCTAAATTATGCTTATCTCCTAAATTCTTATCATTTTCATCGTGAGCAGGTGTTACTTTTAAACATCCTGTTCCAAATTCTAAATCGACATATTCATCTTCTATAATAGGTACCACACGATTAGAAATTGGCACAATCGCTTTCTTTCCTTTTAAATGTGTAAAACGCTCATCGTTCGGATTAATACAAATTGCAGTATCTCCGAAAATAGTTTCAGGACGTGTTGTCGCAATCGTTAAGTATTCCTCCTCTAACTCCTCCAAAGGAGGAGAATTTTCTCCCTTTCCTTCGGAAAGGGTTGGGGATAGGATTTTATATTTAATATAATATAAGTTCCCTTGACGTTCTTCGTGAATCACTTCTTCGTCAGACAAGGTCGTTTGCGCTTCTGGATCCCAGTTTACCATACGGTAACCTCGATAAATTAAGCCTTTGTTATGTAAATCGACAAACACTTTTATTACAGCTTCAGACATATCGTCGTCCATTGTAAATTTCGTTCTATCCCAGTCGCAAGAACATCCTAATTTTTTAAGTTGTTCTAGGATTACTCCGCCGTATTCTTCTGTCCACTCCCAAGCATGCGCTAAAAATTCATCGCGAGTCAAATCATTTTTATCAATCCCTTGTTCCTTTAACTTCGCAACTACTTTTGCTTCTGTAGCGATAGATGCGTGATCTGTTCCAGGGACCCAACATGCATTTTTACCTAATAAACGTGCATGACGCACCAACACATCTTGAATTGTATTGTTTAACATGTGTCCCATATGTAACACTCCTGTTACGTTTGGTGGTGGGATAACAATAGTATACGGTTCTCTTTCGTCTGGTGTTGAATGAAAATAATTGTGTTTCATCCAGTAATCGTACCACTTACTTTCTACTGAATTTGCATCATATTTTGAAGGAATATCCATCTGCATAATTTTGAATCTTTGTATTGCTTGAAGTGAAAAATTAAAATCTAATTAATAGTCGTTTAGATCTATTATTTTAAGTTGATTTTATCACTTTGGAATAGTTTTTGAATATAAGATGCAAAAGTACTTATATTTCTTTTGATGTGAAATTATATTGTGAGTTTATAGATTTAGAAACCTTAATATAATGTTAATGCCGAATCTATAACGCAAAATTTTGCATAATGAATAAAAAGTATTTACGTTTACACTAAATTTAAAAACACTTAATCATGAAACAACTTATAACTATTTTATTTATCGGATTAATAAGTTTCACTATTCAAGCACAAGCTAAAATTGAATTTAAATCGGATACTATAGACTACGGTACGATTGACAAAGGAGCAAACGGGGTACGCGTATTTGAATTTACAAATACTGGTAATGAACCACTTATTATTTCTAATGTAACATCTAGTTGTGGCTGTACAGTGCCTAAAAAACCAGAAGAACCTATTATGCCTGGTAAAACTGGAGAGATTTCAGTAAAATACGATACAAACCGAGTGATGCCTATTAGAAAAACAATTACTGTTATTTCTAACGCAGAAACACCAACTGTAGCTTTAAAAATAAAAGGAGAAGTTATTGACCCTAGTACAACAAAATAAAACGGAATATTATATTCAACTTTATACTTTTACAAAACCCCTTGAGTTCACGCTCAAGGGGTTTTATTTTGATTCAATTTATCATTCCATCTTTTATAGGTATTCTGCTTATCTACACGTAATCGTTTTAACATCAATCGTGTCCTAAATATTATTATTATTAAATGTTCATTTTTTCATTGACAAAAAGATCCTTATGCACGTCAAGGAAAACGTTCCGGAGTTTGGGCTACGACCTATAGAAGCTCAACATCTTTTGATGGTAAAACGAATGTATTAGCGTCTAACAATTCTAATTTTGTAAAACCTGCACCTGGCGAAGCTGTTTTAGTCTCTTGGGACGATGCTATTACTTTTTTCCATGAATTTGGTCATGCCTTACATTTCTTTTCAGCCGATGTACAATACCCAACATTAAATGGAGGTGTTAGAGATTACACAGAATTCCAATCTCAATTATTAGAGCGTTGGTTATCTACAGACCAAGTGATAAATAACTATTTAGTGCATTATGAAACTGGAGAACCCATTCCTGCGAGTTTAGTTGAAAAGATAAAGAAAGCGGCTACATTTAATCAAGGATTTGAGACCACAGAATATTTAGCGTCTGCTTTAATTGATATGAAAATTCACTTAGCAGATCCTTCAAATATTGATGTTGATGCTTTTGAACGTGAAACCTTAGATGAATTAGGAATGCCTAAAGAATTACCGATGCGTCACAGAACACCTCAATTTGGCCATGTGTTTTCAGGAGAAGGCTATGCTACGGCGTATTACGGTTATATGTGGGCAGATGTTTTAACAAGTGATGCTTCTGAAGCTTTTCAAGAATCTGAAGGTGGGTTTTACGACAAGGACGTAGCCGATAAATTAGTCAAATATTTATTTGCCCCGAGAAACGCTGTAGACCCTGCAGATGCCTATATACAGTTTAGAAGTCGTGATGCAAAAATAGAAGCTCTAATGAAAGATCGCGGATTTCCGGTGCAATAACAACGGATAATCAAAATCTATTTTACAGATAAATCGAGAAACAACTAGTCCCAATTTAAACTCAGTTTATTGGGACTAGTTTATTTAAGAGGTGATTCTAATCGAAACATAAACTTTAAAATAAATCCGTTTCTATCTACAGTTAGGTTTATACCTTCTCCATCAGAGCCATAAAACAAATGAATAATTTCATGTATTTTATGTTGATGTGTTTGTCTATTATTCACAGTTAAAACAACATCGCCTATTAATAGTCCTGCACGTTCTGCAGGAGAACCTTCACGTATTTCTACAATTGTAAAAGCTGGCTTCAATTTAAAATTATAACTTGGAGACAATGCAACATCTATATTTATACGTTTACCAGAAAAATGATCATCGTTTGCAGCAACCATCAATTCACCGAGATGCTCTAACTCTATCCCGCTTTTATTATAACTAAACGGATCACTATAAAATTTATTCTTTTTTAATGTTAATCGCGCCTTCCTGTAATCTACAATTAAATTGAATCGCTTTAATATATTTCCAGAAATACTTCCGTTTCTATCCTTTACACGTTTGGCCAACTGTATGGCTGTAGAATCTGGAAAAGCGACATTAACCGATTTTAATGTAAACGACTTTAAAATAAACTCTTGTACTTTAGCCCGTTTACCATACACACTTCCACTAAGTCCGTTTCCTAAAAAATCGATAAAATAATTTTCATCTTCATATAAGTCCAATGCCACATCTTCAAAAATCCATAACGCATCACTTCCTCCGGAATCTATTAATAATTTTACAGGAACAATCTTATCGTGTATCTTAACTTCTGCATTTAAATAGGGTTTATTATTATAAAATTCTAAATTTACTATTTCGCATGCATCGCATTCATCATACGAATATGTTTCAGGATCGTGCAATTTAATATAGCGTGCAGCATAATTTATTTCGACAACAAAATCTTTAAACAAATCGAAACCTATAATCCCATGTATTGAAATCCCTAATTGAGGCGTAAAATTTAAATTCGCGTCGTGAATCGCATACATATCTTGATTTAAATTAATAGCCTCACCAATTTTAAAAAAATTGTTTTTAGACTTTAAAGCTTCAAACGATTCGCCTTCACCAAGTCCTCGTAAAATGTAAGCTTCAGTATTATTAATTTGCAGCGTATCTTGTTGATTTAAAAAACTGAATACTATAGGTTTAGACACACCTGTATCTAAAATAAAAGATAATTCTACGTGGTTAATTTCTACCGGAATTATAATTAAATTATTGATGAGTTTAAAGCGTACTTTATCTGACTTCTTATTATTCTGAAGCCTAAAATTAGTTTGAGAAAACCCTATCAGACTTCCGCAAAGCATAAAAAGCAAAAAAAAGCAAAAGTTTTTCATCTATTCGTAAAATTTACACCTTATAATTTACGATTTTATTTTTATAACATCATTATTAGACCTTTCTAGGAAAATTCATCAACTTTGTAATATAAATTTTATACTATGCCAAGAATATCTAACAAAGGCAAAAACATGCCCGAATCTCCAATTCGTAAATTGGTTCCTTACTCTGAAAAAGCATACAAAGCCGGGAAAAAAGTTTATCATTTAAATATTGGGCAACCTGATATTAAAACTCCCGAAATCGCATTAGAAGCGGTTAGAAACAACACATTAACAACCATAGAATACTCGCGTTCTGAAGGGTCTGAACAGTACAGAACTAAGATTGCGAATTACTATCATAAAAATAATATTGAAGTTAAACACGACGATATTATTGTCACTACAGGAGGAAGTGAAGCGTTACTTTTTGCTTTTGGAAGCATTATGGATACGGATGATGAAATTATTATCCCCGAACCTTTCTATGCAAATTACAACGGATTCTCTACAGCTTCTGGAGTAAAGGTGATTCCTGTTATTTCTAAAATTGAAGATAATTTCGCATTACCTCCAATTTCAGAATTCGAGAAATTAATTACTCCTAAAACAAAAGCCATATTAATTTGTAATCCTGGAAATCCAACAGGATATTTATATTCTAAAGAAGAAATTCTTCAGTTGGCTGATTTAGTTAAGAAACACGATTTATTTTTAATTGCAGACGAGGTTTACAGAGAGTTTACTTACGACGGTGTAGAACATCATTCTATAATGTCTATTGATGGTTTAGAAGACTATGCGATAATGATAGATTCAGTTTCGAAACGTTACAGTATGTGTGGCGCTAGAATTGGATGCCTTGTGTCTAAAAACAAAGCCGTTATAAAAACAGCTTTAAAATTCGCTCAAGCAAGATTAAGTCCACCAACATTAGCACAAATTGCAAGTGAAGCTGCATTAGACACACCTCAAAGTTATTTCGACGAAGTAAAAACGGAATATTTAGGACGTAGAAACACTTTAATTTCAGAATTAGAAAAAATTGATGGTGTTAAAATCGGAGTACCAAAAGGTGCATTTTATTGCATTGTTGAACTTCCAATTAAAAATGCCGACAACTTTGCAAAATGGTTGTTAGAAGAGTTTGATATCGATAAAGAAACCGTAATGGTTGCTCCTGCTGCGGGGTTCTACTCTACCCCAAACATGGGGTTAAATCAGATTAGAATTGCTTACGTTTTAAATAAAGAAAGTTTAATTAAGGCTGTTTACCTTTTAAAAGAAGCTTTAAAAGTTTACAAAGACTAGTGAATATACAACACAATGTATCTTTAAAACCCTACAATACTTTTGGAATAGATGTTGTTGCAAATCATTTTGTAACAATATCTACTCTTGAAGAACTACAAGCGGTTTTAGCGCTTCAAGAGTATCCTGAGAAATTTGTTTTAGGTGGTGGAAGTAATATTTTATTGACTAAAAATATTGATGCTTTAGTTATTCTTATCAATTTAAAAGGGATTTCGGTTATTTCTGAAACTGATAATAGCGTTTTAGTAAAAGCAAATGCTGGCGAAAATTGGCACGAGTTTGTACTTTGGACGTTAGCCCATGATTATGGCGGATTAGAAAATATGTCATTAATTCCAGGGAATGTGGGCACCTCCCCTATTCAAAACATTGGAGCTTATGGCGTGGAACTTAAAGATACTTTTGAATCTTGTGAGGCCATCAATCTAGAAACTAAAACCATAACGACTTTCAATAAAGACCAATGTGACTTTGGATATAGAAATTCCATTTTTAAACAACATGCTAAAGGTCAATATATAATTACTTCGGTAACTTTTAAGTTAAGCACAAAAAACCATATACTACACACCAATTACGGTGCTATTATCGCCGAGTTAGAAGCCATGAAAGTAACAGAACCTACTATTCAAGAGGTTTCTAATGCTGTTATTGCTATTCGAAAAAGCAAGTTACCAAACCCAAAAGAAATAGGAAACAGCGGCAGTTTTTTTAAAAATCCAGTTGTAGAAAAATCTATCTATCTACATTTACTAAATCAGTTTCCTGACCTTCCTAGTTATCCCGTTTCGGAAACCGAAGTTAAAATTCCTGCGGGTTGGCTTATTGAAAAAGCAGGCTTTAAAGGAAAGCGTTTAGGAAATTATGGTGTTCATAAAAATCAAGCTTTAGTTTTAGTAAATTATGGCGGAGCTACAGGTTACGAAATATTGAAACTTTCTGAAATAATTCAGCAAACAATTCAAAGAATCTTCAATATTAGTATTGAATCAGAAGTTAATATCTTATAATTCGCAATAATTTATATAACTTTGGTTAATTACAACACATTGTAATTAAACTAACTAAAAGCAATTATTTTGATCGCACCTATTGAACAAGAGATTGTTGGACTATTAAAGCATGGGGATAAAAAAGCCATCGCTTTACTATACCAGCACTATGCGGATACGCTTTTAGGTGTGATTTCTAAAATAATCACCGACGAAGATTTAGCCAAGGATGTACTTCAGGAAAGTTTTATAAAAGTATGGAAAAAAGCCAAGTCTTACGACCCTAGTAAAGCCAAGTTATTTACATGGTTATACAGAATAGCCTACAATACTGCAATAGACAAAGTGAGATCGGTATCAAATAAAGAAAGTAAAGAAATCCAGATTGAAGTTTCTAACGTATATAAATTATCGGCTGAAGGTTTAAATCAGGATGTCATGGACATTAAAAAACACCTAAAGTCTTTGGACCCAAAGTACCAGATTGTACTTAAAGCCCTTTTCTTTGAGGGTATGACACAGCAAGAGGCTAGCGACGAATTAGAAATTCCGTTAGGCACAATAAAATCGAGATTAAAAATAGGACTTCGTGAGTTGAAAAAGATTTACGACCCAGAATAAATTACAGTCATGAATGATAAAATTACTACATTTTTAAATTCTGATCTTTTAGAAAAATATCTAATAGGAGAAACGACTTCGAAAGAAAGAGAATTAGTTGAAAATTATATCTCTAAATTTCCGGAAGCAGAAAATGCATATAACACCCTACAACATAATTTAGAAATTATGTCAAAATATCACGCAGTAGAAGCACCTTCTTCTGTTTTAGATACTGTTCTAAAAACTTTAGATAATGAGAGTCCAGTAATTCAGTTACGACCTAAAAAACAAAAAGCTTGGTTTAGATATGCAATTGCTGCAAGTTTTTTTGCTACCCTTTTTGCTTGTGCTTCATCGTTCTTTTTTATTCAGAATTTAGAATTGAAAAAAGAAAACCAAGTTGTTGTTGATGAAATATTCGATTTAAGGAGTGATATTCAACTTAACAACCAAAGACTTGACAATGTTATGGCTCAGTTTCAACAATTAAATAACCCTGAAACTCAGAAATATATTATTAAAGGAAATAACAGAGCGAAAAATTTAAAAACAGTTGCATACATTAATCCGAAAGACAAAACGTCTATGATAGATGTTGTATCGCTACCCGAACTACCAAAAGAACAATGTTACCAAATTTGGGCTGAATTGAATGGTAAAATGGTAAATTTAGGTATTCTAGACAAAACCGACAGACAGCTAAAATCTATTCCATATACAGAAAACGCTTTAGGATTAAACATTACTATCGAACCAAAAGGAGGAAATACTAATGCTTCCTTAGAAAACTCGGTTGCAGAAATTTCTTTAAAAAGCAGAGAATAAACGCAATTAACTAAAAGCTATTTAGGCCTCACTTTTTAATTAAAGTGAGGCCTACTTTATTTTCACTCTTTGTTAAATTATAGTACCTTTGCACTACATTAAAATAGGTTTTATAAGTATACATTTAAGCTAAAACCTATTGATTTAAATATACGGTTATGAAATTATTTGTTATAACATTAGTTTTATTAGGATTAGGAGTTGCTGGAATTGCCATAAAAATATGGGCTAAAAAAGATGGTAAATTCGCTGGTACTTGTGCGAGCCAAAATCCTATGTTAAACAAATCGGGTGAATCTTGCGGATTTTGCGGAAAAACACCTGAACAGTATAAAGATTGTAGCGAACCTCAACACTCTTAAATACATTCATGGTCGCACTCGACATTATTTTCTACATTTTTGTAGCAATTGTCTTTATACAGTTATTTTATTATTTAATTTTTCTTAGAACTTTTGCGTTTCTAAAATCTGAACACCCACAAAAAAAAGACATCCCAGTCTCTGTTATTGTATGTGCTAAAAATGAAGAAGAAAATTTAAAGCAATTTTTACCTTCAATCTTAAATCAAGAGTATTCAAATTTTGAAGTTGTTTTAATAAATGATGCATCTCATGATGACACTCTAAGTGTTTTCGAAAACTTTTCGGAACAATACAACAACATTAAAATTGTTAATGTAAAAAATACTGAAGCCTTTTGGGCCAACAAAAAATACGCCCTAACATTAGGAATAAAAGCCGCAAAACACAATCACTTGCTTTTTACAGATGCCGATTGCAAACCTGTATCCAATACTTGGATTTCGGAAATAACAGCTGCATTCGACAATAATAAATCTATTGTATTAGGTTATGGTTCTTATTCAAAAGAGAAAAAATCGTTTCTCAATAAACTCATACGTTTTGAAACCGTTTTAACTGCTTCACAATATTTCTCTTATGCAAAATTAGGAATGCCTTATATGGGTGTTGGTCGTAATTTAGCATACACAAAACCATTGTTTTTTGAAGCCAACGGATTTATAAATCACATGAAAGTGAGTTCTGGCGACGATGATTTGTTTGTAAACCAAATGGCCACAAGCAAAAATACAGCACTTTGCTTTACTCCTGAGAGCATTACAGAATCTGTACCGAAGAAATCGTTTAGCGCTTGGATTAAACAAAAACGCAGACACGTCTCTACGGTGTCTCACTATAAAAAAATTCATAAGTTTTTATTGGGATTATTTTACATTTCGCAACTTCTGTTTTGGATTGTTGGTATCGTTCTAATATCACTTTTATATAAATGGGAAATTGTTGTTGGCTTATTTGCTTTACGCATCCTTGTACAATGGATTGTGATGGGAAAAAGTGCGAAAAAATTGAACGAATCAGATTTACTTCCGTTAATCCCTTTCTTGGAAATCTTCGTTATTCTTACACAATTAACTATATTTATATCTAATAAGATATCAAAACCTCATACTTGGAAATAGAGAGCGCCATATATAAAGCAAAACAAAACGACCAAAAAGCGTTTAATTTTCTGCTGCATAGATATTGGGAAGATGTTTACGGATTTCAATTAAAACGCATCGGAAATGAAAATGATGCAGAAGATATTACCATACAAACGTTTTCTAAAGCATTTGATAAGATTGAAACATACAACGAAGAATATGTTTTTAAAACATGGTTAATTGCCATTTCTAAAAACCTTCATATTGATTTACTTCGGAAGGAAAAAAGCTCTATTTACAGGCAAATTTCTAATGAAGATGAAAAGGTTATTAATCAAGTTTTAGATGAATCCCCTTCTGCTGAAGATAAAATTATTACCGATCAGAACTTAGCAAAACTTCTTAGAGACATCAAAAAACTGAAGCCCCATTACCAGGAAGTCATTAATCTTCGCTATTTTCAGGAGTTAACTTATAAAGAAATCTCGATAGAACTTAATGAGCCTATCAATAATGTAAAAGTAAAATTGCTACGTGCGAAAAAACTTTTATCTGAAATTATTCAAAACAAATAATCTTTTATAAGATTAAGCCAATTCTATTTCCCTTATAATCTCTACATTCTTATAGAATTCTAGATTTAGTATCTAACGCCTTTATAACATAATTTTTAGATTATACTTTGTATCTTTGCATTTCGAAAAGAGGAAATTTATGAATTCAGAAACCGCTTCAAACATTCTACCTGATCGTCTACCAAAACCCAAATGGTTACGTGTAAAATTACCAACTGGTAAAAAATATACAGAACTTAGAAGTTTAGTAGATAAATACAGTTTAAATACCATTTGCACATCTGGAAGTTGCCCTAATATGGGTGAATGCTGGGGAGAAGGTACTGCAACATTTATGATTTTAGGAAATGTTTGTACAAGATCTTGTGGATTTTGTGGGGTAAAAACTGGAAGACCAGAAACTGTAGATTGGGACGAACCTGAAAAAGTTTCTCGTTCTATTAAATTAATGAAAATTAGTCATGCCGTTCTTACTAGTGTAGATCGTGACGATTTAAAAGATATGGGTAGCATTATGTGGGCTGAAACCGTTAAGGCTGTTCGACGTATGAATCCAGACACAACTTTAGAAACACTTATTCCTGATTTTCAAGGTATAGAACAACATTTAGATCGTATAATCGCTGTTGCTCCAGAAGTAGTGTCTCACAACATAGAAACAGTAAGACGTTTAACTCGAGAAGTACGAATTCAAGCTAAATACGATCGTAGTTTAGGAGTCTTAAAATATTTAAAATCTCAAGGACAACGCAGAACCAAATCTGGTATTATGCTTGGTCTTGGTGAAAAACGTGAAGAGGTTATTGAAACTTTACACGATTTAAGAGACAACGACGTCGATGTAGTTACTATTGGTCAATATTTACAACCTAGTAAAAAACATTTACCCGTAAAACAATTTATAACACCAGATCAATTCGCAGAGTACAGAGAAATTGGTTTAGAATTAGGATTTAGACACGTTGAAAGTAGCTCTTTAGTACGTTCATCTTACAAAGCACAGAAACATATTAACTAATGATTAATGTTGCTATAAATGGTTTTGGACGCATTGGCCGCCGTGTTTTTCGTCTACTTCAAAATCATCCTAACATTAATGTAGTTGCTATAAACGATTTAGCAGATGCTTATACCTTAAGTCATCTGCTAAAATACGATAGCATTCACGGTGTTTCAAAACAGACAATTACTTACAAGGAAAATGACATTATAGTAGACGAATTTCACGTTCCTTTATTAAACGAAGCACATCCAAAAAGCATCAATTGGGCACCTTATAATGTCGATTTTGTAATTGAATCTACAGGCAAGTTTAAAACGAAAGCAGATCTTCAACATCATCTAAACAACGGAGCAAAACGTGTAATTTTAAGTGTTCCTGCTCTAGAAGATGATATTAAAACCATTGTTTTAGGTGTTAATGATGATTTAATAGATGGTACTGAAGAAATCATTTCTAATGCATCTTGTACTACGAACAATGCAGCACCAATGATGGCTATAATAAACCAACATTTTGGTATTGAGCAAGCTTATATTACAACCATACATTCATACACAACAGATCAAAGTTTACACGACCAACCGCATCGCGATTTACGTCGTGCACGAGCTGCTGGACAATCTATTGTACCTACAACTACAGGGGCTGCCAAAGCACTGACTAAAATATTCCCAGAACTCTCTGATGCTATTGGAGGTTGCGGCATACGCGTTCCTGTTGCAAATGGATCGCTTACCGATATTACTTTTAATATCAAAAAAACAGCAACTATAGAAGATGTTAATCTCGCTTTTAAAACAGCATCTGAAACACATTTTAAATCGATATTAGAGTATACAGAAGATCCTATTGTTTCTATTGACATCGTAGGAAACCCACATTCTTGCATTTTTGACGCCCAAATGACTTCTGTTATTGGAAATATGGTTAAGATTATTGGTTGGTACGATAATGAAACAGGATATTCTAGCAGAATTATTGATTTAATATGTAAATTATCGGAAAAACAGTTACTTTTAACGGGTAAAATTAATTTTACGCGCTAAGCAAACTGGTTTATGATTAACATTAAATATTACATTTGGGTCTTCCTTATGTTTATCGTTTTAGATGTGCATGCACAGGATACTGTTGGTAACGACCCAGAAACCATTCAAAACACTATAGACTTTCGTATTACTCAAGCGCAATACGATATAGATAATAATAATTATTATCCAGCAAAGAAAAAGTTAGAAGAGGCTTTAACGCTTGCTGAAAGTATAGACAACAAGAAGAGCATTGGACTTATTTATTCTAAAGTTGGAAAACTAGAATTTATTATCGAAGAACAAGACGATGCAATAAAAACGTTAACCAAAGCTATAGAAGTACAGCGTTTTGCTAAAGACAATGTAAATATTGCAGAAACATATAAAACACTTGGTAACGTTTATATGTCTTTAAAAGATTACGATCAAGCTCTAATTTATTATACTGCTTCCTTAACGTTATTCGAACAAGAAAACTTATACGAATTCGAGGCAGAAGTTCTGTTAAATGAAGGAAAAGCCTATATGTATTTAAAGCAATACAGAAAGGCCCGAGAACGCATAGACAAATCATTGGCTTTAACGCTCCGTTACGATCTTACAAAGATTAGAAGTAGCGCATTAATTTATCAAGCAAAAGTTTATTATTTCTTAAACGATGATGAGAGTGCTTTAAAATTAGGAAACCAAGGACTGCTTCTAGCCGAAAGCAATAATTACAACGATGTTTTAAGTCATGGATATTTAATTTTAAGTGAATTAAACGAGAAACTTGGCAACTATAAACTCTCGACTCAATATTTAAAAAATCATATTAACTTATCGGAATCTTTACTCGAGAAAAAACGTGAAAATTTATCTCCAGAAAAGCGCGCTAAGTTTATTTTAGATAATCAAACTGAATTTCAGAAAGAAAAGGAAGCCGATTTAGAGAAGCTTAAAGTAGATAAGAGCTTAAACAAATTAGCTACTATTTTAAGTATTGCTTTAATTACTATTCTATCGCTTTTAACATTATCGTTATACAAAAACAACAATATTAGGTTAAAAACTAATAATATGTTGCACAAAAAAAATGGCGAGTTAATTCTTGCTAAAGAGAAGGCTGAACTAGCTTCTAAAACCAAAGCCAACTTTTTATCGACAGTTACACACGAGCTAAGAACACCGCTTTATGCCGTTACTGGTTTAACAAATATGTTATTAGACGAGAACCCAAAACCAGAACAACTTTCACATTTAAAATCACTTAAATTCTCTGGAGATTATTTATTAACCTTTATAAATGATATCCTTCAAATTAATAAAATTGAAGCAAATAAAGTAGATATTGAATATGAGGTTTTCGATTTACAAAAGAAAATTTCAGATGTTATTTCGGCTTTAAATAACTCGGCAATAGATAATGGTGTGAAAATTCATTTTGAATATGACAACGATCTTCCTATTCATTTTAATGCCGATCAAATTAAAATATCTCAAATCTTAATCAACTTAATAGGAAACTCGATTAAGTTCACTAAAGATGGAGATATTTGGGTAAAAGTGAATAAAATAAGCAAGGTTGACGATATTTTTAATTTGAAATTTGAAATAGAAGATAACGGTATTGGAATTAGCGAAGAGAAACAAAAACATATGTTCGAAAGTTTCTCTCAAGGCTCTATTCAAATTAACAGAAAATATGGCGGTACTGGTCTAGGTTTATCAATTGTTAAAGGATTAATAGATATTTTAAAAGGAAAAATATATCTTAAAAGTGAATTGAATAAAGGAACAAGTTTCTTTTTTGAAATCCCATTAAAACACACCACAGATAAAGTTGTTACAAAGAAGAAGAAAAATTACTTTAAAAATGTAACCGATATAGAATTGAGTAATATTAAAATTTTGGTGGTTGAAGACAACAAGATTAACCAAATGATTACGACTAAAATTCTAACCAAAATGAAGCTAAAATGCGATGTTGTAGACAATGGTGAAGAAGCTGTAGACATGGTTAAAAACAACCATTACGATGTTGTTTTAATGGATATACACATGCCTGGAATTAGCGGAATTGAAGCCACAAAAATCATTAGAACATTCGACAGAGAACTTAATATATTTGCACTTACAGCTGTAACTATTGAAGATAAAATGCACGAATTCGAGGAAGCTGGTTTCGACGATATTATTTCTAAACCATTTAAACAGGACGATTTCGAAAAGAAATTATACAAGGCTGTTATCGGGGGAAAAGAAGATTTAAGTTAAAAAGAGCTTATAAATGTTTTCACTGAAGCATCAAAATCTGATGCCTTATCTATTACCGCTTCTATGCTTAAATAGTATAATTTATCTTCTAAATACGAAAACTGATTTAGACGCATAAAATCTTTTTCGGTAGTAATTATAAATGTTTTTTGTTTGAATATTTCCAATTCATCCGGTGTAAAATCGTGGTGATCTTTAAAATTTAAATGTTCAAATTCCAGTCCTTTTTTAGTTAAAAAATCTACTAAAGGTGTAGGATTTGCAATTCCCGTTACTAATGTAAATTTTGGAACTTGTAACAATGGGATTGTCCTGGTTTTGGATAAAACATATTCTGCATATTTAATAGAACTAAAAAACACCTTCTGATTAACTTCTGGATGAATAGCATCAATTATATTTTCCTTTTCTAAATCTGAAAGCATTGCAGGACATTTTGTAACAATAATAACATTTGCACGCTTGGCTCCGCGTTTTGGTTCTCTTAAATTCCCAGTCGGTAAAACAATATCTGATGTATACCTGTTGGAATAGGTCGTTAATAATATATTAAATCCTGCTTTTACTTTTCTATGCTGGAATGCATCGTCTAACAAAATCACTTCTGGTTTAGGTTTTAAAGCAGAGAGTTGTGCAATCCCTTCTCTCCTATTCGCATCTACAGCAACTATAATTTTATTAGTATATTTTGAATAAAACTGAAACGGCTCATCCCCTAAAACATCTGCAGTAACTCCTGGTGATCCCAATTGAAATCCTTCACTTTTACGTTTATAACCACGACTTAAGGTCGCGACTTTATAATCGTCTTTTAATAACCGAATTAAATATTCAATCATCGGTGTTTTTCCAGTGCCACCAACACTTAGATTACCAACACATATCACAGGGAAATCATAGGACGTAGATTTTAAAACTCCTAAATCGAATAATGTATTCCGTACCCAAGTTATACAATAATATATTGGTACGATTGGAAAGCAGATGTAACGCAATAATTTCATTGTAACGAAAGTAAATATTTTATCTTTGTTTTAAACCTAATACCAAAAATATTATGATTGTTCAGGACGTTATAAATCATCTTGAAGATTTTGCTCCACTTAATTATGCCGAAGATTTTGATAATGTTGGTCTACTCGTAGGTGATACCAACCAAAAACTTACAGGTGTTTTAGTCACATTAGATACTTTAGAATCAGTAGTCGATGAAGCCATTGAAAACAACTGTAATTTAATAGTAAGTTTTCATCCCATCATTTTTAAAGGTCTAAAAAAACTAACCGGAAAAACGTATGTTGAACGTGTCGTGTTAAAAGCGATAAAGCACGATATTGCTATTTATGCCATTCATACCGCATTGGATAACCATCTTGAAGGTGTGAATGCTATGATTTGTAACCAGCTTGGTTTAGTCAATACATCTATATTAATTCCGCAAAATAGTACAATTAAAAAACTCATTACTTACGTCCCAAAACTAGAAGCAGAAGCATTACGAAATGCTTTATTTAAAGCTGGAGCTGGACAAATAGGAAATTATTCCGATTGCAGTTTTAATATTGAAGGTACAGGAACATTTAATGGAAATACAAATTCAAACCCAACAAAAGGCAGAAAAGGAGATATTCATTTTGAAGAAGAAACTCAGATTTCAGTAACCTTTGCAAAGCATTTAGAATCTAAAGTTATGAAAGCACTTTTCACTTCTCATTCTTATGAGGAAGTCGCTTACGAAATCACAACTTTAGAAAACAAAAATCAGCACATTGGAATCGGAATGATAGGTGAATTTGAATCTGAAATGAATGAAACAGAATTCCTGTCATACCTAAAAACTAAAATGAATACGTCTTGCGTTCGCCACAGTACATTATTAGGCAAACCAATAAAAAAGATTGCGGTCTTGGGTGGCTCTGGAAGTTTTGCAATTGCCAATGCCAAACGTGCTGGAGTTGATGCTTTTATAACAGCAGACTTAAAGTATCATGATTTTTTCTCTGCTGAAAACGCGTTGATTTTAGCAGATATCGGTCATTTTGAAAGTGAACAGTTTACAAAAAATGGTTTAGTAGCACATCTTACAAAAAAAATCACTAATTTTGCAATCGTTTTATCAAAGACCGATACAAACCCTGTTAAGTATTTTTAAAGTATGGCAAAAAGTAAAGAAGTAACTGTAGAAGAACGTTTAAGAGCTTTATACGATTTACAACTTATCGATTCTAGAATCGATGAAATTAGAAACGTTCGCGGAGAACTGCCTTTAGAGGTGCGTGATTTAGAAGATGAAGTTGCTGGACTACACACTAGACTTGAGAAATTAGACACTAGTCTAGAAACTTTAGACGAAGAAATTAAATCTAAAAAGAATTTAATTGAAGAAGCTAAATCTTTAATTAAGAAATATAGTGAGCAACAAAAGAATGTTAGAAATAACAGAGAATACAATTCGCTTACTAAAGAAGTTGAGTTTCAAGAATTAGAAATTCAATTGGCAGAAAAGCATATCAATGAATTCAAAATTCAAATTGAACAAAAGAAAGAAATCATTGGTCAGACTAAAGACCGTTCTAAAGAACGTCAAGCGCATTTAAAGCACAAAAAAGGTGAGTTAGATGCTATTTTAGCTGAAACTGAGAAAGAAGAGTTAGCGTTAATTAAAAAATCTGACGATTACAAAATTTTAATCGAAGACCGTTTAGTTACAGCTTACAACAGAATTCGTAATAATGTGAAAAATGGATTGGCAGTTGTAGCTGTTGAAAGAGGTGCTTCTGGAGGATCTTTCTTTACTATTCCACCACAAATTATAATGGAAATTGCTTCTCGTAAAAAAATTATTACTGATGAGCATAGTGGTAGAATCTTAGTTGATGAAGCATTAGCGACAGAACAAAAAGAAAAAATGGAAAAGCTTTTCGCTAAGTTCTAAAGTTTTCTTTTATATAAATAAAAAAACCGTCTAGAGATAAATTTCTAGACGGTTTTTTTTATTGAAGATATTTCCTCCTAGAACAAAATGCATAAAAAAAGAGACTACCTATTAAGACAGTCTCTTTTAGCTAAGCATGTTTGTTGGTTATCTGTTTGCTTTCTTTTGTGCCAATGTATCTTCAATCATTTCTTGAGCAGCAGTTGCATTTGTAGCTTCTGCGTAGTCAAGAGCAGTATACCCTTTGTCACATTTTATTTTAAGATCTGCACCTTCAGAAATTAATATTTCAAGTATAGCAACTCTATTGTATTTTGCTGCATACATGGCTGGTGTAAGTCCGTTTGATTTTTTATTAACATCTGAGCCATTTTGGATTAATCTTTTAACGACAGCAGTATCTCCTTTTGCAATTGAAGTACATAGTAAATTAACCTGAGGCTTATTTACAGAAACCGCTATAGGATTTGAATTATTATTAGTTATAAAATTAGAAGCTTGGACAGTTGTAGTAGTAGCTCCAAATACGATTGCGATGATAAATAATAGACTTTTCATAATTATGAGATTTTTATTATAATTGAATATTTTTGTGTATTTATTAATTCTATACAAATTTAATGAGAATTCATCAGTCAAAATGGCTAATATGTGAATTTTAACATAACATTAACACAGTGGTTAAATACCTGTTTTTTGTCATATTTTAAGAAAAAGACAACGTTATTTGTTAATTATTAAAGATTATATTTCCTTTTTAGCTGCCTTCTGAGATTCTATGAAACTACCACCAATTTCATTATAAAAAATACATTTGCTATTCCAAAAAATGCAATTGAAAACGTTTGAAATGCAAATTGGTTTTTAAGTTTTATTGTAAAAACAGAACTAAATTGAGAGTTCATTTTACATGTAATTCTAGGTCTACATATTCAATATAATCTTTAATGAACATTTTGAGATAATCTAGAAGCTGATGACTAACCAACCTCTAAATTATATATTGATTTATCCCTTATTGTTTTTTCCCCAATGCGGTTTCTATAATCTTTTCTGCTGCTGTAGCATTTGTAGCTTTTGCATAATCCAGTGCAGTATACCCCTTATTACATTCTAGCTTTAAGTTCGCTCCTTGTGCAATTAAGAATTCTAGAATCTCAACTCTGTTATATTTTGCAGCATACATAGCAGGAGTAAGTCCGTTAGACTTCTGATTAACATTCTCTCCATTTGCAATTAATTTTTTAACGATATCCGTATCTCCTTTAGCGATAGATGTACATAACAAGTTTACATCTGCTATATATACAGAGGCCTCAATAGGATTAGAGTTTGTATTCGTCATAGTATTAGAAGCTTGAACGCTTGTAGAAACGGCTCCAAATGTAATTGCGATAATAAATAATAGACTTTTCATAATTATAGTATTTTAATAGTTTTAGATATGTTTTAGAATTTTGATGAAAGACGCGGTATAAACTAACACGAATGTCATCTTGAATAATTTAATTTGAAATCAGCTTTAGATTTCGTAAAAAATTCGTTTTCTTTCAAATATCCGGTCTAAAATAGTATTGAATTTGTAATGGCCTGAGCGACTTGATTCTGTATCCAGATCCAAGCAAGGTTCCGAATAATAACTGCTGATTTTTTTCATGATGAATGCGTTTTAATAAATTGATTACATATTTTGATTGTATTATAAAGACGATATAAAAAACACATTGTTACAGTTGTTTTTTTTCATAACACGTTATTAACCATTTGAAAACAAATTTGTTAAAATTGTATAAAAGAAATTTCAACGCAAACGATACCTTAAAAAAATCATCATAAAAAATATCAAAAAACCCAATTTTGTAACCCAATAAATTCCTTAAAGCCATTTTAAACTTTTATCTTTACCTCTTAAATAAAATCTATTATGAATAAAAAAGTCATCTTAATGATACTTGATGGTTGGGGTAAATCTCCAGACCCAAAAGTATCGGCTATAGACAATGCCAACACGCCTTTCATCGATTCGTTATATACAAAATACCCAAGTGCTCAATTAAGGACAGATGGTGAAAACGTAGGTTTGCCAGAAGGCCAGATGGGAAATAGTGAAGTTGGACATATGAATTTAGGTGCCGGACGAATTGTTTACCAAGATTTAGTTAAAATTAATTTAGCAGTTAAGGACCACACACTAGGCAAAGAAAAAGTCTTAGAAGATGCTTTTAAATATGCTAAAGAAAATAATAAACCCATTCACTTTTTAGGCTTATTAAGTACTGGTGGTGTGCATTCTCACATTTCACATTTATTCGGATTGTTAGATGCTGCAAATGAATCTGGTGTACAAAACTCTTTTGTTCATGGTTTTACCGATGGACGTGATGTAGATCCTAAATCAGGGTTAGGTTATGTTAATCAATTAGAAGACTATATTAAAGATACTCCAGCAAAAATAGGATCTATTACAGGTCGCTATTATGCAATGGATAGAGATAAGCGTTGGGAGCGTGTTAAAATTGCATACGATGGGATGGTAAATGCAGAAGGTGATCATACAACTGATGTAGCTGCTGCAGTTTCTAAAAATTACGAAAATGGTATCACAGACGAATTCATCAAACCTATTATTAATTGTGATGAGAACGGAAATCCTGTTGGAAAAATAGAAGCAGGAGATGTTGTTATATTCTTCAACTTTAGAACAGATAGAGGTCGTGAACTTACCGAGGTATTATCACAATCGGACCATCACGAACAAAACATGCACAAGCTAGACTTGTACTATGTAACGCTAACGAATTACGATGAAAACTTTAATAACGTTAATGTCGTTTTCAATAAAGACAATTTAAAAGACACTTTAGGTGAAGTATTAGCTAGAAATGGCAAAAAACAAATCCGAATTGCTGAAACAGAAAAGTATCCTCATGTCACATTTTTCTTTTCAGGAGGACAAGAAGAACCATTTGAAGGTGAATCTCGTATTCTAAAAAACTCTCCAAAAGTAGCGACTTACGATATGCAACCAGAAATGAGTGCTTTCGAATTAAAAGATGCATTAATTCCTGAATTAAATAAAGGTGATGTAGATTTTGTATGTTTAAACTTTGCTAATGGCGATATGGTTGGACACACAGGAGATATGGCTGCAGCTATTAAAGCATGTGAAGCTGTAGATGCTTGTGTAAAAGAAGTGGTAGAAACGGCTTTAGAAAACGACTATACAACTTTATTAATTGCAGATCACGGTAACTGTGAAACAATGATTAATCCTGATGGATCTCCAAACACAGCACATACAACCAACCCTGTCCCTTTAATTTTAATCGATAATGAATTAAAACAAATTAAAGATGGTGTTTTAGGAGATATGGCGCCAACAATTTTAAAATTAATTGGAGTGCCACAACCAGAAGCAATGACTAGGCATTCATTAATAGATTAAGAACCCAAAACATAAACCTGCTGAATGATTTTACAAGATAAATTAATTCTTGCCATAGATTTTGATGGTACCGTTGTAGAAGATGCTTACCCAAAAATAGGGAAACCAAAAACATTTGCTTTTGAAACTCTAAAACGTCTTCAAAAAGATGGACATCGTCTTATTTTATGGACGTATAGATGTGGTAGAACGCTAGATGAAGCTGTTGCCTTTTGCAAAGAAAACGGTATTGAATTTTATGCCATAAATAACAGTTTTCCTCAAGAAGAATTTGAAGAATCGAAAAGTAGAAAAATAAACGCCGACATTTTTATCGATGATAGAAATATTGGCGGATTTATAGGATGGGGAGAAATATATCAATTATTATCAGATCCAAATTTTGATCCGAACAGTATAGAAAAAAAGAGAGGATTTTTCTCCTCTCTTTTTAATAAATAAATTAATCTCTTATTAGTTTGTAGTAATCCCGATCTATAGATTCTCTATGATTTGGATGTGCAATTTCTATTAAAGCTTTTGCGCGTTGTTGAATGGTTTTACCGTAAAGATTTGCAACACCATACTCTGTTACTACATAATGTATATGTGCTCGTGTGGTGACTACGCCAGCACCAGAGTTTAGTGAGGCTACAATTCTACTAATACCGCTTTTTGTTACAGATGGCAATGCTATAATGGCTTTTCCGCCTTCGCTTAAAGATGCGCCTCGAATAAAATCCATTTGTCCACCAACACCAGAATACATATCTGCCCCAATGGAATCTGCACATACTTGACCAGTAACATCAACTTCTATAGCAGAATTAATAGCAACCATTCTCGGATTTTGTTTAATAATGGAAACATCGTTCACATAATCTGAACTTCTTAATTCTATGTATGGATTATCGTTTACATAATCATATAAACGTTGCGACCCCATTAAAAACGTCGCTAAAGCACGCCCAGGATTTATACTTTTGTAATTGCCGTTAATCACATTTTTTAAAATCAAATCAATTACACCATCAGAAAACATTTCGGTGTGTAATCCTAAATCTTTATGATTACCAAGTAAAGACAAAACGGCATTTGGAATGGTTCCAATCCCCATTTGAAGCGTACTTCTGTCTTCAATTAAATTAGCGACAAAAGCCCCTATTTTATTCTCAATTACAGATGGCGCTGGAATATCGTGAGTAGGTAATGCTTCATCACACTCCACAAAGGCATTGATTTCGGAAATGTGAATAATACCATCTCCAAACGTTCTTGGCATTTGTTTATTAACCTGTGCAATTACATGATTGGCATTATCAATGGCTGCTAAAGTGGCTTCAACTGAAACTCCTAAGGAACAATATCCGTGAATATCTGGTACAGAAACATGAATAAGTGCAACTTGCAAATCCACAATGTTACGTTTAAACAACAGCGGCAATTCACTTAAAAAAACAGGTGTATAAGATCCATTTCCTGCTTTTATAGTATGTCTAATATTCTTAGCAATAAAAAAAGAATTGACATGAAAACTATCTCGCAATTCTGGATTAGCATAAGGCGCTGCTCCTTCGGTATGGAGATGACAAATTTCAACATTCCGTAATTCTTCATGCCTTGCCGTTAAGGCATTTATTAATAACTGAGGTACAGCTGCCGCAGCGTGTAAATACACTCTGTCGTTAGATTTTACAATTTTAACAGCATCGGCTGCACTTACACAATTATACATAGTCACCTTTTTAAAATGCAAATTACGACATTTCTGAAGGTTTAAAAACTGTCTAAAGTCATATTCCGATAAACATATTAACTAGGTATTTTTAAGTATATTTGCACATATTTTATTGACATGATTATAGTAAAAACACGAGAAGAAATTGAATTAATGCGCGAAAGTGCCTTAATCGTATCTAAAACATTAGGTGAATTAGCTAAAGCTGTAAAACCTGGTGTAACGACCTTAGAACTGGATAAACTTGCTGAAACTTTTATAAGAGATCACGGTGCTTACCCTGGCTTTTTAGGCATGTACGATTTCCCGAACTCACTTTGTATGAGTCCCAATGACCAAGTGGTTCATGGTATTCCAAATAACACACCGTTAAAAGAAGGCGACATAATCTCTATTGATTGTGGTGCTCTTAAAAATGATTTTTACGGAGATCATGCCTATACATTTGCGGTTGGTGAAATTGATCCAGAAACTCAAAAATTACTTGATATTACTAGAGAATCTATTTATGTTGGTTTACGTGAATTAAAAGTAGGTAATCGTGTTGGCGATGTTGGTTTTGCAATTCAGAATTTTTGTGAAGGACACGGTTATGGTGTCGTTCGTGAATTAGTAGGTCATGGCCTAGGTCGTAAAATGCACGAAGATCCTGAAATGCCAAACTACGGAAGACGTGGTCGCGGTAAAAAATTCGTTGAAGGTATGGTTGTAGCGATAGAACCTATGATAAATTTAGGAACACAACGTATAAAGCAACACAGAGACGGTTGGACCATTACAACTTTAGACAACAAACCAAGCGCACACTTTGAGCATGATGTTGCTATTGTTGATGGTAAAGCTGAATTGCTTTCTACTTTTGCTTATGTTCATGAAGCTTTAGGGATCATAACTAATGAAGAAGATGAGTTTAGACAAACTGCCTTTGTACTTTAATGAAAAAAGCCTTTAAATTCGTTTTAAACACCATTCCTAGACCTTTACTTATTCGTTTAAGCTATTTGGTTCGACCAATTATGGCTATGGCTTTAAAGGGTTCTACATTTACAGATCCCATAGACGGAAAAAGTTTTAAAACGTTTTTACCTTACGGATATGGCACACAACGTAATAATGTGTTATCACCTTCTACCCTATCATTAGAACGTCATAGATTATTATGGTTGTATCTAAAATCTGAAACAGACTTTTTTACAGCACCTACAAAAGTGTTACATTTTGCACCAGAACAAGCATTTTACAAACGGTTTAGAAGTCTTAAAAATTTAGAGTATACCACTACAGATTTAGTGTCGCCTTTAGCCGATGTTAAAGCAGATATCTGTAATTTACCTTTTGAAGATAACAGTTTCGACGTTATTTTGTGTAATCACGTATTAGAGCATATTCCAGACGATACTAAAGCGATGCAAGAATTGTATCGCATATTGAAGCCTGGTGGTATGGGAATATTTCAGATCCCACAAGATTTATCTAGAGATTTGACTTATGAAGATGATACAATTACAGATAAAAAAGAACGCGCAAAAATATTCGGACAATACGATCATGTTCGTATTTATGGCCGTGATTATTTTAACAAGCTACGTTCAATAGGATTTAAAGTAGATGAAGTAGATTATACTAAAACACTTTCAGATTCTGAAATCACAAAATATTGTTTAGCTAAGGGAGAAATTATCCCGGTAGTTTATAAATAAAAAATAAATACATGACACCACAAATTATTATAGCAACTGGCGCTTTATTTGGTATGTCGTCTGTTATTTTCGGTGCTTTTGGAGCACATGCCTTAAAGAAAATTTTAACTTCAAATCAGTTACAAAGTTTCGAAACGGGTATAAAATATCAAATGTATCATGCCATTGTATTACTCGTTTTAGGATTTAGTTTTAACGACATGCTTCCTTCTGCAATTTATTGGTGTTTTACTTTAGGTATCCTGTTATTTTCTTTTAGCATTTACGGATTAATATTATCTGATGCCAAAGGTAAAAAACTTAAATTTCTGGGTCCAATAACACCTTTAGGTGGATTGCTTTTAGTCACTGGTTGGTTACTCCTTTTAATTCATGTATTATAAATAGTAGTACTTTATTATCCTATTCTAGAAACCCGTTTAAAGACAACGTTTCTAATTCATGCTTATCATTTTCGAAGATTAAAAACACTTTAATGTCTTTATGTTTATTTAAAAATGTTTTCACATCTTCCATTCCCATTGCTTTAAACGCAGTAGCATAAGCATCGGCAGTTATACAGTCTTTTGTAATTACAGATATACTCAACAAATTTGTTTTGCTAGGATATCCTGTATGTGGATCTATAATATGAGAATATCTGTTACCATTAATATCTGTTTTAAATTTTCTATAAGTACCAGAGGTTGCCATAGCTTCATCCTTTAAATCGATAACACGTAATAAGGATTGTGTACCATCAAAATGAGGCATTTCTACACCTACCTTCCACGGTTTTTCTTTCTCTGTATTAATTCCTTTTGCGAGTATTTCTCCGCCAATCTCAACTAAATAGTTTTCTATATTTTTAGAATCTAAAAATTTTCCAATAACATCAACACTATACCCTTTAGCAATAGCGTTAAAATCAAGGAATGTACCAGCATCATCTTTTATAATTTTATATTCTCTTCTATGCACTTTATTAAAACCAACACTAGACATTAAACTATCTATTTTAAGGCTATCTAATCCAACAGTTTCTTTTTCCGGACCAAAATCCCAAGCATTAACTAAAACGCCTATGGTTGGATCGAATGCCCCATTAGTATAATCATAAATAGCTTTAGAAGAATCGAACACAAATGCAAAATGATTGTCAATTGAATTAGACACTCCTGAATTCAACCTAGAGATATAAGAATCGGGAATATATGTAGATAAAGATTTATTTATAACACCAAACAAACTGTCGAACTGTTTCTGATAATTTGTCCCATCCTTAGAAAAATACTGAATGGAATAACCGGTACCAAAAGTAGGACCAGATAACTTTACATGCTCACTAGAAGGACCACAAGAAATAATGAATAGAAATAAAAAAAATAAGAGAAAATGTTTCATTTAATTTAAATGGGTTTCTATAACCTGAATACCGTTATATTCTATTAAATAATCTTCATTAAGATAGATAGGAAATTCCTCTCCATTCGGATTGCTTAAACCTACGCCTGCATAAAGGACTTTTGCATCTTTAGATCTAGCATGTTCTTTAAATGTTTCCATCCAAACAACATCATAATTATTTGGGTTTTCTGGAAGCAACACAGTCCGTACCAATACGAAAAAATATTGCCCATTTTTATCTATACAAACAAATTGTGGATGACGCTTTAAAGTACTATTGATGGAAATAAACTCAAAACCGCGTTGTTCAAGATCTTTTCCAACGTGATTCATCGCTAAATTATGTAATTCTTGTTTTGAAAGTGCTTTACTCATATTACAAAACTACTATAAAAACATGTTTAGATGTAAATTTTAAAATGACTAATTTTAATTTTGAAGCATTTTGTTGTAATTTAATCGTAGAAAAGGAACAATATGGAAACTACAAGACGATTTGATATAGCAATTAATAAACTTTATAAAGCATTTCATAACGACACATTACACCCTGAATGTTGTAAACAGTGTGCGGTAGGTAATATTTTAGATCAAATGGACTCTTGGAAACATCTGTCGGATAATCACGGTTCTATCACTTTAAATTATTTAGGACATGTACATCAAAGTTTAGGCAGACGTTTTAATGGTTATTCTCCACAAGAATTATTACAAATTGAAGCTGAATTTCTTAAAGCTTGTGGCTATATTTTACCGTTACATTATAAAAATGAAAAGCCTAAAAATCCAACGGACAAGGATGTTTTATTTAATGGCCTTTCGGCTGTAGTGAGTTTTCTATGCAAACTAGACCATATACCTAATGTCATGGATTGCTCTAAATTATTTGGATATGAAAAACATAAAAAAACAGAATATATTAAGGCATAAAAAAACCGACTCGTTTGAGTCGGTTTTTTAATATAATAAGATTGATTAACCTCCAAAGTCATCAAATCTAATATTCTCGTCTGCAAGACCAAAATCCTCACCCATTTTCTGAACGGCTTTGTTCATTAATGGTGGTCCACAGAAGTATAATTCTATGTCTTCAGGAGTTTCATGTTTAGATAAATACTGATCTATTACAACCAAGTGAATAAATCCGGTAAATCCGTCTCCTTCTAAATCATCAACATCATTTTTAACTTTCCAGTTATCTGCTTCTGTTGGATCAGATAATGCAATAAAGAATTTGAAATTCGGGAAATCTTTCTCTAAAGCTCTAAAGTAGTGTATGTAAAACAATTCTGCTTTAGAACGTCCACCGTACCAATATGTTACTTTTCTTCCTGTTTTTAAGGTTCTGAATAAATGATATAAGTGAGAACGCATTGGCGCCATACCTGCTCCACCACCTACATATAGCATTTCTGCCTCAGATTCGTTGATAAAGAATTCACCGTAAGGTCCAGAAATAGTAACTTTATCTCCAATTTTTTGATTGAAAATATATGAAGAAGCTATACCTGGATTTACATCCATCCATCCACCTTTGGCACGATCGAATGGCGGTGTTGCTACACGTACATTAAGCATAATTTTTCTTCCTTCAGCAGGATAAGAAGCCATAGAGTATGCTCTTTCAACAAGTTCGTTATTTTTCATAACTAAAGGCCATAAACCAAACTTTTCCCAATCTCCTTTAAACTTATCTGGTTCTCCTGGGTGATCTTGAGGGTGAGCAGAAACATCCATATCTGAATATTTAATTTCGCACTCAGGAATTTCAATTTGAATATATCCTCCAGCCTTGTAGTTCATATCTTCTGGGATTTCAACTACAAACTCTTTAATAAATGTGGCAACATTATAGTTTGAAACTACTGTTGCTTCCCATTTTTTAATTCCGAAAACTTCTTCTGGAATTGTAATTTCCATGTCTTGTTTCACTTTTACCTGACAAGATAAACGGGCACCATGTGCTAATTCCTTTCTTGTAAAGTGAGGTGTTTCTGTTGGTAAAGCTTCACCTCCACCAGAAAGCACGTGACATTCACATTGAATACAAGTTCCTCCTCCACCACAAGCTGATGGTAAGAATATTTTTTGAGCTCCTAAAGTAGATAATAAACTACCTCCTGAACTAACTTCTATTTCGCGTTCACCATTAATTAAGATCTTTACAGGACCTGATGGTGATAATTTTTGTTTTACGAACAATAATAAAATCACTAAAACTAAAGTAATAATTAAAAAAGCGACTACCGTTGCGATTACTGTTCCTATTGTACTTGCTGCTAAAATCGTCATGATATCTTAGTTGATTTCTTTTGTATTATTCGCTAACTCTTTTACCTTTTCTGCTTCAGGAGTTTCAACTTTTACAGTTTTTTCTACTTTAGCACCTTCTTCGTCACCTCCGGTTAACATTCCACCAAAACTCATAAATCCGATGGCCATTAATCCTGTGATAATAAATGTAATTCCTAATCCTCGTAAAGCAGGAGGAACATTAGAATATCTAATTTTCTCACGTATAGCTGCAATAGCTAAAATCGCTAAAAACCATCCAATTCCAGAACCTACACCATAAACAGTAGCTAAACCTAAAGTAGGAATTTCACGAGATTGCATAAATAATGAACCTCCTAAAATTGCACAGTTTACTGCGATAAGCGGTAAGAAAATACCTAAAGAGTTATATAATTCCGGTGAAAATTTCTCTACTATTATTTCTACCAATTGTACCATAGTTGCAATGGTAGCAATAAATAAAATAAATGATAAGAAACTTAAATCGTAATCTGCATACTCTTCACCTAACCATGATAATGCTCCAGGTTGAAGAATATACTGATCCAATAACCAGTTAAGAGGTACTGTAATTAACATTACAAATACAACTGCTGCACCAAGTCCAACTGCTGTAGATACTTTTTTAGAAACAGCAAGGTAAGAACACATTCCTAAGAATGTAGCGAATACCATGTTATCTATAAATATTGACTTAAAAAATAATTCTATATATTCCATATTCTTTTAGATTTCAGTTAAGTTTAAAACTTGTTACTGATTAATGATCTTCTACTAATGCTTGATTTCTACTACGTTGTACCCAGATTATAATTCCCACAACAATTAAAGCCATTGGCGATAACAACATAAAACCGTTATTCTCATAACCTATAGCGTATAATCCTGTTTTTTCGATTGGATCTCCTAAGACTTTAAATCCTAATAATGTACCAGAACCTAATAACTCTCTAAAGAATCCAACTATAATAAGAATTAAACCGTAACCAGCAGCATTACCAATACCGTCTAAAAACGATCTCCAAGGTCCGTTTGCTAAAGCAAAAGCTTCAAAACGCCCCATAATAATACAGTTTGTAATAATTAAACCAACAAATACAGAAAGTGTTTTACTTAATTCGTAAGAAAACGCTTTTAATACTTGATCGACTATAATTACTAAAGCAGCGACTACTACCAACTGCACAATAATTCTAATTTTTGAAGGAATAATGTTTCTCATTAAAGAGATTACAACATTTCCAATTGCTAGCACAGCCAATACCGACACAGCCATAACAATAGACGCTTTTAATTGCGCTGTAATTGCCAAAGCCGAGCATATACCTAATACCTGAATGGTAATTGGGTTATTATCCGCTAACGGATCGGTGATTAATTTTGTGTCTTTTTTTGATAAAAGTGCCATAAATTAATTGTTTTTTAAGTTATCGAAATAAGGCTTGTAAAGTCTAAAATCACTTTTAATCATTGCAGTAACACCATCACCTGTAATAGTTGCTCCCGCAATTGCATCAACCTCATTATCTGTTTTATCTTCGTTTTTTGGATCGGCATTACCTTTTGCTACTGTAATTCCTTTAAAATTACCATCAGCATCTAATAAATGTTCACCTATAAAGTCGTCCATAAAGAAACGTTCTTTAATGTTAGCACCTAAACCAGGAGTTTCCCCTTTGTGGTCAAAATAAGCACCTTGAACTACCATATCTTTATCTACTGAAACATAACCCCAAATGGCATCCCATAAACCTTTACCATAAATTGGAATTACATAAAATGTTTCACCATCCTTTTCTCCAATAAAAACTGGCAAACGTCTTTCTGAAACGTCATCTTTAGTTGTTGCTTTTTCCTTTTTAATATCTATTAAATACGCTTCTGGATCTTCTTTCGTTTCACCATTCTGAATAACGATTTGATTGGTAATGTATTTTTTAAATAATTCAGGAGCATCTTCTGTTGATACAAAAACTGCACTTCCATCAGTATTATCATTTACACCCATAGCATACAAAATATTTTGTTGCTTTTCGATACGTTGATTTTCTGCAATTCTAGGCTTTAATGAAGACGCTGTAAAAGCTAATACTGCACCCACAACAAAAACCATTACGATAGCAAATATAATGGTATATGAATTTTTATCTGTTCTATTTTCCATTGTTAAGCCGTTTTTACTTTTAAACGTTTCATTCTTTTCTTTACATTACCTTGAATGATGTAATGATCGATAGTTGGAGCAAATACATTCATTAATAATATTGCAAGCATTACACCTTCTGGATATGCAGGGTTGAAAACTCTAATCATAATTGATAAGAATCCTATTAAGAACCCGTAAAACCATTTACCTTTATTAGTCTGAGATGCTGTTACTGGATCTGTTGCCATAAACACAACACCAAAAGCAAATCCACCAATTATTAAATGTTCCCAGAATTTAGTACTCATTAAACTGTAAAATTTACTTGTTTCTGTAATCCATCCTGAAGACACCACACCGTTAAAGATTAATCCCATAACTAATGCTCCAAGTACTGCCGATAGCATAATTCTCCAACTTCCAATCTTAGTAAAGATTAAAAACAACCCTCCTAAAAGGATTAAGAATGTAGATGTTTCACCAACCGATCCTGGAATAAATCCGAAGAACATATCTGCAATAGAATAATCAACATGATGACCTTGCGCGAGGGTTCCTAATATAGTCTCACCAGAAATAGCATCGACATTTGCGCCAGCTGCAATTTCTTTTGTACGTTCTACAGCACCGTGAACCCAAACTTTATCTCCAGACATCCAAGTTGGATAAGCGAAGAATAAGAATGCACGTATTGTTAATGCAGGATTTAAGATATTCATCCCAGTTCCTCCAAAAATTTCTTTACCAATAACAACACCAAAAGTAACTGCTACAGCTAGCATCCATAATGGAATATCGATTGGCACGATTAAAGGCACTAACATTCCTGTTACTAAATACCCTTCTTCTACTTCGTGATTTTTAATGGTAGCGAATATAAATTCGATACCTAAACCTACACCGTAAGACACGACTACTAATGGTAAAATTTTAGTTAAACCAATGTAAAAAGCATCCCATGATAAAAACTCAACAGGCACACCTAAAGCTGCAAAATGCTGATATCCAGCATTAAACATCCCGAATATTAAACAAGGCACCATGGCCATGATTACGGTATTCATTGTACGTTTTAAATCGTCGGCAGATTTTATATGAGTACCATTGTGAGTGGTTTCATTTGGCAAGTATAAAAACGTATGCAAAGCATTAAACGCCGGTGCCATCTTTGTACCTTTATACTTTTCTTTTAAATTATGTAAATTACTTTTTAAACCCATGATTACCCTATTTCTTTAATCATTACATCCAAACCTTTTCTTATAATTTCCTGATGTGGTTGCTTAGATACACAAACGAATTCTGTTAACGCAAAATCCTCAGGAGCAACTTCGTACATACCAAGTGCTTCCATTTCATCTAAATCTGTATACATACAAGACTTAAGAATTTGTAAAGGAAAAATATCTAAAGGAAAAACCTTTTCGTAATTACCTGTTAATACAAAAGCTCTGTGCTCTCCGTTTGTATTTGTATTTAAATCGTATTTTTTATTCGGAGTTAACCAAGAAAATGTTAACGCTCTCGATTGAGAAATTTTATTAAACACAGGTTTGTTCCATCCAAAAAGCTCGTAATCGTCTCCTTCTGGAATTACAGTAATTAAATTACTATAGTAATCTAAATTACCATCTGGTTTAACTTGTTTTCCTGATAAAACATTACCACAAATAATACGATTATTTCCGCTTTCTTCAACGCCATTATCGTAAATTATAGTTGCAATTTCGCTAGCTATTTTAGTTTTAAAGTATCTTGGTTTTTGAACCGAAGATCCTACTAAAGCCACAATACGCTCTGCATTAAATTTACCAGTTAATAATAATTCACCGATAATAACAAGATCTTGTGGGTTAACTGTCCAAACAACTTCTCCTTTATTTACCGGATTAATTTTATTTATCTGTGTACCTACATTTCCTATTGGATGCGGACCTGATAATTTATGAACAGAAACTCCTGACAAACCTGCAAGAGGCGAATTAGATCCGTTTTTAACAGAAACGTGAACCTTTCCAGAAGTCAATTTACCCAACGCAGTAACAGCAGCTTGTAGTTCTGCTTCTTTTCCTTGTAAAACGAAATCTAAATCTACTGCTAACGGTGCGCTATCATAACCCGAAATAAAAATAGCTTTTGGCTGTTTTGTTGGGTTTGCAATAACATCGTAAGGTCGTTGTTTAATAAACGCCCAACACCCAGTGGCTTGTAAGTATAAACTTAAAGCTTCGGCAGTTGCAGAATTAAGATTGATTTTTTCATTTTCCAGATAAGTTTGTTCTTTATCTGCTTGGATTTTAATTGATAAAATTCTACGTTTTTCACCGCGTAAAATATCAACAATTTCTCCAGAAACAGGCGAAACAAATTGAACAGTTTCATTGGCTTTATCATAAAACACAGGGCTACCCGCTTTTACTTTAAATCCAACTCTTGCTACTAATTTTGGAATAACTCCGTGGAAGTCTTCAGGCCTTAAGGTATACGTATTGCTTATTACAGCACTTTCTAAAGCCTTTTCAGCTTCACCCTTGAGTTTAATGTCTAGACCTTTTGTAATTTTAATGTCGTTTGACATATTATAAATCTATTTATTAATAATAGTTATACTGATTTCAATATAAAATGATTGAAAAATCCGTGCAAATTTAAGAATAAAAAGGTAAAATTGTTCTAATTACAATTTATCTTATTTATTTATATTTGTTCTAAATAAAACTACAATTCGAACTTTTAATTTTATGTATATTTACTTTTTAAATGTACAAAAATGAACATTAAAATTTACTTTTTTCTTTTAGTTTCTTTACTTTCTAACATTTGCAAGGCTCAAGTTCAGTACGAAACAGCTGCACCAGACTATATAAAAACAATTACTTTTAAAGGTGATACAGATGTTAGTGTGCTTCCAATAATAGAACTAGGAGATATTTTACAACTTGAGTTTGATGTGCTAAATGGAAATGAAGACGATTTTTATTATTCTATAGAATATTTTAATTACGATTGGACTCCATCGCAATTAATGCGTCAGGAATACATCGATGGTTTCGACAAACAACGCATCATGACTTACAACAACTCCTTTAATACGTACCAAATATATTCCCATTACATACTTTCCCTTCCAAACAACCAAGTTAAAAGCTTAAAAGTATCAGGAAACTATATGATTAAAATTTACGACGAGAATGACAACTTGATGTTTTCTAGAAAATTTATGGTAAATGAAGGTGGTGCAACTGTTGGTGTAACCACAAAATTATCTAGAGATGTTAAATTCTTAAACGAGAAACAAACAGTAGATGTTGTTATTAACTCTAACATCATTCAATTTAATAACCCACTACAAACAGTAAAAACCACCATTATTCAGAATAATAATTTAAGTACTGCAATAAACAACGTTAAACCTATGTATACAATGGGTAACGAATTAATTTACAAATACAATAATGAGACTACTTTTTGGGCAGGAAACGAATATTTGTATTTTGAAAACAAAGAAATTCGAATCGCAAACAACAACATTAATTTTGTCGAGCTTCTAGACCTTTATACTAGTTATTTATACACCAATGTTGTACGAGAAAATCTGCCTTACACATACTATCCTGATATTAACGGAAACTTTGTAGTTACATGTTTAGATGCATCCGATCCAAATATCGAAGCTGATTATGCTTGGATACATTTCTCACTTCAGGCCAATGAATTTCCGATAGGCAAAACGGTATATGTTTATGGAAATTTTAATAATTACGCTCTTAATGAAAGCACAAAAATGACCTACAATTTTAAAACAGGTGTTTATGAAAACAAGATGTTACTTAAACAAGGTTTTTATAATTATAAATTTGTAACTCAAGAAGAAACTGGCCAAGTTAATGACGGAGAAATAAGTGGTAATTTTTATCAAACAGAAAACGACTATAAAGTAATTGTGTATTATAGAGACTTGGGTGGCCGATACGACAAAATTATTGGAGTTGGTGAAGCGAGTTCTGTTAACATTTCTAATTAACTACATTATATTTAAAGCTTTTACTGTTTACAAAATCACAAAATTCTAGTTATAACAATTAATTTTGTATTTTTGCAGACTAAACAATCTCTTTATCAGACAGATATATGGTTCAACAAGTAACTAGAGGCATAAAAATTTCGGTAGAAACTTCTTTTGAAGGCACATTTTATAAAAATTATAAAATACAATATGCTTTTGGATACATGGTTACTATAGAAAACCAGAGTAAAGACACGGTTCAGCTTTATGCTAGACATTGGACGATACTTGATGCTTTAAATAATCTTGAAATTGTTTCGGGCGAGGGTGTTATTGGTTACAAACCCGTACTTAAACCTGGCGAATCTCACTCTTACAGATCTGGATGTATGCTAACCTCTCCTTTCGGAGCCATGCGTGGATTTTACAACATGATAAACTTAAACAATACTAAAAAGTTTAAAGTTATTATTCCAACCTTCAAGCTAAGCGCACCATTTGCTATAAATTAACACGAAGTAATCTGTAATTTATACAATATTATCAATCTCACAATTCTTTAGTTTATAAATCAAAATACCCCATATTTTAATGCGGTTTTAGGAAGATATAGCACCTCTTTTTCAACTAAAAAAACGTAACTTTGTTTGAAACTTAATACAAATTTTAAACTCTAAATCATTATGGGAAAAGGATTTTTTAACACACCAATTGCCATTAACGAACCTGTAAGAAGTTATGCTCCTGGAAGTCCAGAACGAGAATCTGTTCTTGCCACTTACAAGGAACTTTTTAATAGCAAAGTTGATGTACCTTTATATATTAACGGAAAAGATGTAAAAACTGGAAATACCAGAACAATGTCTCCTCCTCACGACCACAAACATGTGGTTGGTCAATATCATTTAGCTGAAAAATCTCATGTAGAGGATGCTATCGCTACAGCTCTAGAAGCTAGAAAAGCATGGTCTCAAATGCCTTGGGAACACAGAGCTGGAATTTTCTTGAAAGCTGCCGAACTTATCCAAGGACCATACCGCGATAAAATAAATGCCGCAACTATGATTGCGCAATCTAAAACAATACACCAAGCAGAAATTGATGCCGCTTGCGAATTGATAGATTTCTTACGTTTCAACGTGCAGTTCATGACAGATATTTATCATGATCAACCAGAAAGCACAAGTGATGCTTGGAATAAAGTTGAATACAGACCTCTTGAAGGTTTTACATATGCTGTAACTCCTTTTAATTTTACTGCTATTGCTGGAAATTTACCTGCATGTATGGCGTTAATGGGAAATGTTGTGGTTTGGAAACCAAGCGACAGTCAAGTGTTTTCTGCAAAAGTAATTATGGATGTATTTGAAGACGCAGGTGTTCCTCCAGGAGTAATAAACGTAGTATTTGGTGATGCAGAAATGATTACCGATGTTGTTATGGCTAGCCCAGATTTCTCTGGATTACACTTTACAGGTTCTACACATATATTTAAAGAACTTTGGAAAAAAATCGGAAACAACATTCATAACTACAAAACATATCCAAGAATTGTAGGAGAAACTGGTGGTAAAGATTTTATTGTTGCTCATAAAACAGCGAAGCCTAAACAAGTTGCTACTGCAATTGTAAGAGGTGCTTTCGAATTCCAAGGACAAAAATGTAGCGCAGCTTCTCGTGCTTATGTAGCAAAAAGTATTTGGGAAGAAGTTAAAGGTTACGTTATAGAAGATGTAAACTCTTTTAAACAAGGTTCTCCTGAAGATTTTAGCAATTTTGTAACTGCTGTAATTCACGAAGGTTCTTTCGATAAATTAGCAAAATATATTGACCAAGCTAAAGCAGATAAAGATGCTGAAATAATTGTTGGTGGTGGATACGATAAGAGTAAAGGCTATTTTATAGAACCTACTGTAATTGTAACTACAGACCCGAAATATACAACGATGAGTACTGAGCTATTTGGCCCTGTAATTACCATTTATGTATATGAAGATGATGCTTATAGCGAAACACTTAAATTAGTTGACGAAACTAGCGAGTATGCATTAACTGGTGCCATTTTAGCACAAGATCGCTATGCAGTTATAGAAGCGACTAATGCTTTACAAAATGCAGCTGGAAACTTCTATATTAACGACAAACCTACAGGTGCTGTTGTTGGAATGCAACCTTTTGGTGGTGCTAGAGCTTCAGGTACTAACGATAAAGCAGGAAGTCCTCAAAACTTATTGCGTTGGATTTCTCCAAGAATGATAAAAGAAACATTTGTTACTCCAACAGATTACCGTTACCCTTTTTTAGGTGAATAACATAAGTTAATAATTATATTAAAGCCTGTCTAATTCTTATAGACAGGCTTTTTTTTATCTTATTTTTTCGTGGACAAAATTATTGTTATTTTAGTCGTTGCAAACTAATTAACCCAGCTCATGAAAATATTTTTATCAATTCTAAGTCTATGCCTTGTATTAAGTTGTAATTCAAAAAAATCAACTACAACAACCAAAAACGATAGCTTTCCTTTCTATGTCGGAACCTACACAGATAAAAAAGACAGTAAAGGAATTTATAAATACGAATTAAATGCAGATGGTACTTTTTCGGAAATAGGATTACAAACCATTACAGAAAACCCTTCATTTTTAAGTCTATCGGCAGATAAAAAACATTTAATCTCAGGAAACAAACTTGACCCTAAAAACGGCACTGTTTCATCATTCGCTATAGAAGGCGACTCTTTAATTTTACAAAATGCTATAACTTCAGGTGGAATAAATCCATGTTTTGTAACTGCAAGTAAGGATAATTATGTTCTAGCTGCTAATTACGGAAGTGGCTCTATTGGGCTTTTACAATTAAAAAATGATGGCCATTTAAGCGACTTATTAAACGTACAACAACATACCGGAAAAGGCACGACCAGCAGACAAGAAGGTCCACATGCACATTCTGCATATTTTGTTCCAAATAGCGATGAAATCATCACAATAGACTTAGGAACTAACAGTTTATGGTTTTATAAAATTGACAAGCAGTCTAATACACTGCAACCTAGTGAACCTATAACATTAAGCATGGCTGAAGGCGCTGGCCCTAGACATTTAACATTTCACCCAAACAACAAATGGATCTATGTGATAAATGAATTAGACAATACAGTAACTCAGGTCGAAAAGTTAGCAAACGGAGACTATATTGTAAAAGAAAGCATTACAACTTTACCTGCTAATTATACAGAACCATCTTATTGTGCTGATATTCATATAACAACTGACGGTAAGTTTTTATACGCTTCAAACCGCGGACATAATAGCATCGCTATTTTTGAAGTGAATCCTGAAAATGGTTCATTAACATCTATAGGACTTGAATCTTCTAGAGGAAATTTCCCTAGAAACTTTTCATTATCTCCAAATGAAGATTTCTTAGTGCTAGCGAATCAAAATTCCGATAATTTAGTATCGTATAAAAGAGATAAAGAAACAGGATTATTAACGTTTGTCGATGAAATTAAATCACCGACACCGTCTTGTGTATTATTTCAATAATTAGCCTTTAAATTTAATTGGAAGATGAACGATTTTTTTGGTGTCGAAAAATTCTTCTTCAAAATAATCGTTCAAATCGTAAATAGAAACTGTTTTATAGTCTTGAAGTTCTTCGGCTAAATCGCCGCCTTTAAGATAAATAATACCATTTTTTAAATCGTTTTGTTGTGTTTTGGCAATTTTACCTTTGGTCCAATGTACAAAAGTTGGCATGGCTGCGACTGCACGACTCACGATAAAATCGTATTTATCATCAATCTCCTCTACTCTACTATGAGTAATTTTTACATTGGCCAGTTCTAAACCTTCAACAACCTCTGTAACTACTTTTAGTTTTTTAGCAATACTATCGACTAAATGAAAAGAACATTCTGGAAACAAAATAGCTAACGGAATACCAGGAAAACCGCCACCTGTTCCAACATCCATTATTTTTGAACCGTCTTTAAAGGAAATTAATTTTGCAATCCCTAATGAATGTAAAACATGACGCAAATACAATTCATCTATATCTTTCCTAGACACTACATTAATTTTTAGATTCCAATCTTGATATAAACTTTCCAATTTTTGAAATTTAGAAATCTGATCGTCTGTTAAATCCGGGAAGTACTTTAAAATAAGTTCCATTGCATTTTTAATTTTGGCAAAAATATACATTTTAACTTCTTTATTTATGATTTTAATAAGAAGTTACCAAGCATTAATTAATTATATTTGTCGAAAAATAACAACCTACTAATATAGTTGTTATTAAACTAACATATATGACAGAACAAGTGTTATCGTTTTCACGTACAGATCCAGCTAAGTTCTTTCGAACTCTGAATAAACGCGTAAACAATTATTTTAAAGAAAATAATATTGAACGTACGGGAAACTGGAAATTATGGGTTAAAACAATAATTATGTTTACCATTTTTCTAGCACCTTACGTTTTAATCCTTACAACTAATATCCCACAATGGGCAATGCTACTATTAACCATTGTTATGGGAATAGGTATGGCAGGTGTTGGAATGAATGTCATGCACGATGGAAATCACGGTGCGTTCTCTAATAAAGACTGGGTAAACAAATTAATGGGAAGTAGTATTTATATTCTTGCCGGAAACGTTTACAATTGGCAAGTACAACATAATGTACTACACCACACCTATACAAACATTCACGGACATGATGAGGATTTAGAAGCTGGCCGAATTTTACGTTTTTCGAAACATTCTGAATGGAAAGCACATCATAAATTTCAACATTACTACTCCGTGCTATTATATGGCTTATTAACTATAAACTGGGCAATTACGACAGATATTAAACAAATGAGAAAATATATGAAACGTAAGTTATCATATGGAAAATTCCCTAGCCCGTTTGTAAATTGGAGTAAATTAGTAATTTCTAAAATAGTATATGTTACGTTTTGGATCGTAATCCCTATGTTGGTCTTAGATTTAGCATGGTGGAAGATTTTACTTGGCTTTTTTATCATGCACTATACTGCTGGCTTAATTTTAAGCGTAGTATTTCAGTTAGCTCATGTTATGGAGGACGCCGAAATGCCACTTCCTGAACAAGATGGTACTATGAAAAACACATGGGCTATTCATCAGTTAAAAACTACAGTAAATTTTGGAGCAAAAAGCAAAATTATAAACTGGTATACTGGCGGATTAAACCACCAAGTAGAACATCATATTTTCCCACATATTAGCCACGTTCACTATAACGGGATTTCCAAAATAGTAAAAGAAACGGCTACTGAATTTGATTTACCATACAACGAATATACAACCACCCGTAAAGCCATCGCTGCCCACTTTAATTATTTACGCGAAATGGGCATGAATCCAGCTTTACAATCTTAACTAATTATTAAATGAACCCACTTTCAGACAGAATTACAAGCCTGCCTACATCGGCAACATTAGCCATGGCAGCAAAAGCACGTGAATTAAAATCACAAGGCATTGATATTATCGGATTAAGTTTAGGGGAACCAGACTTTAATACGCCTGATTATATTAAAGACGCTGCAATACAAGCGATTAACGACAACTATAATTCATACTCTCCAGTAGATGGTTATGTTGAATTAAAAGATGCTATTATTACAAAATTTAAACGTGATAATGACTTAACATATAAGCCATCTCAGATTGTAGTTTCTACTGGGGCAAAGCAATCAATTGCAAACGTTGCTCAGGTATTGTTAAATCCAGGAGACGAAGTTTTATTACCTGCTCCATACTGGGTAAGCTATTCTGCACTTGCAACTTTATGCGAAGCCACTTATAAAGAAATACCTTCTACAATTGAGAATGATTTTAAAATCACTCCAGAACAATTAGAGGCTGCTATTACTCCTAAAACTAAAATGGTATTTTTCAACTCGCCAAACAACCCGAGTGGAACTGTTTACACAGAAAGCGAATACCGTGCTTTAGCAAAAGTTTTAGAAAACTATCCAGATATCTTTATCCTTTCAGATGAAATTTACGAACACATAAACTATGGCACAAAACATTTTAGTTTTGCTGCAATACCAAACATGTTCGACCGTACAATTACTGTAAATGGGGTAGCGAAAGCATTCGCTATGACAGGTTGGAGAGTTGGTTATATTGGTGCTCCAGATTGGATCGCTAAGGCTTGTACTAAAATGCAAGGTCAGATTACCTCTGGTACTAACTGTATTGCACAACAAGCAACTGTTGTCGCTTTAAATGAATCTCCAGAACGTATTCAATTTATGGTTGATGAGTTTAAAATTAGACGTGATTTAATTTTAGATTTATTAAACGACATCGAAGGATTTAAAACAAACATTCCTGAAGGTGCTTTTTATGTATTCCCTAACGTATCTTACTATTTCGGAAAAACATTAAGAGGAAAAACAATAAACAATGCAACTGACTTTTCTTTATATTTATTAGAAGAAGCTCACGTAGCAACTGTTACAGGTGAAGCTTTTGGAAACTCGGATTGTATTCGTATTTCTTATGCTGCATCTCAAGAGACAATTATTGAAGCTTTAAAACGTATTAAAGAAGCTGTAAAAGCTTAATTAAACCTTTTTAATATAATTGAAAAGCCACTATTTTACGATAGTGGCTTTTTTATGTTTAGCTGAATTCAATCCTGTCCTAAATATTATTATATGTTCATTTTTTTCATTGATAAAAAGATCCTTCGACTTCGCTCTGGATAAACCAAGCCAAAAAAATCTAGGCTTACGAACTTTTATCTAAATTTTTCGTTCACCATCTAAATTTAAAGAACTCGCTTCTAAATATCAACTATTATAGATACATTCGTTTAGCTCAAACAGCTTTAAATTTTCGATGCTTTCTCTTCAAATTTCACGATAAATTTTCGATAGGCCAACCAAAAAAATAAAATTCAACTTATATCGAAAAAAAACCTCCCTCAGCATAAGTAATTCTATAAAGTCAACAGAGGCACATCTTTAAAAAAAAGAGATTAATCGTTTAGGATGCTTTTTAAATAAATTATAAGTGATGCTATTTTATTCTAATTTTCAGAACTAATAATGCTTTATCTATTCCTCCAAAAGAAAGGCGTTAACAACACTAAAACTGTAAACAGCTCTAAACGTCCAATAAGCATTAAGAAACTACACCACCATTTCCCGAAGGCTGGTAAGGCTGAATAATTAGTTACTGGACCAAAATTTCCTAAAGCAGGACCAACGTTACCTAAACTAGAAGCAGATAAACCCACAGCAGATTCAAAATTAATACCTAGCATAGAAAACACTAATGCACCTATAATAAAGGACAGCATATACAATATAAAGAAGGCTAAAACATTAAATACAATATCTCCTGAAACAGCTTTAGTATTATAACGAACCGGAATAACGGCATTGGGATGAAGCGAACGTTTAAATTCCATAAACCCATTTTTAATCATAATTAAATGTCTAACCACTTTTACACCACCAGCAGTACTTCCTGCCGAACCTCCTAAGAACATCAATCCGAAGAAAAAGACGACTAAAAAGTGTGTCCATAAGGTGTAGTCTGCCGACACAAATCCAGTTGTTGTAATAATAGATAACACTTGGAATAAGCCATGTCTAAAAGCACTTTCAGCTTTCCCCCAAACCATTGGGTGCGTAATAGTAGACATACTTAAATCGGCTCTAAAGTAAATTATAAAAGCTACAATCGCAGTAAATATTATTATAAACCAACTATATAATTTGAATTCTTCGTCTCTGAATATTTTTTGAATTTTTCCTTTAAAGGCAAAGTAACTAAGCACAAAATTAGCACCTGCTAAAAACATAAAGAGAATGATTATATATTGTATAACTGGCATGTGATTCCAATAGGCAACACTCGCATTTTTTGTAGAAAACCCTCCTGTAGATAAGGTTGCCATAGCATGATTTATAGCATCGAAAAAGGTCATTCCTGCTACCCATAACAATAACGCTTCTGCAACCGTATATCCAAAATATATAAGCCACAATCGTTTTGCTGTATCTGTAATTCTAGGATGTAATTTATCACCACTAGGCCCTGGAGCTTCAGCTGCAAAAAGTTGCATACCTCCTATTCCTAATAACGGAAGAATGGCTACTGCTAACACGATAATTCCCATACCACCAATCCAATGCGTTAAACTCCTCCAAAACAATACACCATAAGGAATCGCTTCTATATCGTGTAAAATAGATGCTCCAGTAGTAGTATAACCAGACATAGTTTCGAAAAACGCATCTGTAAAATCAGGAATACTTTGTGTTAAAATATATGGTAAAGTTCCAGACAAAGTCATGATTAACCAACCAAAAGTTACAACTATATAACCTTCCCGTTTATTTATTTCCTTCTTATGATCTTTTGTAGTAAACATTACGACTGTTCCTACCATAATAGGAATCATTCCTGAGTAAAACAATTTGGTCGTAACACCATCATCATAAAGAAAGCTAACTAAAGCAGACAATAGCATAAACCCACCGTTGAATAACAACAGCACTCCTAGAAAATGAAAAATAATTTTAGAATTAAGCTTCATATACTATCGAAAAAGTTTTTCTACTTGTTTAATAGATTGTGGCAAACAGCACACAACCACACGATCTCCTTCAGTAATTCTGAAATCTCCTAACGCAATAATCCCATTACCATCTCTAATAATTCCTCCGATAATTGCTGAACGCGGAAAATCTATATCTTTTATTATTTTATTACAAATCAATGATTTCGACTTCACTTTAAATTCTAACAATTCGGCATGCATATTATTCAGTTTGGTCATAGCCACAACATCTCCTTTTCTAATGTATCTGAAAATATTATTGGCAGCCAAAAGCTTCTTATTAATAAGTGTATCTATTCCTATAGATTGAGATAGTTCGAAATAATCCATATTTTCGACTAAAGCAATAGTCTTTCTTACACCTTTCGATTTTGCTACTAAACAGGACATGATATTGGTTTCAGAATTTCCTGTAACAGCAATAAATGCATCCATATCACTAAGATTTTCTTCTTCAAGTAAATCTACATTCCTTCCATCACCATTAATCACCAAAACTTTTGGCAATTCATCTGCAACATCAAAAGCACGCTCTTTATCTTTTTCTATCAGTTTAACACGAGTAGACGAATTACTTAAATCGCGAGCTGCTTTAAAACCAATTTTACTTCCGCCTAAAATCATTACATTTTTAACTTCAGTATTCTCTTTCCCTGTAAGTTTACAAAGTTCTTCCGCTCCTCCTTCAGAAGTTATAAAAACAACATTATCGCCTTCCTTAAATACAGAATCTCCTCTAGGAATAATAGTATATTGTGTTCCAAAACGCTGAATTGCGATGGGAACGAAATGAATTTCCGGAAAAATTTGAGCGGCTTCTTTTACGGTTTTACCAACAAAAGTCATTCCTGCAGATAAGTTTAAACCTACCATAGTTAACGCACCATCCTCAAACTCGTAACTATCATTAAATGCAGATTGGTCTAATAGCAACTTAATTTCTGCAGCTGCTAAAGCTTCGGGAGAAATTAATTCATCGATTCCGAATTTAGTAAATCCAACTTCTTCTTTATGATTAATAAACTCGGTATTAGAAATTCTGGCAATCGTCTTTTTTGCTCCCAATTGTTTGGCTAAAACACAAACTGTAATATTTGTAGTCTCGGACGATGTTACAGCGATAACAAGATCACTTTCGGCCACTCTAGCATCTTTTAAAATTGATATAGAAGTTGAATCTCCTTTAATAACTTTAATATCCAAATGGGTGTCGGCTTTTGTTAAGCTCTCCTTATTAACGTCTATCAAAGTGATTTCTTGAGCTTCGTAAGATAAAAGTTTAGCTAAGTGAAACCCAACTTCTCCAGCGCCTGCAATGATAATTTTCATGTGTAGTTTCTCGTAAAAAGTAAAACAAATATAATAGAATTTATAATTCTTAATCCCCTTTTACAATTAATATAATTATTTGTTTGCAAGTTTCTTAATACATAGTGAATAACTTATATTTGCTGAAAATTTTTATTTTGATAAAAGTAAACCCATATAAAGACAGCGACCTAGGTAAAAAAGAACAAGTCACTAAAATGTTTGATAATATTTCGGGAACTTACGACGATTTAAATCGTGTAATTTCTTTTGGTATTGATATTAAATGGCGTAAAAAAGTGGTTGACCTTGTTAAAAACACTTCGCCAGATTCCATTTTAGATATCGCAACTGGAACAGGAGATTTAGCAATTAATTTAGCCGAAACTCAGGCTGAAAAAATTGTTGGATTAGACATTAGCCCTGGAATGCTTGAGGTTGGAAAACAAAAAATAAAAGCAAAAAAACTAGAAACTAGAATTGACATGATTTTAGGTGATTCTGAAAACATGCCTTTTGCAGATAATTCTTTCGATGCTATTACAGTAGCCTTTGGTGTTCGTAATTTTGAAACTTTAGAAAAAGGTTTGGCCGAAATTCTACGTGTATTAAAACCGAACGGAATTTTTGTTATTTTAGAAACCTCGGTTCCTCTTAAAACACCATTTAAACAAGGGTATAAATTATATACAAACAACATTATGCCAATTATAGGTAAACTGTTTTCTAAAGATAAAAGTGCCTATAAATATTTAAGTGATTCTGCTGCTGTTTTTCCACATGGTGAAGCGTTGAACAATATTTTAAAGAAAATTGGGTTTATAAATATTGAAGCGTTTCCGCAGACATTTGGAGTCGCTACCATTTATACATCATCTAAATAGTAATATGAAAAAACTAATTGTAATTGTATTTTGCATCTTGATTTCCCAATCTGGTTTTGCGCAGTTATTTAGTAAAGAAAAAATTCTTAATAACGAAAATTTCGACAAAGACAGGTTTAGTTACGGCTACTTTTTAGGATTTAATTATTATGGTTTTGATTTTGACTATAATGAAGAAGTTCTTGAAACAATCCCAGGAGATCCTGATTTAGGCATACCAAAGAGAACTGTAGACAAAACGGCTATTCAAGTAGAATCTAAAATCGGTTTTAATATTGGTCTTTTAGGAAACATGAGAATTAACGATTATTTAGATTTACGTTTCGAACCAGGATTATATATTACCAATAGAAATTTAATATACTCTGAAGAATATTTCTCGGGAATGCCCGATGCTCCTACCGACGTTGATTTAATTCGAGAAATAAAATCTACTTATATACACTTACCCCTTTTGGTGAAATTTTCGGCAAAACGTTTAAACAACTTTAAACCTTTTATTGTAGGTGGTGTATCTATGTCTATAAATTTAAATAGTAACGAAGATAATCCAAACGACAATAGTAGTAATCAATTTAGGATGGTAACAAACACCTATTATTACGAAATTGGTGTTGGGATTGATTTCTATTTACCATACTTTAAATTTACGCCTTCTATTCGTGGTGTTTTTGGTATGAATGATGAATTAGTTAGAGATAATGCTGGTCCTGATCTAGATAATCCGATTCCTAGCCCGTGGACCGATAATATTGCAAGCATGAAAACCCAAGGGATCTTTGTAAACTTTACATTTCAATAGTCCGTCGTTTAAACTCGCTTAACAGAATAGAAGTTGCCGTTGCTACATTTAAACTTTCGGTAGCTTTTATGTCTCCGAATCTTGGAATGGCTATTTTTTCGGTGATTAAAGCTTCAATAGATTTTGAAACACCATTAGCCTCATTACCCATTACTAAAATACCAGAATTTGAAAGTTGCTGATGAGTGTATACATTTTTACCTTCCATAAATGCACCATAAATAGGAACATTTACATCTTGTAAAAAGGATTCTAAATCTAGATAATTAATATTTACACGTGTAATGGAACCCATTGTGGCCTGTACAACTTTTGGGTTAAAACAATCTACAGTACCTATATTGCATATCAGATTATTAATCCCAAACCAATCACATAATCTGATTATGGTACCTAAATTTCCTGGGTCTCTAACATCGTCTAATGCGACACAAAGCTGTGAAACATCTATAGGTTTTGGTTTAGGAATTTCGAAAACAGCAAACGCCTTATTAGGTGAAGTTAAAAAACTGATACGTTTTAAATCGGTTTCAGAAATGAGTATTTCTAAATCGGTTTCAAGATTAAAACTTTCAGTGGTGTATAAATACTGTAATTTTAAGTCAGAATTTAACAATTCACGAATTGTCTTAACACCCTCAGCTACAAATACATTGGACTCTGCTCTGTGCTTTTTAAGTTTTAATTTATTAATTAGTTTTATTTGATTTTTTGATAACATTCAAATAATGTATTTTTGATTTTGAAAGCAACTTTCTTTTCACTTGCTTACATCCGATTGCAAACATAAAAAAAGTCTTTTAAACGTTTTTAATTTCTAAAATATACTTGAAACAAAGGTTCTCAAAAATAGTATTATTTATTTTAATAACAGGCTTAATTACGGCTTGTAATTCTATTAAAAGAGTTGGTGAGGATCAACACCTTTTAGTAAAAAACACTATTTATGTAGATAGCGTTAAAAATACATCAGAACAGATTGATAATTTACTATATCAAGATCCAAACAAATCCATGTTAGGACTTCCTATCCGCCTATATATTTACAATTTAGCCAGACCCAATATCGATTCGATTATAGATGCAAGGCTAAACAAATCTGCCAAACATCTTGAGCGAATGGAGCGTTTTCTGTCTAAAAAACAATTATCTCATTATATAAATTCAAGAATAGGGTTTAATTCTTGGTTAAAATCTACTGGGGAAGCACCTGTAATTGTTAGTGAACCACGTGCTATAAAATCGGTTAAAAGATTAGAAGATTATTATATAAATAATGGTTGGTTCGATGTTTCTGCGAGATATGATACTATTCAAAAAACGAATAAAAAGACGGATGTAATTTACAATGTTAACTTAGGTACACCCTTCAAAATTGATAGTATTTCTACAAATATTTCGACGCCTGTTGTCGATTCTATTTACAATCGATTTAAAGGAAGATCGTTTATAAAAACTGGCCAACGTTATACTACCAATAATTTTGAAGCAGAACGCGATAGAATTACTTCTACCTTAAGAAATCATGGTATTTATCAGTTTAGTCAGGATTATGTGATTTTTCAAGCGGATACCATAAATACGAATAAAAAAATAAATGTTGAAGTTCAAATTAAAAACTTTAATAGTCGAGGTCAAGACTCATCACATCGAGAACCGTTTAAGGTTTATAAAATTAAAGAAGTAAACATTTTCACAGATTTTTCAAACGAAAATAGAAATTCCAAAATTCTAGATTCCACCTCATTTAATGGATATAATTTATATAGTGTAGACAAAATAGCATTCAGACCAAAAGCACTTACAGATGCCGTCTTTATAATTCCCGGTACTATATTTAGGGATATAGATCGCACACGAACCTACCAGCATTTAAGCGAATTAAAAACGTTTAAATACCCCGATATTAAATATATTAAAAATCCAGATACGACACTTACTACCAATATTTATTTAACACCTTTAAAAAAATTTAATTTAGGGTTTAGTACAGAAGTATCGCAGAGTAACATTCAGGTTATTGGTTTTTCTGTTAACCCGAGTTTGTTGGCTAGAAATATTTTTAAAGGGGCAGAAACTTTAGAATTATCTGGATTTGCATCTATAGGTGCTTCAGATGATGCCGGGAGTGAAAAAGATGTGTTTTTCGATATTAATGAAATTGGTGCTGATTTAAAACTTACTATTCCACGACTATTTTTTCCGATAAGAACAGATAGTCTTATTCCAAAATACATGTCTCCAACTACAAGTACTAGTTTATCTGTTGCGAGTCAAAAAAACGTAGGTTTAGATAAGCGCTCATTCACAGGTTCATTAAATTACAATTGGAAACCTAAAAAGGGAGTATCAAAAGCTTTAGATTTATTTAGTGCACAGTATGTAAGGAATTTAAATCCTGATAATTATTTTAACGTTTATAGCACATCATACAACACCTTAAATGGTATTGCACAGGATATTGGCTATATACCAAAATACGAAAACTTATCGATTCCGGATGGGGCAAACGAATTTATAGACGTGGTATTAGGACCTAATCCGCCAGACGATATCTCTGAAGACGACATACAATCTGTTAATAATATTGACGAACGGATGATTCGTTTAACGGAAAACAACCTAATCGTGTCTACTGCCTACACCTTTATAAAGGATAATCGTAGAAATGCATCAGACGAAGCATTTTATATTTTCAAATTTAGACTAGAAACTGCCGGTAATATGTTAGCATTAGGCTCATCGCTTTTTAATAGCCCTAAAAATGACGATGGTCGTTACGAACTATTTAATGTTGCTTATTCTCAATATGTTAAAACAGAATTTGATTACATCAAACATTGGGATTTAGGACACAAAAACATTCTTGCTTTTCGCAGTTTTTTTGGTATTGCAATTCCTTACGGAAACTCGAACAACATCCCCTTTTCTAAAAGTTTCTTTGCAGGTGGAGCCAACGATAATCGTGCTTGGATAGCTTACGATTTAGGACCAGGTAGTTCTGAAAGCAAAGATGATTTTAACGAAGCAAACTTAAAACTCGCTTTAAACATTGAAGAACGTTTTAATATTTTTGAAGATTTATACGGTGCTGTTTTTATGGATGTAGGAAACATTTGGAATGTATTTGACAATATTGATGATGAGAGCGCAACCTTTAATAATTTAAGTTCACTTAAAGACACGGCAATTGGAACAGGAATAGGTTTTCGTTACGATTTCAGCTTTTTGGTATTTAGATTCGATATTGGATTTAAAACCTACGATCCATCCTACCCAGAGGGTGATCGGTGGTTTAAAGACTACAATTTCGGAAATGCAGTTTATAATATTGGTATTAACTATCCATTCTAACACCCTTAAAGTTTTTTTAAATTTATATCGTTTTCGTGATTTTTGCTTTAGTAAAGCAGCCAAAACTTCAAAAAAACACTTAAAAAGTATTACTTTTGATACTAATCAACATTCACATAATAAACAAGATAATATGGGACACAATATTAAACCGGGAGTTGCTACCGGAAAAGAAGTACAAGAAATTTTTAAACTTGCTAAAGAAAAAGGATTTGCTCTTCCAGCTGTAAATGTAATTGGATCTGATACTATTAATGGTGTTTTAGAAACTGCTGCATCTTTAAATGCTCCAGTAATTATTCAATTTTCTAATGGTGGTGCTGTTTTTAATGCAGGTAAAGCATTAAGTAATGAGAACCAAAAAGCAGCCGTTGCAGGTGCTATAGCCGGTGCAAAACATGTACATCAATTAGCAGTAGCTTACGGTGTTCCTGTAATTTTACATACAGACCATTGTGCCAAAAAGTTATTACCTTGGATTGATGGAATGTTGGATGCTAGTGAACAACACTTTGCTGAAACTGGAAAACCATTATTCAGTTCACATATGATTGATCTTTCTGAAGAACCTTTAGAAGAAAACATGGAGATTTGTAAAAAATACCTAGAGCGCATGAGCAAAATGGGTATGACTTTAGAAATTGAATTAGGTATTACAGGTGGTGAAGAAGATGGTGTAGACAATACAGATGTAGACGATTCTAAACTATATACACAACCGGAAGAAGTCGCTTATGCTTATGAAGAGTTAAGCAAAGTGAGTGACCAATTTACAATTGCAGCTGCATTTGGAAATGTTCATGGGGTTTACAAGCCAGGAAACGTAAAACTGACTCCAAAAATCTTAAAAAATTCTCAAGAATACATTACTAAAAAATACGGCGTAGAAGAAAATCATATCGATTTCGTATTCCATGGTGGATCAGGTTCTACTGTTGAAGAAATTAGAGAAGGAATAAGCTACGGTGTAATTAAAATGAATATCGATACAGACATGCAATATGCATTTATGAGCGGTATTCGTGATTACATGAAAGAAAATGAAGCTTACTTACAAGCTCAAATAGGTAGTCCTGATGGAGCAGATTCTCCAAATAAAAAATATTACGACCCTAGAGTTTGGCTAAGAAAAGGTGAAGAAACCTTTGTAGCACGCTTAAAAAAGGCATTTGAAGATTTAAATAATGTGAATACATTATAAAAAAATCGTGGCGTTTTGCTATTATTAAAAACAAAATTTTAATTTTGGCAAGAATATGGTTTACAAAGAAACAGAGTTACCTAAACACTAATACTGTTTAAATTTCTGTTATATTTACATAACTTTCACTCTAACAGACATAAAGGAAAATATTTTTTTTATGTCTGTTAGAATAACGCTAAACGAAACAATTTTGAAGTATATATAATCCTTCAAAATAAAAAAAATAAAAATCAATATGTCTTGGTTTAAAAGAAAAACAAAAGGAATAACAACCACAACCGACGAGAAAAAAGACACACCTAAAGGGCTGTGGTACAAATCTCCAACAGGTAAAATAGTAGATACCGAAGAATTAGAACAGAATTTCTATGTGAGTCCGGAAGATGGATATCATGTTAGAATAGGAAGTAAAGAATACTTCGAAATACTTTTCGACGACAATACATTTAAAGAATTAGATGCTGATCTTACTTCTAAAGATCCTCTGAAATTTGTCGACACAAAAAAATATCCAGATCGTTTAAAAGCTGCGCAAGAAAAGACAAAACTAAAAGACGCCATAAGAACTGCCGTTGGAAAATCTAAAGGTAAAGATATCGTTATAGCGTGTATGGACTTCAGTTTTATTGGAGGTTCTATGGGAAGCGTAGTTGGCGAAAAAATTGCACGTGCTGCAAATTATTCAATAAAACACAAGATTCCTTTAATGATTATCTCTAAATCTGGAGGAGCAAGAATGATGGAAGCAGCGTTATCTTTAATGCAATTAGCAAAAACATCTGTTAAACTAGCGCAATTGGCAGAAGCAGGTATTCCTTATATCTCATTATGTACAGATCCTACAACAGGAGGTACAACAGCTTCTTTTGCGATGTTAGGAGATATTAATATTAGCGAACCTGGAGCTTTAATTGGTTTTGCTGGCCCACGAATTGTAAGAGACACTACAGGCAAAGAACTTCCTGAAGGATTTCAAACTGCAGAATTCCTATTAGAACACGGTTTCTTAGATTTCATTACACACCGTAAATATTTAAAAGACAAAGTAAACTTATATCTCGATTTAATTACAAATCAGCCATTAAGAGCTTAAAGAATAAAAAGATACATCATCGTCTCTTTTTATTATCACATTCATAAAATATTACTAATAAATTTTTAAATGATATAATATTGCTATATTTGCGGCTCGAAAGATAGGCTTTCGTGTACATAACAATCATTTACAATAATATTAGAATGTATTTATCAAAAGAAGAAAAGCAAGACATGTTTGCAAAACATGGTAAAGGAAAAAACGATACCGGTTCTGCTGAAGGACAAATTGCTTTATTTACACAAAGAATTAATCACTTAACTGGACACTTAAAAAATAATCGTAAAGATTATAACACGGAGCGTTCATTAGTAATGTTAGTAGGTAAAAGAAGAAGCTTGCTAGATTATTTAACTAAGAAAGATGTCTTAAGATATCGTGCTATTGTTAAAGAATTAGGATTAAGAAAATAAAAAAAGAGAGGCTTTATGCCTCTTTTTTTTAGTCTATACGTCTCGTAAGAGATAAGATAAAAAGCTATTACTTAGTTTTTCATTGGTCACCCACACAACAACTACAACACAACGACCATTGTTTAATTAGAATAAAAAAATTTATGATTCCAAAAGTTTTTAGAGAGGTCATCGACCTTGGTGATGGAAGAGAAATTTCCATCGAAACCGGAAAATTAGCTAAACAAGCTCATGGATCGGTTGTAGTACAATCAGGAAAATGTATGTTATTATGTACAGTTGTTTCCAATTATAAACAAGCAGATGTCGATTTTTTACCGTTAACGGTAGATTATCGTGAAAAATTTGCTGCTGCTGGGCGTTATCCAGGTGGTTTCTTCAAAAGAGAAGCAAGACCTAGTGACGGCGAAGTATTAACTATGCGTTTAGTAGACCGTGTTTTACGTCCGTTATTCCCAAAAGATTATCACGCAGAAACACAAGTTATGATTCAGTTAATGTCTCATGACGATGATGTTATGCCTGAAGCTATGGCTGGATTAGCTGCTTCTGCTGCTATACAATTATCTGATTTCCCATTTGAATGTCCAATCTCTGAAGCTAGAGTTGCTCGTGTAAATGGTGAATTTGTAATTAACCCAACCCGTGCTCAATTAGCAGAATCTGATTTAGAGATGATGATTGGTGCTTCTTACGATTCAGTAATGATGGTTGAAGGAGAAATGGATGAGATTTCTGAGGAAGAGATGGCAGATGCTATCAAATTTGCTCACGAAGCGATTAAAATTCAGATTGATGCTCAAGTACGTTTAGCTGAAGCTTTCGGTAAAAAGGAAACTCGCGAATACGCTACTGCTGAAGTAAACGAAGAATTAGAAAAAAGAATACACGATTTAGCATACGATAAATGTTACGCTATTGCTAAGAAGGGAACTTCTAAAGTTGAGCGTACTAATGCATTTGCTGAAGTTAAGGAAGAAGTAAAAGCTTCTTTTACTGAAGAAGAAATGGCTGAATTTGGTCATCTTGTTGGAGGATATTATAGTAAAGCTGAAAAAGAAGCTGTACGTGAATTAACATTAAGCGAAGGTTTACGTTTAGATGGTCGTAAGACTGACGAAATTAGACCAATCTGGTGTGAAATAGATTATTTACCATCTACACATGGTTCTGCAATCTTTTCTCGTGGAGAAACTCAAGCTTTAGCAACAGTTACTTTAGGAACTTCTAGAGATGCAAACAAAATAGATATGCCATCTTACGAAGGTGAGGAGAATTTCTATTTACATTATAACTTCCCTCCTTTTTGTACAGGTGAAGCTAGACCATTAAGAGGAACTTCTCGTAGAGAAGTTGGTCATGGTAACTTAGCACAACGTGGTTTAAAAGGTATGATTCCTAGTGATTGTCCTTACACAGTACGTGTTGTATCTGAAGTATTAGAATCTAACGGTTCTTCTTCTATGGCAACTGTTTGTGCAGGTACGATGGCATTAATGGATGCTGGAGTTCAAATGAAAAGACCTGTTTCTGGTATTGCTATGGGATTAATTTCTGATGGTGACCGTTATGCTGTATTGTCTGATATTTTAGGTGATGAAGATCACTTAGGAGATATGGACTTTAAAGTAACTGGTACTACTGAAGGGATTACTGCTTGCCAAATGGATATTAAGATTAAAGGCTTATCCTACGAAATTTTAGTGAATGCACTAAAACAAGCCCGTGAAGGTCGTTTACATATCTTAGGAAAAATTACTGACACTATCTCAGTTCCTGCTGCAGATGTGAAGCCTCACTCTCCTAAAATGGTTACTAGAAGAATTCCTAACGAATTTATCGGTGCATTAATTGGACCAGGAGGAAAAGTAATTCAAGAAATGCAAAAAGAAACTGGAACTACTATCGTTATAAACGAAGATCCAGTAACTGAAGAAGGTATTGTTGAAATTTTAGGTGTTGGTCAAGAAGGTATTGATGCTGTATTAGCAAAAATAGATTCAATTTTATTCAAGCCACAAGTTGGTAGCGTTTACGAAGTAAAAGTTATTAAAATGTTGGATTTTGGAGCTGTAGTTGAATATATGGATGCACCAGGAAACGAAGTATTATTACACGTAAGCGAATTAGCTTGGGAACGCACAGAAAATGTTTCTGATGTTGTAAATATGGGAGACATATTTGATGTGAAGTATTTTGGAACAGACCCTAAAACACGTAAAGAGAAAGTCTCTCGTAAAGCGATTTTACCTAAACCAGAAGGTTATGTAGCAAGACCACCAAGAGAAAATAACGATCGTGGTGGACGTGATAACAGAGGTAGAGATAATCGTGGACGTGACGACAGAAAACGTGATGATAGAAAACCTAGAGAAAATAAAGATTAATTAGTTAATCTTTTAATTATATATAAGGCCAATCTTGTTAATTCAAGATTGGCCTTATTTTTATATAAAAACTTAAACCCTTGTAAACTTGATTTATACAGTTAAAATTATTATATTATTAGCTATGATATATCATGACAAAGAAAAATATACAGACTTTTTAAATCAATCAATTACGTATTTAAAGCAACATGGATTTGAAAATATTAAAGCAGATCAAGAAGGCTATCAAACGCCAAAATCTTATTTAAAAAAAGGGAGCGACATAACTATTACTCCAGATATTGTTGCAGAAAAAGAAGGAAGAAAACATATATTTGACATTGGTTTAAAATCTTCAAAACCAAACTTATTAAAGTCAAAATGGTTATTTTTAAATACATTAAGCAGCTTAAAATCACATCGTTTTAAATTGATTACTACTCGTGGTCATTATAAGTTTACAAACGATATGTTAGAGGACATTAATTTAAATCATCAAAATCTTATAAAAATTTAAAAATAAATAAATCTTTTGTAACATTTCCATAGAAGCTTACGTATAACTACATACAAAGGAGTATTCACTTAATTTACAAGAGAACTTTATAATGAGACAACTTAAAATTACGAAGCAGGTTACAAACAGAGAAACAGCTTCGCTAGATAAATATCTTCAAGAAATTGGAAAAGTTGACTTAATTACCGCAGACGAAGAAGTAGAATTAGCACAACGTATTAAAGCTGGTGATCATTTAGCTTTAGAAAAATTAACGAAAGCTAATCTACGTTTTGTGGTTTCGGTAGCAAAGCAATATCAAAATCAAGGGCTAACATTACCAGATTTAATTAACGAAGGTAACTTAGGATTGATAAAAGCAGGACAACGTTTTGATGAAACGCGTGGTTTTAAATTTATATCTTATGCCGTATGGTGGATACGTCAATCCATCTTACAAGCATTAGCAGAACAATCTAGAATAGTGCGTTTACCATTAAACAAAATTGGTTCTATTAATAAAATTAATAAGACTTTTGCTTTTCTTGAACAAGCACATGAGCGTCCGCCGAGTGCTGAAGAAATTGCTAAAGAATTAGACATGACTATTAACGATGTTAAAGAGTCTATGAAAAATTCTGGTCGTCATGTAAGTATGGATGCACCTCTTATAGAAGGAGAAGATTCTAACTTATACGATGTATTAAACAGTGGTGAATCACCAAACCCAGATCGCGAATTATTAAACGAATCTTTACGAACAGAAATAGAACGAGCACTAGAAACATTAACACCTCGTGAGGCTGATGTGATTCGTTTATATTTCGGCTTAGGGAATCAACACCCAATGACTCTTGAAGAGATTGGAGAAACATTCGATTTAACTCGTGAACGTGTAAGACAGATAAAAGAAAAAGCTATTCGCAGGTTAAAACACACTTCAAGAAGTAAAATATTAAAAACATATTTAGGATAACCCTAAAAACAGTAACAAACAGTTTAAGCTCTTTTAGAGCATAAAATAACTGTTCGTTTTTTGATTGATGAAAGAACCCTCGGCTGATTACTGAGGGTTCATTTTTTTATATTACATTTGCGCAAAATCATAAAACAATGAGTTCAAAATTAATTGCTCCATCTATTTTAGCTGCCGATTTTGGAAACCTTCAAAGAGATATTGAGATGGTTAACAATAGTGAAGCAGACTGGTTTCACATCGACATAATGGATGGTGTTTTTGTTCCTAACATATCTTACGGGATGCCTGTTTTAGAAGCCATTACTAAACATGCAAAAAAAACAATCGATGTTCATTTAATGATAATCGATCCTGACAGATATATCAAAACCTTTGCCGATTTAGGTAGCGATATACTTACTGTGCATTATGAAGCCTGTACACATCTTCATAGAACACTTCAAGCTATAAAAGCTGAAGGAATGAAAGCAGGTGTAGCACTAAACCCCCACACCAATATTAACGTTCTTGAAGACACGATAAATGATATTGATCTTGTGTTAATAATGAGTGTTAATCCTGGATTTGGAGGACAAAGTTTTATTGAGAATACGTTTAATAAAGTTAAGCAATTAAAAGCGCTAATTATAAGAAAAGGAGCAACTACTCAAATAGAAATTGATGGAGGAGTAACTAATAAGAATGCAAAGACTTTAATTGACTGCGGTGCAGACGTTTTGGTCGCAGGAAGTTATGTTTTTAAGAGTAAAAACCAAATAAAAACCATTTCCGATTTAAAAAACAGCATTAATTCTTAATCTAAAATTAAAGAATTGATAGTATATCAAGTGATTAATTTTGATTATGTTAGTACTCGAATTGTTTGATTACCATTAAACTAAAAAAACAGAGTATCATCTAAAAAAATAAAATAAACATCAATAATAAAAATTTAAACATTAATTTTAACAAAAAATTTAATATGAAAAAGATTACAGCCATACTTTTCTTTCTAATGTGCACTAGTTTCGCTTATAGCCAATATAGAGGTTACGACGAATGGATTGCCAGTGTAGGTATAAACGTATTAGACAACAGTGCACATCAAGACCCTGTTAAAGGTTCTGAAAAATGGAGTTTCAGTCATCCAATAACAATTGGTATTGAATATAAGTTTGACGAAAATTGGGCTATAAATCCAATGTTGAGTTTTAATAAAGTTGACGAAGTTTATGAAGATAGCGCACATGGTGGTGCAGGTTGGATTGAAGGTGGTAACTATACATCTTTTGATGTTAATGGTAAATATTATTTTGATGAATACATTGCTCGAAATGATAAAATTGATGCCTATGGTGGTTTAGGTTTAGGATATTTTAAAGTTGCAGATGAATCAAATGTTTCTGGAAACATCAATTTAGGTATGCGTTTTTGGTTTACTCCTGAATTTGGGGTAAGATTACAAGGTTTAGCTAAATTTGCTTTTGATAATGATAAAGTATATGCCAATAATAACATCTTATATACTTTGGAATTATTGTATAGATTCTAAAATTTTTAGATTTAACTTTTACCAAAAAGGATCCTAATATGTATTTATTAGGATCCTTTTTGGTGAAAAATATTTATGTTATTTCATATTTATCATATCCATTTATTCTAATGAATTCTCCAAAGTGTCGACAACATCTTTAGCTGATTAGAGGTATGTACTGCATTTAATACTAATGATTTTTTCAATCAGTAAGGAAATTACTATTAAAATCATATACACAAAATTATTTCAAATAGAGAAACTTAGATTTTTTAAAATATACCACTCTAGCAATTGAATTTAATCACACTGTATAGGCCTAGAAGAGTCTCCTATTGTCTATATAAGCTCTCATAGGAAACCTAATACGACTATCATCAAATCACTTGATAAGAGTGTAGGCTTCCCTAAAAATAGGACAGTTACTAATTCGAATTTACTAACTTTAAATTCAAACTGTCACAATGAAAATCAGCAAATTTATTGAGAGTCAAATCATCAATGCTCTTAAGGAAAATGAACAAGGAAGGTCTGTAGGAGATTTATCCAGAGAATTAGGTATTGATAAGAGCACATTTTATTACTGGCGTAAAAAGTACGGTGGTATGGAAAAACAAGAATTGAAACGGCTTAAAGATTTAGAAGAGGAAAACCTTAAACTCAAACAGATGTTTGCCAATGTAAGTCTTGACAATATGATGTTAAAAGATATTTTGTCAAAAAAGTTCTAGGGCCTTCCGACAAGAGAGTTCGCGTTAAGTACCTTATCAAGGAATATTTAGTACCAATTATACGCGCTTGTAAAGTTGTTGGCCTCACTAGGTCAATGTGGTACTACCAGAGTAAAAGGGATGATAGCAAAGTTATTGATAAGCTCAGTAAACTAACAGAAGCCTATCCCACTCGCGGTTTTGATGAATATTATTATAAGATACGTCGTGAAGGTCTAAAATGGAACAGGAAACGAGTTTTACGAGTCTATCGTGAGATGAAGCTTAGTTTAAGACGTAAACATAAGAAGCGTTTGGTTAAACGTGAAAAACAACCATTAGAAGTGCCTGCTACACTCAATGAATGTTGGAGTATGGATTTTATGAGTGATGTTCTTACTGATGGTAGAAAGGTGCGTGTTTTTAATGTCATCGATGATTGTAATAGAGAAGCAATAGCTATTAACGCTGGGCTTTCTTATCCAGCAAGAGCAGTTGTAGAAACACTAGAACATTTAAAAGAAGAAATAGGAACACCTAAATATGTCAGGTGTGATAATGGTCCTGAGTTTATCTCAAAAATATTTATGAACTGGTGTAAAAAGAACTTTATAGAAATTAAATACACACAACCTGGTAAACCTATGCAAAACGGATATATAGAACGCTTCAATCGCTTCTTTAGAGAAGATATACTAGATGCTTATTATTTTAATGATTATATCAACTTCAGAAAATTAGTGATAACTGGAGGGAAGATTACAACTTTAATCATCCACATAAATCTTTAGGAAACATATCTCCCAAAGAATATATGCCCAGATTTGATGAAGAATTTAAATTCTTCATCAAATCTGACCTAAATAATAATTATTTGTCGAATTTTAAGGTGTCCTAATTAGGGGAAGCCTACAGAATAATCTGCACATCTACCGAAATATTTATTGTATTCTGACTCTATCTATAATTTGATGTTTTTTAATAACAACTTATATTTACAAGTAGTAACCTTAAATTAAGACTTATCGTGATATTTGTGAAGCCTACAACATCATTAAACCAGGATAGATTAAAAACAATAAAGGCTATCTTTTCAGACAGCCTTTATGCAAATATTTTTCAATTTTAACTTTCAAGAAATTATATAAAATATGTATTACGCACCTCTAATCTTCTGTTTAATACCTTCTTTAAACCAATTCCACGAATATTTCTTTATGGTTTTTTTATCTTGATCATAACCATAACCATACCCATAATTATACCCATAACCTCTCGAAGTTTTGGCTTCACTGATACTGTTAACCACATATACCATATTATTAAGTTTTTTACTCGTATATAAATCACTAGAAAACCCTAATAATTTTTTTTCTGTGACACCAGCTCTTGTAACATATACTGTAGCGTCTGCATATTGAGATATTAACAATGTATCTGTAACAAGTATTGTAGGTGCTGTATCTATTATAATGTAATCATACAAATGCTGTGCTTCACCTATTAACTTTTCTAATTTACCATTAGATAACAACTCTGTAGGGTTTGGAGGAATAGTACCCGCAGTTAAAACATCTAAAAACTCGACATTATAATTACTTTTCTGTAGATAATCCTTCCAGTCATCTTTGGGTTGAAAAAGGAAATCGGATAATCCTTTTGATTTCTTTGGACCATTCGCTATCGTAATTTTTGGATTTCTTAAATCTGCTCCAATTAATAAAACTTTTTTATTAATACTTGAAAATGCTAAAGATAAATTTACAGATACAAATGTTTTTCCCTCTCCTTTTATTGTAGAAGTTACATATACTATATGAGCTGTTTTATTTCCTTTAGGTGGTAAAACATGTTTTAAATTAGTACTCAATATTCTAAAAGATTCTGCTAGAATAGTTCTATCATGAGGATTTTCAAATAATTTATGTTCAGATTTAAGTTCAGGAATTTCACCTATAATTGGTATTCTATTAGATACTTTTGATAAATCTGATTTATCATGAATCTTAGTATCAGATTTAAACATAAGGAATAAAATACCAAAAGGAACAAGTAAAGCTCCTAATATACTTTTCACATATATCCCCTTGGAATCTGGGCTTACAGGTTTACCTGAACTTGCAGCATATTCAATAACTTTAATAGAGGGAGAAGTAATAGCAAGATTAATTGCTGCCTCTTCCCTTTTCTGTAATAATAATAAATATAAATTTTCTTTAAGATTTTGTTGTCTCTCTATAGAACGTAATACCTTTTCTTTTTGAGGCATACTCCTAACCAACCCTTTGGCATCAACCTCTTCGCTTTGTAGACGAGCTAATGAGGTGTTTAATTGTTCAAAATAAGAATTTAAAGAATTTTTTAAGTTACCTCTTAATTCTAAAATCTGGCGATCTAATGCCATGATCATAGGATTTTGAATCCCTGCACTTGCAATTAAATTTTCACGCTGTAAAATAATTTTATTATACTGAGTAACTATTCCATTAGTATTAGCACTTTGCAACCCAACATTTTCCGGCATTAACGAACTAAAATCATTCTTAGATAAAGGGTCTTCTAATAATTTTGCTAAGGCTATCTGATTTTCTAATTGGAATACGGCATTTTCAGAAGTACTGCGCTTCCCCATACTATACCCAACATCTGAACCAAATGTAACTAAATCGTTATTTTGTTGAAAATCCCTTTTATCAACTTCAATAGAATCCAATTCTTCTGCTAAATAAATAAAACGATCATCAACAAAATCAATAGTACGTTGAAATACCAACTGACGATCTATAACCCCGTCTTCATTAAATTGCTCGGCAACTTTATTTAAAGCGGCTTCTGATCTACTTTTATTCTCACCAGTCATGGATAATTGTAAAACATCTGTAGTTCCAACAGTTCCTACTGAAATTGAATTAGAAAGACTACTAGCTGCAGATGTGATAGGCTGTATCGTTACTATATATGTTAAGCCTATTTGCTTATTAACCCAACTATCAGTTTGGATTAAAAAAGGAAAATTTTCTCTGGGTGTATTTAAATTATATCCTTCAACTGTAAATTCATCGATATGTTCATCTCCTCTACTTATAATTAGACCATTTTCTATAATTTGAATAGTATACTTTTCCCAAGAAATTTGATTCTTAGGCTTTAAATAAACTAATCTTAAAGGACCTTTCCACGATTCTTTGTCCGTAAATTGCCCTTCTATAAAATATCGAATGTGTAAATCTAGACTGTCAACAACTTTAACTAATAGTCGATTAGATTTTATGACTTGAATATCATTTTCTAAATTTCTAGAATCGCTAAAAAGCCCTCCTCCTCCTGAAGCAACTTCTAATCCTGTAGATTCATTTAAAATTTTAATCTTAGCAAATGAATTATATATTTCCGGCGTATATCTTAAATATATAAATGCCGCCAAAACACCAATTAATAAACAAAGTAAAAACCATTTCCAATAATGCAAATAATTTAAGATTTCTTCCTTAATATTTATACTTGGATTATTTTGCTCCATATTATTGTTAGAAAATTCTTCTCCCATTTATCTTTTATCTTAACTCTTTAATAATAATACAAGTGTGATTACAAACGAAACCAATCCCATTAATGCACCAACACTAGTAAAGTATCCTGATTTCAAAACTTCAGGTCCATTTGGATTAACAACAATAATATCATTTTGTTTAATATTATAATATGGACTTGTAAACCAATCTGTTTTAGTCATGTCTATATGGGCTACTGTTCGAACTTGGTCAACTTCTCTTATAATCATAACATCTCCTCTTACACCATTAATAGACAAATCTCCTGCCATACCTATTGCCTGAGGTAAGGTTATTGTTTCTTCATCATAGTCGTATGTACCCGGACTCCCCACTTCTCCTAAAACAGTAAATTTAGCATTTACAATTCTAACTATTACAGTAGGATCCTTTAAATGTCCTTCTTCAATTAAAATATTTTTTATAAATACCTCTAGATCAGGTGTTGTTTTATTATTTACTTGAATTACACCTAATATTGGAAATGTTATGGATCCTGTGGAAGAAACCAAATATCCATTTAATTTCATCATTTCTGTACTATTTCCTCCTCCGCTATTATTATTTCTATTATAAGGCTCTGCTGCTTCAGACACTAAAGACTTTACAGATATACTTAAAATATCATTAATTTGAATTTTAGTAGCATTAATAATAACATCCTTTGGTATATTTTCATAGTCTTGAAAATATAATATCTCTTTTTTAGAAGCACAAGAATTTACAAAGAGAAAAGCTAAGAATAATCCTAGCATTCTAAATAATTTCATTAATTTATTTTTTTATATAATTTACAAATATAGATTGAATAGGTTTAAGTACAAATATCGTTTTGGATGTTTTATCTTTTTATTTTACTTTAGAATAACTTATCAGATTTAGTTTTCTTAATATTTTATTCAATTTTATACGTTTATGAAAAACACCATAATTAATAAAAAAGGGTAAAGAAAACATAGTTAAACCTATTAAAACAACCACCAATAACTGCAAATTAACTGCCAAATTTTGAAACATTAATGTAAAAATTAAAACTGAAGTTGAAGCAATTGAAATCACTAATGTTACTTGCCAATGCTTTAAACCCAATTGTAACATATGATGATGAATGTGATTCTTATCTGGACTAAATGGATGTTTTTTATAAATAACTACTCGAACATAAAAAATTCTAAAAGTATCTAATAATGGAAAAAACAAAATAGCGAGCACTATGATTGGTGCATTTAAATGAAATTGGGCTACGGGATTTAGTTGGTTAATATTAATAAAAGCAATAGATTGGAATGCTAATAAAAAACCAACTACCATAGAGCCTGTATCACCCATAAATATTTTTCTGACCTTTGAGAAATTAAAATACAAAAAAGGAATAAGCGAACCTACTAGAGCTAACGACACCACTGTTAAAGACATATCCTGCATTTTAAAAAACAAGAAACCGTAAAACAGAGATACTAGAAGTCCAACAGAACCAGCCAAGCCATCCAATCCATCTATTAAATTATAAGCATTAATAATTAATATAAACACAAATAATGTAAATCCAACAGAAACAAAGTAGGGTATGCTTTCTACACCCAAAATACCAGAGAACGTTGTTATCCTAACATCTGTAATTAAGATAACCATTAGAGAGGCAATAATCTGTCCTAACATTTTTTTCTTTGGAGATAGAATTAATATATCATCTTTTACCCCTAAAAAAAATAGAATTATTAAAGCACCTACAACAGGCATTAATAATTTGGCATCTAAGAACGCTCCAGATAACGTTAATACAATAGCAACGGCAAAAAATATCCCAATACCTCCAAGAGTTGGCACAGTTTTAGAATGCACACTACGCTTATCAGGAACATCGACTAATTGTTTTGCATGTGCAATAAAAATGATCGTAGGAAAAGCTAAAAAAGCAGTAACTAATGCTAAAAGGAAAGGAAATAACAACAATGTAGCTCCGTTTCCCTCTTGGATAATTTCAGTTAGTAAATTCATTAATAGCGGTTTATAAGCAAATGTACAACTTTAATAAAAATTGAACAATTTGGGTTTTGGTTTAATCTTAAGATTCGATTTTCATATTAAAATTAACATGAAATCCAAAATATTTATGTAATCGCATCTTTTAAAAAAGAAACAAAACATCAATAAAAAATACTTTCAAACATCACATTGCGTGTGAATTGCAAAAGTAGTTTTTACTTTTTAAATAACTGAGGAATCTTAGATAAGTTTTTTGAACAAATCACCAATGCAGGACTGCCCAGATTATTGCCTTTTAAAGCCATATAATCCTCTCGTGTCTTTAACCAGATGTTCTTCAAACTTCTATTACTTGCCCCTCCTACACGCATTTTAGTAATCACTTTTGGTAAATATTTAAAATGAAGTGAAGTGTCTTTAAAAATACGCAACATTAAATCGTAATCTGCTGCAATTTTAAAATTTAAATTGAACAATCCATGTTTTGTATACACCAATTTCTTTAAAAACAAAGTGGGATGAGCTGGCATCCAACCTTGTTTTAATAATTTTTCTGAAAACGGCTTACTCTTCCAATTTCTAACTATTTTTTCAGAATTTGTGGAATTGATATAATGTAAATCACCATAAACACCATCAACTTGTTCTTGCTCGAAAGCGTTTACAATATGACTAATGGTTTCGTTTGAAGCAAAAAAATCATCTGAGTGTAAAAATCCAACCACATCTCCACTAGCTTTTTCAATTCCTTTATTCAAAGCATCATAAATACCTTTATCAGGTTCGGAAACACATATCACATTTAGATGTTTTTGTTTCACTTCAGCTATAATTTCTAGCGTCTTATCTTTAGAAGCTCCATCAATAATAATATATTCTATGTTTGAATAATCTTGATTTAATACAGATTTCAAACAATCGCCTATGGTTTTTTCACTATTATAAGTGGCTGTAATAATTGAAACTTTCATTATATAATGTTTCTTTTTCTTATTTGTTGCGCAGGATTACCTTGATAAATGTAATTTGCATCTAATTTTGTGGTTGCCACAGAACCCACCGTTAGTATAGCCTGTGACTCTATTTTTACTCCTGGGCATACAACACATTTGGCTCCGACCCAAGCACCATCCTCAATAATTATTTCATTAACCATCAAATCGAATGTAGATTTTTTATAATTATGATTCCCACATAAAAGCATGGCTTCTTGTGAAATACAGACATGTTTTCCTATAATAACATTTGCTAAATTATCAATCCAAACCTTCTCTCCTATCCAAGAATAATCACCAACTGTTAATAACCAAGGATACTTAATATTCACGCCCGGTTTTAAAACAACTCCAGTTCCAATCTTTGCTCCAAAACATTTTAAGAGCAATACTTTTATACTCGAAATAGGATTTAACGGATTAATAAAAAACAAGACATTTATAAAATACCAGCATAAAATTTTTAATTTACCACCGGGTTTATACCACGAATTATTATAAGTTGATAAATCGGTTTTCAATTAGTGTTCTGCTTTTAATAAATTATCGAAATAGCTTATTGTCTTTACTAAACCTTCTTCTAAATGAATTTTAGGTTCCCATCCGTTTAACTCCTTTTTAGCTAAATCTATTACCGGTTTACGCTGTAACGGATCGTCTTGAGGTAAAGGTAAATGAATGATTTTAGATGTAGAATTCGTCATTTCTATAACTTTACTTGCCAATTCCATCATTGTAAATTCTACAGGGTTACCAATATTTACTGGTCCTGTAAAACCATCGCGACTCCCCATCATACGAATTGCTCCTTCTACTAAATCATCAACATACTGAAAAGAACGCGTCTGACTTCCATTTCCGAACATAGTAATATCCTGACCTTTTAGCGCTTGAACGATAAAGTTAGACACAACACGTCCATCATTAGGATTCATATTAGGGCCATAGGTATTAAAAATTCTAATGATTTTAATATCAACTTCATTTTGTAAATGATAATCCATAAACAACGTTTCCGCACAACGTTTTCCTTCATCGTAGCAAGAACGTAAACCAATTGGATTTACATTTCCCCAATATGATTCTGGTTGCGGATGTACTGCAGGATCGCCATAAACTTCACTTGTAGAAGCTTGTAATATTTTAGCTTTAACACGTTTTGCCAATCCTAACATATTTATAGCTCCCATAACTGATGTTTTAATCGTTTTTATAGGGTTATACTGATAATGAACTGGGGATGCTGGACACGCCATATTGTAAATCTCATCGACCTCTATCATGTAAGGTTGGGTAACATCATGACGTACTAACTCAAAATAATGATGATCCATTAAATGTTCGATATTCTTCTTACTACCTGTAAAATAGTTATCTAAACAAATCACTTCATTACCTTCGTTTAATAAACGCTCACATAAATGAGACCCTACGAAACCTGCTCCTCCGGTTATTAAAATTCTTTTCATTCTATTTTTTTCTATTTAAATAATTTCTTAGTATCAATTACAAGTTGTGGTTTTTGTGTAAATGCTTCTGCAAAATTATATGCAGATTTAGACCACTTATTAAAATTGTCTTCATTCATCTCTGAAAAACGATTTAATTGTTTTACAAATTCATCTGGTTTAGACAAAGATAAAGCATATCCGATATGTTTTTCATGAATATCTATCCAAGGTGTTTGATCGGAAATTAACACAGGGCATCCATTTTGCCAAGATTCCATGATAACATGACCAAAATTCTCATGCATCGTTGGTAATAATAAAACATGCTGATCTTTTAAAGTGTCTTTCAATCTATTATTAGGAATAGATCCTAAGTAATTAACTTCAACATGTTTTGGCATTTTTTTTATATACTCCTCACAAGAGTTCCAATATTCAGATTCATCAACTGGACCGATTATTGAAAATTTGATTGTATTTTCTGAATTTGTTGCAGATAAATACTCTAAAGCTTTTAATAAATTTTTCTTGATAGCTATTCTTGATACGAAAAACACATTTAAACCTTTCTCTTCCTTTTCTTTAATTTGATACATTCCCATTTTAGAAGATAAATTTGGTGCAATACGAACATCTAAATCGTTTCCAAATTGACTTTCAATTTCCTCTTTTTCTAAACTAGACGTTGCATGCCAGACTACTTTTTTATGTAATCCATTCAATTTAAATAATGATATAAATAATTTCTTCTTTAAAGGTTTAATTGCCAAAGCTCCTTTACCAACCATTCCTCTTGGTGCCAAAATACGTTTTAATGATTCTTTTCTATACGTCCATAAAGGAAGCAAAGTGAATTTTACAGAAAATAAAGAATTAAAATACACATAATTATAATCTCCGGATTTAAGTAAACCTTTATAAAATTTACTATTCTGATGTTCTTCATCTAAATAAATAATTTTATAATTTACTTTGTCTTGCCATGCATTACATACCACATTATTATATGGAGCAGATTCACCTAAATCTTTATTTGAAGTAACTATAGAAATATCAAATTCATCATGAAGATGAAACACAATATTATTTACAGATTGAATTGGCCCCCCAGCTTTGTAACCAGGTAAAAACCAATCAATAAAAATTAATATTTTTTCTTTCTTAGGCATTAGCGACTTCATTATAAATAGTTAAATAATCTTCAGCAATTTTATCAATATGAAAACGCTTCACGTTTTCTTGGCCTTTTCTGATTAATTCATTCTGTACGCTTTCATCTGATAAAATATCCTTAACACCCTTTCTTATTTCATCGACATTATACGGATCTACTAAATAAGCACTATTCGCTGCAACCTCTTTCATTGCTCCAATATTGGACGTAATTACGGGGCGACCAACTGCCTGAGCTTCTATAATTGGCATTCCAAAACCTTCGTAAGTTGAAGCAAACAAAACCAAATCAGATGATTTATAAGCCTCAACAATATCATTATAAGGAATTTGAAACATCGTTTTATATTCTAATTTGTACGTTTGTAAAAGCGCTAATTGAGCTTGTGTCAATTTTCCTATTATCGTTAATTTACAAGATATTCCGTTTAAAGCCTCAAAAGTACGTTCAATATTTTTATTAGGCTTAGTTCCTATCAATAATATATTAGGACAAACAGATTCCTTTTTCTTAGGACAATAGGTTAGTCTTGAATGTACAGGATTATAAACAACCTTAATTTTATGCGTTGCAAAAGGAACAATCTTTGATAGCTCTTCTTTTGTAAATTCAGAAATGACAGTGATTCTTTTCACAAACAGAGCTGGTAAGGTAAACCAAACAAGCTTGAGATATGTACGTTTTAAAATATTACCTTTTAAAATAGAGCCGATATCATGAATAGTGAGTACAGATTTATTTCCTGTAACAAAGGCCATATAGTTTACATCTCCAGTAATATGATTAACTTGGTTAATAGGCTTATTCTTAAAACTTAATAGATTTTTTAAAATAACGATAGGGCTGCCTCCTGAAAAGTATAGTTCTTGTGTCTCAACACTTACCTTATTTTTAAGTCTAGTCTGTATTGCACCAAATAACTCTTCAATACTATTGTATTGAGGTAAACGTTTCCTGAATATGTAATTTATTTTTAAAAACATTAACTCTTTTTAATTTGTGTTAATTGTTCTAAAATACTTATCAAAGTATCTATACAAGAGATTTCTTAATAAGAAAACAGGCACAGCATAAGTAATCATGTTCCCCATTACTTTTATCATGTTAAAACTAAATCCGCTAATAAGAAAATAAAATGGAGTAATGAAAATAACAGCCCAAAACATAGTTTTAGATTTATTAAAAAATAAACTAATAACATATCCAAATATAGCACCCAAAAAGGCTAAAAAAGGGAACATATTAATAGGTCCAAAATCAATATATGCATCTGTCATATAACCAATACTATGAGACGCTTGGCCTCCACCTACTAAACCCAGCATCGTATATTTATTAGTGTGTTCTGAATCATCGATTACACCTTTATTGGGGAAAAATATCCTAGGTTTAAAATAAAAAGAGACTGCATTAGTAAAAATATCACCATCTTGATACGGAATTTTCTCTGGAACATTATCTAATGTTATAGAAAAGAATTCAATATAACTAATCCGGTCTAAGAGATCTTCTAGTGCGTCCCCCATGTCTTCAAAAGTTAATTCTTCTAATAGAGAAACCATTTTATTAGCTCCGTCTGATTGAGAAACAACAACGTTTTGTCCTCCTCCGCCAGATAAATAATCTCTAAATTCTACTTTTACGGATGTCCATACTAAACCTAACATCAATGTAAGAGCTCCTAGAATAATGAATTTAAACAATTTGGACGTATCAATTTGATAAACAACACTTAACATACCAACAAAAGTTATAATTATAATGTTTTTAAATGAAGAAAAATAACCAGTAAAACCAATTAAAATTTCTACAAAGATCACTATATATAGTAATTTCAGGTCTTTCTTATAATAATTAGCATAAACATAAGCCCAAATGAATACTCCCCATTTTAATTTAGAAAACGCCATTAAAATCGTATTCAACCCTGGTATATAATTCTTAAGTATAAAAAGAAATGAGAAACCGAAAGTCAATATTAAATAACAAATTAATATTTTACGCACAGAATAACTAGGGTCAATAATTTTATCTATTGTTAATTGACTCATTTTTTTATTTGTTACCCAATATAACCCTAATGAAAAACAAATAAGACCGATGTTACTTTTCGTATTTGCATCATATAATCGGTAAATATTCTGGTAATAACTAAATTGCTCATCTAAAGGAATATTTAAGAAATTACCATAAAAAATTTTTATATTGATTGCTAACCATTGAAAAAGAAGCGCAAAAAACAACGTTGCATAAATAGGATTCCTTATTCTAAAAAACAAGCTTAGAACAACACATAGTGATGTTAAGGCCAACATACTAGACATGAAATGAGGACCTATGATTGACAATAATAACCATGGTACAATTAAAATCTGAATGATTTTTGATGCTTCTTTATTCACTAATTAATTTATTTGTGCTAGTTTATATGTGAAACTAAATAGAATATCCTTTTATTTAAAAATTAATAATCTCTACAATAATGAGTCCTTAAAAATGAAATATCAGCTTAGAGTATACTTGCAAATTTATTATAATACCCTAATTATCAACTATATATATTATTTTTTTAAACGATTCTCGGACAAGATCTACCTGATTGTTTCGGGATAGACTTAGCTGCTGCTTATCAGCATTTTTTATCTCTTTAAAATTTACCAAAATATCTGAAATCTTATACGTTTTATTTAATGGTTCAAATGACCATGTTTTAAGGTATTGGTTTAACTTGGTAACTTCTATTCCCATGTACGGGACATTATAACTCATTGCTGTGATGGCTCCATGTAAACTGGTTCCTATATAAATCTCAGAACGGGCAATTAAAAACATCGTATCCCATATTGAGGGTTGATCTATATAAAAAGATTCATCCTTTAGTAAACTGTGGATTTTATTTAATGGTATGTGATCTTCATGAGAACCTGCTCTACCTATTGGACATAAGCATATTTTTAAATTGTACTCGCTAGAAATAGTTTTTAAAACCTGAGCAATCTTATCTACTTTATTTAAAGAAAGAGTCTTATTAATTTGAAAAAAGACAAATGGTTGTTTCTCGACAAAATCCCTGACATTTGGATTTATTAATTTATTTAAATTATCTAAAGGATAATATTCAGACATTATAACAGCCGAATCAGGTACTAGCTTTACGGATTTACTTTCTTTTTTTATATTATTGAAAATGTTTTCATCTCTAACGGATAAGTAATCTCCAAACAAAGAACTATCATATAAATTTGAAAATTTGTGAAAATTTGTTCCTCCAACTGAGTTGTATACTACCGCTTTTAAACGAGGAAAATCAGATTTTTTTATTACAAAAGGAAAATCAGATTTACCTCCTAGAAAAAATTTAGCTAATTTGTTTCTGTTAAAAAGTTTACTTGTTACCCTACCTCCTCTCATAAATATTTTAGCAGGATGTTTTAAAGCTAATAAAACTGAAGACCATTGAGCTGTTAATATATCTCCTCCTGCTACAATTAGTATCGAAGAATCGTTTTCTATGGAATCATAAAAGTGGCTTAATTTTTTTGTTTTTAGAGCTCCATATTCACTTAAATCACTTTCTACTATACTATAAATGTTTATCAAATACTTATCGTTATTAGGCTCATTAGTAATAAACTCTTTTAATATAATAGGGAATAATAGATCTCCGTAATTATGACGGTCATAAGCTCCTAGTATATTTATTGTAGTCTTTTTAAGCATTTTTGTTAATTTATTTAATTAATAGGTTTTTCTTTAAATTTTCTATACTTAAACCATTTCCATTCTAATAATTATACTAGAATATTTTTATACATAACGATTTACTCGTTTAGCATATCTTTTTATTAGTTTCAATTTCATTTAGTAAACACTTTTTCATAATAAAATTTTCTTAAAAAAGGCTTATTTAATTTTACAATGCTTAACCCCTTTAATACTCCATATCTAAAATAATATGCAGGACTAGCACTATACTTTTTAATAACATTAAGAAACTGTTTTGCTTCTTGTTTTTCTCCTGTTCTTAGGAGATTTAAATACAGCCCAAAGTATTGATTATAAACCCGCCATTTAAGACCTCGCTGTATATATTTTAATTTACTCTTCGGAACTCTTTTCAATAATGTTTTTAATATAGCATCATTCTCTTCTATTCTATAAATCCACATTTTAGGATTTCTACTTAATTGTCCTGTATGTCTTCTTAATTTAATTAAATATTTCTGAATAATTCCTACTGGTAAATCTTCTGTTATACGACACCAAAATTCAAAATCACCCGAATATTTTAAAGTCACATCAAAATAACCATATTTCTCAAAAACACTTTTTTTAATAGAAACATTAGCTATATTTCCAGGAACACTACCTGCAACTATAGATGTTAATGTATGAGTTAAAGCACTCATTGTATCTTGGTTTGACAAAGGTATTTTGTCAATAATCTCATCATTTTCATCAATCACCTCAACTCTAGAAAAGGCATATGCAATGTCTGGATGTGAATTATGAAATTTTACAGTTTCATTCAAACACGTTGGATTCATAATATCGTCTTGAGACCATAAATGTATTATTCTACCGTTAGCGTGTTCTATTAAGTTATTTAAATTACCGAAAAGACCAAGGTTCTTTTCATTATGGAATACGCTTAGATTTTTATTTTCAAGCTGATCTAAATAGGTTCTAGTTTCAACATCTGAAGGACTATCATTTCCCACTAATACCTCAAAAGAAACACCTGTTTGAGACAACACAGAATCCAATGATTTTTTAAATAATGGCATGCCATTATATGAAGGCACAATTACAGATATATCTATTTTATTTTGAGTTTCCATATTCTATTTCAAATTGGGACGTAATTTTGGTTTTAAAGTTTTATTTATAGTCTTTACGCTAAAAAGAATGTTCTAAAGCTTCTACAATAGCTGTAAAATTCCACTTTTCTATATTTTTTTTTGCAACCTGTCCCATCGTTTCCAATTTATTGATAGAAATGGTCTTAAATATATCTAATAAAGCATCATCATCATCATAATTAAAGACATAACCATTAGAACCTACCTTTACAACATCTGAAGCGCAACCAACTTTAGTACTCACGATTACTGCTCTAGAAGATGCCATAGCTTCATTTACTGCCAACCCCCAAGTTTCTCCTGGGCCTTTGGATGGTAAACAAAACACATTTCCTAAACGATATAAAATGGGCATTTTACTCTGATTTTGGAAAGGTATAAATTTTATATTAGCATCATTTTCTGCTAATGCAAGTAATTCATTTTCTAAAGGTCCATGACCAACCATTAATAATTTTAAAGGTTTTTTTAAAGTTTTATTTGCTTTTTGAACCGTTTTTAATAAAAAATCGGGTTGTTTTTTAGATTCAAATTTACCAGCAAATAAAATCACTAGATCATCAGAATTATATCCTAACTCTTTTCGCCATGCTAAGGCTAGATTTTCATAGTTTTTAGTTTCAGAATCATTAAACCGATCATTATCTATGGCATGGGGTGCCAACACTAATTGACTTTCCTTAACTCCTACAGATTCAAAATAAGCTTTGTTCTGTGTTCCTACATAAAATGCTTTATCTATAAATCGATATATATAAGTTAAGTAATATTTTCGCAGTACTTGTTTAATTCCAGGTGAATCATCTAGCAAAGTAGAATCACCTCGAAACCATACTGGTATTTTTCCCTTAAAGTACTTCATAGCCTTTAGGTGGCTTTTTAGATACCAACCAAAAATTAAAATAGCATCGGGATTCCAATCACTAATTTTAGTATTTAATTCGGGGCAATCTATCCCATTCTTATGATGCGTTCCGGGATCTTCAGAGACATTTTCTATAAACTCATACGTATACCCTTTTAATAAAGGAATATCCCATTTAATAGTTTTTCCAAACGTTTTATCCTTAACTTCTTCAGCGGCTTGAGACCATGTATAAAACACTTTTACTTCTACATTATTTCTTTCTGCCAATAACTTGAACCATGGCGCATAATATTGTATAGGGTGCGTGGTAACAATTGCTAATTTTTTCAAATTATTTCGTTTTGTTTAAAACTTTATCCATAGCTTCTGCCAATACTCTTGCCGATTGTTTTGAAGAATACTGATCTAAAGATTGTAATTCTGGTGACCAAACTTCATCATTTTGAAATGGCGCTAACACATTCGCTATAGCATCTACAATTTGTAATTTTGTCTCCCCTTCAATGTAAGGCACTAAATAGGCATCTGCTTTCACGTCTTGAATAACTTTAACCGCAGAACTCTCTGCATGTAAAACGGTAAATAAAGGACGTTCGCTTAATAAACACTGAAATGTTTTTGATGCCGTATAATGTTTTTCTGTACTACCAAATAACATCACACGATCTGCATGCGACAAATAATTTAAAATATTTAAGAATGGTTGCCTCTCTCTCTGTTCTATTACAATATCTTCTAAACCGTAATCGGCTGCATAGGCAGTAATACGTTTTGCAGGATAAGGTCCTGTACCAATAAAAAACAACTTTATACTAGCGTCCCAATTCCCTTTATCTTTTAAGTTTTTTATAGCGTTAAAGAAGCAGTCCATAAAGAGGTGAGAGTTGGGCAAAAATGCACCTGCATATATCCAAGGCTTGCAATTCTCTATTCCATCCCATGGCATTTTTAAGCCCTCTAATTTTAATTTATGATCGTTAGGATCGAACCCATAAGGCATACCTGCATGCACAGGTGGTGTCTTAAAATTACGTTCGATTACAGGCCAATAATACGGTGTAGAAACCCCAGTAATAAATGCTGCTTTTTTTACGGCATAAGGCTCCAAAGTTCGTGCTACAGTCTGACTTAATTTTGCTCTTGCATCACTTTGATTCGTGATATCCCGTACCCAAGGATCTATATAATCAATACCATAAGGAATTCCCGTTTTATCATGTAATACACGACCTAAAATAGCGGTATAAAATGATGGTATGGGAATCCAAATGCAGTCTATTTTACGTTCTTTACAAATTTGTAAAGCTTTTGCTTTAAGAAAAGGGTAAGCTCTTAAACCAATATCTCCTATTATTCTAGGTTTTGAAACCTTATACGCTTTTGTATAAATAACTTCTATATCTTCTGAAGCCGTTTTAGAAATATGTGGATCTGGAGTTTCCTCATAAAATTCAGAATCTACAGTCAGTAGTAGAGGATGCCAACCAAAAGACTTTAGATAATTACCTATTAATCGTGGTCGTTGAACACCTGCTAAATTAGCAGGAACCCAATGTGGGTATATGATGAGTACTGTTTTCAACACGTTATTTTTTATAGTATTTGATTCCAAAGTTCTTGAATTTTTATTTGTTCTGAATCCCAACTTAAACACTTTCCTTTTTGGAATCTAACTCTTTTATTTGCTTTAATCTGATCTTTATTCTGATACAGTTTTTGTATCATTTCTGAAATTTCAATTTCAGATTGTGCACTCAATACGCCTAACTCAGGATAATCTGTTATAAACTGCTCTTGTGCTTTTGTATTCGTTGCTAGAATATATAATCCGGCTTGAGCATAGGTTATAATTTTATTGGTTAGGCATATTTGTCTGTTTAAATCTCTAGAATTAAATTCTAAGGCCAATCCAACATCAAAATGACTTAAAGTCGCATGTAACTCTTGTTGACCCAAAGGGTTCTCAATGGTTAATCTTAAATTTGTGTGTTCTAATTTTTTACGGATTTTTGTTATTTCTATGGTTTCAAAATTAGAATCCAATTCTCCAATCAGTGTTAAACTAATTTTTATATTATGATTAGATTTTGAAATGATACCTAAAGCATTAAATAATTCTTCTAATCCACGGCCAAAACTAATCTTTTGGCTAAACCAAACCAATTTTAAACCTGTTTCATTTTTGTTTATATCATTTTCAGTATGAGATAACAAACTGAACTCACTATCATTAAAGCCATTTAATACTACGGCACTACTTTTATGTTCCCCAATGAGGTCTAGAGTATACTGGCCTATAAGCGGACTCGCATAAGTAATACTCTTAGCTTTAGGTAAAAGAGATTGCATTAAAAACTCTATTCGATTCTTAGCCGTTTCACCATCTGTAGAAACTATTTCTCCAGGATGATAATCTTCTACATCGAAAATAAAAGGTACCTTCCATAACTCACTTAATTCATGAGCTGGATATAAAGCCCCCATATTATGAGCGCAAATTAGATCTGGTTTATCTTTAATTTTTTTTGCTGCATTATAAATTTGAAGCGATCTTCTATTATTTGCTAAAGCGTTTAATTTTAAATCTGTTAAAATTAAACCAGATACTTTTTTAGCCAACTTTTCTCTAACTCCTAAATAAATCCATTTTAATTTATTTGAAGGAATAGCTTCAAGCTGTATAATTCTTAAACAACTTTCGTCGTTATTACAAATCTTTATTAATTGATCTTTTAGCTGAATACTTTTAGCATCGCTCCAATTATTAAGTTTAAACATAATAATAGTAACACGATGTTGGAGTTGCAAAGCCAACTGCACTTCTTTTACAAGACGTGGGTTTGTGGCTAAATTATTGGTGGTTAAGAAAAGTATTTGCTTCAAATTACTTAATTTATCTATTTAAAAATGTTCTACCATAGTATGCAAAAGATTTCGCAAACCGCCATCCAAGGGTATTCTTAATAAGCTCTATAATACGGCCACCCAAAATAGGATTATAACTGCTTCCTCCTAAATTTTCACATTTACTAATTGCTGTGTTATAAATACTCTTATATTGTGGCCAAGCATCTATAGCGACATGTTTATATTGGGTTGCAATTGCTTTTTTTGAAGCTTCTGATTCCGTCTCTGAAAACAAATATTTTGCTTTTAAATCTGTTGCTTTAAGTATACTTTTTAAATGAATCTCTTTTTTCTGGGAGGCAATATTTTTTCCTGAACTATGTTTTCTATAGTAGTTTTTAATTTCAGGTACATATACAATACCGGAACTTTGTAACCCAATACGTGCGAAAAATTCCCCATCTTGATCTTTTGATAAAGTCTCATCCCACAATCCAAATTTTTCAATCAATAGTCTTGGTGTTAACCAAGCACTAGTCTGTATCATATGCATTGGTAATGCATTTCCTCCCCATAAATTAATAAAAAATTCGACTGGTTTTGATGTAGAAAAGATATACGGTTTATCATTACAAACACCTTCTTCTATACGATCTGTAAAGTGATAGGTATTACAAACAGCCAAATCTGTTGTTGAAGCATAAAGTGTCTCAACTTGTTTTTCAATTTTATCAGGACTTAAAATATCATCCGCATCTAAAAACTGAATGTAATCTCCTGTACTTAATTCAAATCCATAATTACGTGCCGCACATGCTCCTTTGTCTTTATTTTGTTTAACGATAACAGTGTCTGACTCAAACTCCAATGCTTTATTAAAAGAATCATCTGTAGAATTATCATCGATAATAATAATTTCAATATTAGGGTACAATTGATTCAATACGGAATGCAAAGTTGCTTCAAGAAATTCACTTGCGTTATATAACGGAATGATTACGGAAACTTTGTGAGCCTTCATTACGCTATCTTTTTTATTAATTTTGCAGGAATACCTCCTACAATTGTTTCTGCCTCGACACTCTTTGTTACCACAGAACCTGCTGCAATCACAGCGCGTGCTCCAATTGTAACTCCAGGTAAAATAGTAACATTAGACCCTATCCAAGCTCCTTTTTGTATTGTAATTGGTTTAGAAACAATACCACCTTTCCAGGCAGCAACATTCTTATCTTTATATTCATGATCGTGAGTATACAACGTACAATTTGGACCTATAGCAACATCTGATCCTATATTAACATCGTTTACCAAATCTATGATCGTAAAATCACCTATATGAGAATGGTTTCCAATTACAAGTTTTCCAGCATGTCCAGGTTCTCTTGCGAAGATTGCACAATGTGTTTCTATTTTAACAGCATTCCCAAAACTCCAATCTGAATTCACAAATAATCGAGCATGTGCGCCTAATTTAAATTGATCTCCAATTTTTAACGAATTATTCTTATTAACCAATATTGTAGATTCTTCTTCAAAAAGAGCATCTTTTCCTATTTCTAAAATAGCTTTATCTCCAACACCAATATTTGTGCGTTTTTCAAGCTTACTTTTATCTCCTAAACTAAACTTACCATTACCTTCTCTAATAACAGGGAATTGAATAGAGACATCTTTTCCTATATTAGATTTAGCGAGCTTTAACAACCAAAACAATTGACGAACACATTGATTAATGTGATATTTTATAAACAACAAGACAATCTTCATTACCTTAATTTATTTTTTATAATCTCTAGATAGCTTAACCCTGCAAAGGCTTTCATTTCCTGTCCTTTTTTCCATCCAAATTTTCTGTATCCAAAAATAATTGCTGATGCTCCTAGTTTTAAAAACTTTGTTTTCATTATTACTTGCTCTTTATTACTTAGAGGAGAATTCTCACTTACTGTATGATTAAAAGCTGAATTGATGGTTTTTAATCTATTCAAAGGATTCTGTCTTCTTACAGAAGCTTCTTGACCATCTGTTTTCCTATACCACGCAATACCATGAGGCATAAGAACTAATGGATAGATTTGTGACAAACGGTGCCAGAGATCGGAATCTCCATAATGTCTAACATTTGCAAATCCTCCTACTGCTTCAAAAACATCTTTTCTTATAATACTAGATAAAGGTGCTTTGTGAAACACTAATTTTTCTTCGAAATAATGTCTTTTATATATTTGTTCAGGATTAAGCATAAAGGGAAATATTTTCTCTAAATCTTGCTCTAAAGAACACAATCCAAAACCTGCTTCAGGAAATTGCTCCATAAAATATACTAATTGCTCTATTCCATAAGGATAAATCATATCATCAGCATCTACATACTTTAAGTATTTTCCTTTTGCATAAGCAGCCGCCTGATTTCTATTAGGATAATCACCTAAATTAATCTCATTTTGATAAACTTTAATTCTATTATCTTGCCTTTCATAATCTCTGATAATTTCTAATGATTTATCTGTACTCCCATCATCGACTAAAATAAGTTCCCAATTTTGATATGTTGATTTTAAAACACTATCAATGGCTTCTGAAATAAATTCTTCACGGTTATATACAGTCATTAAAACTGAGACAAGTGGTATGCTATTCATTTTTTGTTATTATAATTTAGGAGACAACTCCAATTTCCTAATCATCTTTACTAATTTATTAGGTAAATAAAATTGATTTAAAATTCCTCCTAAAGTTTTATTCGAATATATTTTATTATGAGGTTTCGCACTAATTATTAACGTCTCATATTTATCTGCATTGTTATTTGGTTGAAACATTACTGTTGCTTTATTAAATGCATTTAAAGCAATTTCATTTCTTTTATCTTCATTTCTTAATAAATCAATTGCACAATTACTAAATTCTGTTATATCTCCTATAGGAATTTTAAAACCAGTTATTGTATCATCAATAAGATCAGGAATACCACTTGGTAAGTCACTACAAACAGAAACACATCTAGATTTCATTGCCTCTACAACTACGTTAGGTAAACCCTCTGCCAATGAAGGAAATAACAATATTTTAGATTGTTGCATCTTAATAGCAACGTCATTACCTGCTAACTGACCTAAAAAATGAACATTAGATTCTGTTTTAAATTGTGCTCTTAATTCTGTATCTAACTCTCCACTGCCTATTATACTGAAATTAGCATCTGGAAATTGTATTTGAATTTCTTTAAAAATAGAAAATAAAAACTGAACCCCTTTTCGATCATTAAAAGAGCCTACAAATAGTAAATCTATATTTTTTAATTGCTCGTTATTTTGATTTACTTCTGGTACAGGAAAATATTCTAAAAATACTTTATCCCTATTTTCTGTACGCAATGCTTTAGAAACATTGGTATATAAAATTTTACTTATTACAATATACTTATCTATAACACCTTGATTCTGTTCTATTAATCCATAATAATACCTAAAATCGCCATGGATTATATATACCAATGGGTTTTTTAGTCTAAGTAATTGTACCATACGTAATTCTAAACCGTCATTAGACACTAATACAGATTCTGGTGATGATATATACTTTTGTAAACGTTTACATACTGCATATAAATTTTCATATTTACTATATGTAAAAACTATTTGTTCATCGGCATCTAATTCTGTTTTAACATAAACAGCTTCTTTTTCAATTAACCGCGTTAAAATGACCTTATAATGAATATTACTTTTTTCTCTATATTTTAATAAATTTCGAATAACAGAAGTTACACCTGCATCAGAATCTGGTAAAAAGTATATAATTTCTTTTTTCAAAATAATCTTTATATATAAATGATCAAATAAAACGTTCTAACTATTTAAAAAAATATTTCATGGCTGAGATCGTTTTTCTATTAAATGGATTTAAAAAGAACATCTTAAAAATAAATTGTAATACAAATACAGACTTAGATCCTAATCTATAACTATTAAAAACATAACTATAACAAGCATCATACGTACACTGATTAATCTCGTTTGTAGTAAGAACATAAGTTATAACAGGCATATCCTGTTTCCATTTATTAAAAAACACATCAGAATATTTGAGCCAAGATTTATTTAAATTCCCTTCAGATAAATGTTCCACTAAAATTTCATGGTTAATTACTATTCTATAGTTTTTTATAATTTGCATTGAAAAATCTTGGTCATAAAAATGAAAACCATCAAAATTTATTTCATCAAATTTATTATTTTCCCAAATGGTTTTAGTTGTTACTAAAAACATTCCATCCGCTATTGCAATATCAGATAATTTTTCAGCAACATTATCTTTCTTAATACTTTTAATTTTCTTATTATCTGAATTTTTAATTAAATTAGTCCTGTAATATTTATCAGAAACAGAGGTCCAACTTGCAGGAACACAAGGTTTTATTTTCACCCCAGCAGCTCCAACAGCGCCAATACTAGTATCTCTTAATGTTTTAATTAATTCTTCGCCCCAATTATTAGTATGAAATAATATGTCTTCATGGCAAAAAGCTAAAACATCGTATTTAGCTTTTTCTGCTCCTACATTATAGGCTTTACAAATACTAAATTGCTCTTTATTATTATCTATAATTATAAATTCATGTGGTACGCCAATTGTTTCTAAAACATTAGCTTTAAAACTCCTTAACAAATCTGGTTTTATAGAACACACTATTATTGAAATCATAAAAAAGGTTTTAATAAATACTTCGGATTACATCCTGAAACCTGAAATGCTTGAAAAGAAAGCTTAAGACGCTCTTTAATTGATTGATTCGATTTAGACCAGTTTATTTTTCTAGATAAATCCTTTAGTATATAATCGTCATTAATTTTATGAACTATATTTTTACCTTTATAATTTACAAGCCATTTTTTAAGCGCTAAACGCATAGTCATACTATAATACTCGTAAAACTTATTTTCAGTAGCATCTCCCTTTTTAATTGAATTAATAACAGAGTCACCATGTCTTCTAAAAGCATTTAAAGGCTCCGAAACAAATGCAACACGCCCTTTGCTTAACATTTTTATCCAAAGTAACCAGTCTGCGCAGTTTGGTATATTTTTATCTACACCACCTATTTCTTTATATAATTCTTTGGTAAAAAGTACAGCACTCGCGTTGGGAATTCCATTTTCAAAAATTAAATTTTTCTCAATAAAATCCTGACCATTCATTTCAAAGTCTGTGCTGAATATTGATTTATTTGGCCCCTTTATATTCAAATTGCACCATAATCCTTTTTCTTCTCCATGTGCGTTAACTATTTTAGATTCCGCAAAGCAAACATCACTTTTAGAGGCTTCTGCTTTTTCTAAAAGCTTTTCTAACATCGTTTCAGAACAATAATCGTCTGCCTCTGCAATCCAGATATATTTACCCTTTGACAATTGTATCCCTTTATCCCATTGAGGAAAAGGACTACCTGTATTAATTTCATTATAATAAACGCTTATTCTCTTATCTTTAAAATGGTCAATAACCGCTTTACTGTTATCTGTAGAACAATCATCTAAGATTAGTAATTCAAAATTAGTATATGTCTGATTTAATATAGACTCTATTCTTTGAGGTAAGAACTGTTCATAATTATAATTAGGTAATATAACTGAAACTTTTGGAGCATTAACGATCATGATAATTACAATTCTTTATTTTTTTACAGCCTCTTTAAAAGCCTTTAAATAACTATGCCCCCATTTCTGGCAAGGTTCCATGTGGTTTCCTTCTGCCCATTCATTCCAAGCATTTATAAAAAGGAAATTTTCGTCTTTACTGTAAGGTTCAAAATTCTCTACTTCATGCTCTACCCATTCTTTAAATTTCTCTGGAGTAGAGTTTGTAAACATAAAGTAATCTTTTTGTTTTCTTGCTGAGTTATCCCACATTGGAGTGACTCCCGGATATAGTTTATACTCTTCGTTTTCTTTAGGTAAGGTTTTTATGTAATCTACATAAGCTCCATAATCTAACCTTCTTAAACTAAACATTTTCTTCCTAGCGGCTGCAGAAGATAACTTATATTTTATATACCATGGATTCAATTTATTCTTCATGGTTTCCTTTAGCCAAAATTTCTTAAATTTATTAATTCTAGTGCTAAAAGGTTCAAATCTAACTGCAGCATCAAAACCATCTTTTACAAGATCCTTTCCTCCTTCAGAATAACTTTCGAATCTGTTAATATAAATATCAATTCCATCTTTTGCTAACTCGGTGCGCCATAATTTAATGGTCTCTTCGATGTCTGGAATATTTTGAGATCTATAAATTGAAAAAACAGGTCTCCCATCTACTTTTATATATCTTTCATCTTTAAATATTGGCTTTAAAGCATTAATATGATTAATATGGTCTTCTCTACTGTAATGCTGTTCACACATTACTGTCTGGTCGCCTCCATCCCATACTTTTGCCCAATTCTCATTTGCCCAACATAGCATAAAAGGAAAGTCTGGTTTTCCCGATTTAAAAACCTCTTCAAACGGACGTTCTAATACGCGTTGCCCAGTAAACCAATAATGATAATAACAAAACCCATCAATACCATATTGTTTTGCTAAATCTACTTGCTCTTGTCTAACTTCTGGAACTCTTAAATCATAAAAACCTAAATCTGCAGGCAAATGTGGCTGATAATGATTTTTAAATAACGGTTTTGCCTTTGTTACATTGGTCCATTCTGTAAACCCTTTTCCCCAACAATCATCATTTATTTTTATAGGATAGAATTGTGGTAAATATATTGCGATCGATCGTATTTTTTTACTCATTTTTATATGGTATTTTAAATAATGTTGGTTTTGCTATATTGAAAACGCGATGTATAATGGTGTCTAATTTATTACGCAATTGAATGCGTATTTTAACTAAAAATCCTTTTTTTACAGGTCTTAAAATCAATAAACTCCCTTGGCTTAATACTAATGGCACATATAACACATAGCCTAATGGAAACACTTTAAACAGGTAATTAATAGAAGTTAAACACAGATTAACAGTATTATCATGATTAAAAGATTCTTTACTTAATTTGTAATAGGTGTAAACAAATTGTTTTTGATAACTGAACTTATACTTATCTTTTTTTACTTGTTTCTGAATCTCACTTATTACTTCTAAATTTTTAAAAAACCGATCTGAAGATGAGCTTTTCACTCTACTTATAGATTCGTTTTCCCAACGTATGTAAAGATCTGGTTCATCTTCAAAAAACGTTTTATATGAAGGTTTAGATAATAAAATCTTAATTCCCAAATCGGCATCTTGTAGAAAAGGTAAGCCTTCTGTAAATGGAAAATTTAAAACAAAATCTCTTTTATAAATTGGCCCTGCTGTTTGCCATACGGCATCAAACCTTAGAAAACGCAACAAATTATCTTCTTCTGTAGTAATATTCCACAGCTTATTATAAGACATCAAATTTTTAGAATCATTGAAAAGTAGCGATTTAAAAACTATAAAATCTAACTCTGAATGCTCTTTAAAGCGTAATAATCTATGTTCTAAACAATTTTCAGATAGTAAATCATCACTATCTAAAAATATAATATAATCACCTTTAGAATGTTTTAAAGCTATATTTCTACAAGTTGGTGCGCCTTTTGGTAAACGGTCTCTTTCATGAAATTTAATTCTAGAATCTGTTTTAGAGGATAACTTAACTACATCAACAGAAGAATCTGTAGAGCCATCGTCTATAATAATACACTCCCATGTAGAATAAGTTTGATCTTGAATTGATTTTAAGGTTTCACTTATTAACGTCTCACGATTGTAAAGCGGAATAATAATTGAAACTAAAGGATTCTTTTGCATTAATAAAAGAGTTTAATATTATAATTTTTGATGTAAATTAAGGCTAACCTTATCTCTCAATTTTAAAGTCAAAAAACCGTATTTAATGCTCTGTTTAACTCCTTTATTTTTTCCTAAATATAAAAAGAATAATGTAAAATAATCTGCTATTATTTTACGCCATGTAAAATTATTATTTGGTAATTTACCTTTTTTTGCTTCTAATAAAACCTTAACAAGCATCTTACTATCATAAAACTTATCATTCATTTTACCTGTTTGAGGTCTATCATGAAAAATTTTTGTTCCAGGTACAATAGCTAATTTTAAACCTGATTCTTGTAATCGAAAAATATAATCGTCATCCTCTCCATAATGATTAAATAATGGATCAAACCCTCCTATTGTATTTATACACTGCTTAGTTACTAACCATGCTGCAGCATTTGCAAATTTTGAAGTGTAATATTCTACTTGTTTATTTAAAACTAAATCTGAATAAAAATTTGGCGTAAAATCGTGTCCTAAATAAAAATGAAAATTTCTATCCAAAGAGTCGCCTAAACCATTATAATGTATAGGGCTTAACACGCCAAAATCTGGATTTATTTTAGAAATATTTACTAATTTTTCTATAGTATCTGGTTCAACCCAAGCATCTTGATTTAACAAAAAAGCGAAATCATAATTATCATCTACAACTTTCTTTAAACCTACATTATTTCCTTTTCCAAAGCCTAAGTTTTCTCCGGATTCAATAAGTTCAACTTCAGGAAAATTAGTTTTTATATTGTGTACAGTATTATCGGTAGAGCCATTATCTATAACAAAAACATCTAAAGCTATTGTAGACTGCCTTAAGCTTTCAAAACATTTTTCTACCCACTTATTTCCATTATAAGTAACTATTATAACAAGTATCTTATACATTATTTCTAAGTTTTTTATAAAATTTACCTAAACGGTTATATTTATAGAAAAGTTTTTTTCTTAGTAAAGGATCTAAATACCAGAATAGATTTTTATATATTAATTCTGGATATAACTCATAATCGTTAATTTCATTTTTAGCATTTATTGCTGTAGTTTGATTTGCATGTAATCTAAAAACAATTAATTCTTTATCTACAAAACCTACATCGAATTTTTTAAAAACTCTATACCAATATTCATAATCTAAAGATTGTTTTAAATCTTTTCTAAAATATCCTATACTATTAAACACCTCTTTTTTTAATAAAACACAAGTAGGCTCTCCAACTTTATTTCTTGGTTCAGACAAAAAAGATGGATCTTTTAGTAAGGCTTTTCCTTCTTGAGTATATTCAATATTGGTCCAGTTAATATGTAGTTCTTTAAACCTGTTTACCCAATTCGTATTAAAAGCATCGTCTTTATCAAAAAGTATTTCTCTTCTACAGAAAGACAATCCCATTTTTTTATTTATTAAAAACGGTTTTAATAATTCTTCTACACAAGTTTCATGTAGTAAATCGTCTTGAAATAAAAACTTAATATATTCACCATTAGATTTTCTTACAGAATAATTCCAATTTTCGCCTATCCCTTCGGGGTTATGCATATGTAAATAAATAGGAATTTCTGTTGTAGACTTTATTTTATTGACAATTTCTACAGTTTTATCTTTGGATTGGTCATCGGTTATAACAATCTCAATATTCTTGTAAGACTGATTAATAGCAGAGTAAAGCGCTTCCTCTAAATATTCTTCACCATTGTAAGTAGGAATACATATTGATACTAAAGGTTGTTCTATTAAATTCATATAGACGATAATCTTTTTCTTATTTGAACAAAAAACCAACATTTAAATGCAGTTCGTCTTTTTGATAGATTAAGTGATTTATTATTAAAAATAGCATGTGCTCTATATAAAATCGTTTCTGGAGGTAAACTTTTCCATCCATACTTAACAATCTTAAAATCTTTATCGGCAATAAAAACAGGATCTCCGTTTACAGAACTAAATCCGCCATCGGCATACTCGGCTATAATTAAAGTCACATATTTTTTATTGATTTTAGGATTAAAAAACCATCTCATATTATGGTCCCAATCTGCATGAGCTTTATATTTTAAATCAAAAATACCTATTTTAGAAAATACACTCTTATTAAAAAATATACCTTGGTGACATAAATTTCTTGTAATTAAATCTGTAAGAGAAAAATCGCCAGAACGACGACCGTTAAATCTAACACCACTAATATCTCCATAAACAACCTCGCACGGATTATTAACAATAAAATCATGAAGCTCTTGAAAGACCGTTTCAGAATAGAAATAATCATCTGAACCTAAGAAAAATAACCATTCACCCTGAGCGAAATCGATGCCTTTATTCATGGCATCGTAGATTCCTTTATCCTTTTCGGATATATATCTAATAGATTTAGGATGTTTTAAAGCATAACTTTTAACTAAATCTAGTGTACCATCATTAGATCCACCATCTATAATTACAATTTCATAATTTTTGTAAGTTTGTTTTACTACTGACTCGATGGCAACTTCTAAAACTTTCACACAATTGTACGTAGGAATTATAATTGAAAATAGCTTACTCATTTTATTCTTTGACTTTTAGTCTCTTTTAAATTAGTATATACTCTAAAGATCTCATATCCTATTGAATGTACTTTTAATTTATTCCCTATTTTAAACTGTGCAATTAATCTGTTAATTTCATTTGGTTTTATTCTTGCTTTTATAAAATCAAGAATCCCTTCAAAAAGTAAATTTTTATTAATTTTAATATTTCTAGAGTTTAAAAAAATTATAAACTCATTATAAAAGCCAAGAACTTTACGAGAATCATAGTGGCCCTCAAACATTTTCAGAACATAATCATCTGTAAGTCTTTTTTTTACAATGTAATGTTTAAACTTTAAATCGTCTAAATACCATAACTTATACCCCATGATAATAACCCACTTACAGATTTCACTATCATCTCCAGAAGCTAATTTATTTTCTGTCCTACCCAAAAGTAAGGACTCAAATCCACTTTGAAATAATCGTAATAATATAGATTTTCTAATAACTATACCTGCTCCCCACAAAAAACCATTCTGAGTTATATCACCTTTTTTATCTGATTGTTTCCCTACTGCATAGCCGTATGCTTTATCTTTCCACCAAACAGGTTCCTGTGCTTCTAAGACACCTTCAGACTGACCTCCTAAAGCTCCAACATCTAAATGGTTATTCATAAAATCAATTGACAATTCAATATAATTTTCATCAAGCCAATTATCATCATCACAAAAAATAATTAAATCTGATTTAGCTACAGAAACCCCTTTTTTTCTTGCATGAGCCAAACCAGGAGTAGGTTCGTCAACAATTATTAACGGGACATTTACATGTAAACTATCCCATAATTCTCTTGCGGTTTTAACCGTGTTATCATTACTATTATTATTGACTAAAACAACTTCATAGTTCAATTCTTTTCGACATTTTTGTTTACCAAGATGAAGAAGTGTTTGAGGCAAAAGTTTTTCACTATTATAACAACAAACAATTATAGATATATCCATTAAAAATCGTAATTAAAAAATTCTAAATCCTCTTTATAATATTCCTCCAAAATTTGTCTAGTAGAAGGATTTATTAACTTCCTATAATCTAACTTACTTCCTGAAGAAGAATTAATTTGGTTTACTTCCCTGCTATGTTCAAAACCTATCAAATTATATATATTTCTCATGTCAAACTCTAAATCTTCAAGCCTTCCTAAATATTTAACATTCAATTTGTTTTCATTATCTTTTAACCAAAAGCTTTGAGGATTCCACTGTACATGAGGTGGATTATGTTGTAATCTACCCTCTTTTAATAAAATAGCAGCTTCTTCTAAACTTTTATTTTTCAGAATTTCATAATCCATATGGTATCCATAAATAGCCTTCTCGGGATTAATATTATTATGATAATAACTTACATCCATTCGAGAATAGTTATATAACGAAATAAATCGGCTGAAAGGGTTTCGAACGAAAGCAAATGAGAACATATCATCATAATTCTTCTCTCCAAATAAACTAATATATTGTTTTACTGTTCTATGGTTAGAATTATCAAGTCCTAAATTTTTGTAAATTGCAGTTCCTGCGTTTTTAGGGATATGAATAAAAACTAGATTCTTGTCAAAATCTATATTCGCTTTATCATAATCTGATTGTAAGTTTATTTTATGCTTTCGATTAAATAGTTTCATTTTAATAATTTTTATAAACCTGTAATGCATAATCGTTAATAAGCATGTCAGCTTCTATATATTTTAAATACTCATTATTTTCTTTAAAAAAATTTTACCATATCTTGCTTAAACACTATTTTTTAATAGTTTTATTTGAAGCTATATATATTAGAGTTTCTTTCGATTTTAATTTTATCTGAAACAATTGTTACAATTTATCAACTCTTCCATTATACCAATTACAGCAGGTTGATTCTTCAAGTTTAACATGTCATCATAGCAAATTATGAATTCATTTGTCCTTTTGGGATTCCATTAAAATCTTTATCAGTAAACATTCTTGCCATGACATTATCTCAAATTTTGGCTAGACTACTATGTAAAAACTCAGTTATATATAAATTGTAATTATTTATATCCTCATATTGACCAATCTCTCTTAGGAAATTCTAAAAAGACGCAATATAGTTACTGTAATTATTGTAATTATTGTAAAATATTTACTTCCTTTTCTTAAAACTTCATGTGAACAAAAAAAATAATGTCCTCTTAATAAATCTAACATATTTCTAATGTTATCAATCATAATCACTGTAAGCTTGGTCGTTTATCGCATAAAAAATCTTTAAATTCTAAAATTATCGTAATTCAAACTAATAATTGTTGAATTTATCTAAACTCGCTTTCATAGCTGTATCCATATTATAATATTCCCACTCAGCAAATCTACCATGTAAAAATAAGTTATGGCTACTTAGCTTGTCCTTAAGTTCATTAATATTATGGCGTGTATTACTATCCTGGATAACATAAGTATTTGGCTCATAATTATAAGCTATTGGCTTAAGATTTCCCGGAAGTTTTGCTATTTCTGCATTCATTTCATCAGGCGCAATTTCACCCGAAAATTCAACCACACACGTTTTAGTGCCAGCTCTGTTATTTGATTGAGCAAAATTACCTGTTAATATTATTCTATGTGCTGTAATATTATTCTCTGGAAGATATATCCAAGAATTATCTTCGAAAGCCGAAATTTCACATAATACATTACTTGTACCATTTGATTGTAGTCCTTCAATTTTTGTACAGGACTCCTTCACCTCTGCTGGTAAGTTTTTTATAATCGTATTTAATCTCCGAACATCCGCAGTGTATACAAGAGTATCATAAGTTTTGTTATCTATTAGCCACTTGCCTTCAGATAATTCTATTGAATTTATTGTATAATTATATTTAATATTTAAACCTTCAGCCAATCGGTCTGCAACGAATTGAGAACCATTATTATTTGGATAATAAAATGAACTGTGAACCATTTCATCTTCTCCTTTTCTTAAAATGCTATTAGCTAACATTTCATTGTAATTAGGCATTGGTAATTTTCCTTCAAGCCAATCTATAGAGACTTCTTCTAGATTACACTGCCATATTTTTTTATTATAAGGTTCAAAATAAGTTGTATATAAAGTAGACCCAAAATTACCCAACAAAAACTCTTTAAAATTGTTATAATCTTTAGGTTCTTTGTAGCCTGCTTTATTCAGATCAAGAATTTCATTTACAATGTTTTCTACTGTTGCCTCATCAAGTTGATATAGAAAATTTTCTATTGGATATCCTACAAGTTTATCTTGTAACAGAATTTTTGCATTACGAATGGTTTTAGAAAATTCATTAGGTCTGTCAAAGAAATTCCAGAAAAATTCTAATACATCTTCGTGCCTGGAATTAAAAACATGTCCTCCTACGCGATGGTATAAATTACCTTCTTCAATAGTACATTTTATTAAACCACCCGGCCTATCACTTTTTTCATAAATGCATACTTCATGTTGTTGTTTTTGTAATATTTGAGCGGCAGATAATCCTGATATTCCTGCTCCAATTATGGCTACTTTCATTATAATATTTTAAGAAGTTAATCGCTTAATGATTTTTCTAAAATTTGAATCTGTTTTTGGTGTTTGTTTAGGAAGGTATTCTCTAAGTGGCTTTAAACTTTTTAAATACGATTCGATAGATTCATCATTTGCTTTCCAATCAATATGTTTATCCCTTTGCTTGATAACCCAACTCTGCTTTAGTCCCATGTAAGGGATTATCCAATTGTTGTTTTTTGCAGCTTCAAAAATTTCTTCATTTATTTTATCGCTTGAACCCGTAAAACTATGGTAGGGATGGTATATTTTTATTTCTGACCACATTATCTGCAATCCCTTATTTCTAAATCGCAAATATTGTTCTAAACCATTAGCTCCAGGGCCAGAAAACACATCATGTTCTTCATAAAAACCAATGTCTTCAAACACGTTTCTGCGAATAGCAAACCCACCGCCGTAATTGGTCATGTTATTAAGCTGGCAAACATCCGATAAATAATCAATTGTGTATGATTCTTTACTATGCTTATTCGCTGGTTCATCCCATCTCCTAAAATAAACCACCAAGTTCTCAGAGGAGCTGTTAAATATCTCTTCTACCTGAGTTAAAAAGTTTTTGGGTACCATAACGTCACCATCAGGTATAATTAATATGTCTCCTTTAGACTGACTAATACCTTTATTAATTGTTTTACCTAAATGCCATTGCTCATTAACTGAATTGCCTAAATTAACTATACTACTTTGTGGATACTTATTTACTTTTTCAATTAAAACAGGATTTTGAGCTGAGTAGTAGTCGCACCATAAAAATTCAAAATCATCTTTTGGATACTCTTGCTGACCAAAACTATCAACGGTATGAAAGTTTTCACGAAAACTGGCGTCCCAGGTTATTATAGATATCTTCATTTGTTATTTTGTTATAAATTATTATATCCTCTTCATATAGCGAACTAACAATCTCGAATGTATTCTTGTCATAATACTTAGAATAATTTGAACTACTCTTTTCAGTTGTGTTGAGTTTTTTTAGAGGTTTTGATATATTAAGCGAAGTTTGTAATTTACTTAATATATTATCTAGATTTGTTATCGTATCTAAAATATTCAAATTATTTATATTTGAAGGAAGAAACTTAACTTGTTTTTCCCAATGATGATTAGGATATTGAATTGAAAGATTAATAAAATTTTCAAAACTTAAATTTTCAATAGAATTTAAATGAAATGTCTTTTTTATTTGATGAATCCTCATTTCATGTTGTGTAAACATCTTGTAATTAGATATCATTTTCTCGTAAGGATTTCGAAAGATAGCAAATGAAAGATATTCAGGATATTTATTAATTGCTTCATCAGGAGTTAAGAACTTCAGCTCAAAGTCATCTTTAATAAAAAACTTTCTAATTACATTTGATTTTAAAGCATCTTTTATATCCTTCATTACTTTCCCTTTTTCTGAAGTGTTGTAATAAAGAGTCACACCTTCAAAATTAGAATAATGCTTAAGTTTATTCACAACTTCAGTTAGTCCTGGATTTGGTGCGTCAATAAATTCAACTATTGATCGTGATGCTGCTTTTGGTATTTCAAACCAAATGGCTTTCCGTTTTTCAGAAACCCATACGAAAGGATTTATTTTGCAAGCACAAGAATTTAAAGTACAACAAATGTGCTCATTTATTATAAAACTATCATTAATTACCTGAATATTTTTGGGATAAACGAAATATTTATTTTCTAATTCAACACAATCATCAAATTCAAATTTGGAATTAATATATCTAATTGTTATGTATTCTTGTTGCTCCATTAAACTTTATGGTTTTATTAATTATTGAATAAGTAACTTAGTTATTATTTGAGGAGTACAAAACACCTTTTAGCTGAACAGAACAATATCTAGTAATATCTCCTCCTGATACTGCTAGTGTACATATATTATTATATAACGATAAGGCTTCTCCATCCCGAGTAGAGTTAGTATATTTTCTTATCGCAATATTGACATTGTACTTTCCTGCGGTTATTGGGAAATGTTTTATAACAAGTTTATAATTCATGTTTTCAGAAACCTCAAACTTAGTAATCGTAGATATGGCAACAACTTTCATTTCTTTATCAGTGAAGGATATATCCAAAGAGTAACATTTCTCATTACTTAGATTATCAAATTGAATATTTGCATGTAGATCTTCGTTATAATTAATCGTTTTAAGATTATCAGGGTATATTATTTCAAATTTTTTTATTCGTATTTCTCCTTCTTGGGTTTGAAATTCTTCATTTGATTTAAATTCTTCAAAATACTTTTGAATTCCTTCTCCTGCATTTTGAGTCTTGAGAAGTATTTTACCTTTTTTGAGAAGCATTATTTCAGTTGATATTTTTGATATCTGCACCATACTGTGGCTCACAAATATAACAGCAGTTTTAGACATAAGATTGATTATTCTATTTAAGCACTTAATTCTAAAACCAGCATCTCCAACTGCCAAAACTTCATCAATAATCAAAACATCGGGTTCCAACTGAGACGCTACAGCAAACCCCAACTTAACTTTCATTCCAGAGCTATAATTTCGTACTGGACTATCTATATATTCACCTATTTCAGAAAATTCAATAATAGAATCTAACTTAGCATCTATTTCCTTTTTAGAGAACCCTAATACAGAGCCATTATTATAAATATTTTCCCGTCCTGTAAGAATGGGATTAAATCCTGCACCTAACTCAATTAATGCTCCTATACGACCGTGCATTGTAATTTTACCTTCATCAGGTCGAATTAAACCATTCAGAACTTTTAATAGTGTAGACTTACCCGCACCATTATGCCCAATTAAGCCCAAACATTCGCCTCTTCTCAGTTCAAAAGACACATTCTTAACTGCCCAAAATTCAGATGGGCGTAATACATTCTGGTTATATTGATTAGTGAAGAGTGCCGAACTCATATCCTTAACTCCATACCAAAGTGATTTTTTAAAGTCTTTACTAAATTTTTTTGAGACGTTTTCTACTTTTACTAATACTTCAGACATTTTAATGTAAAATTATTACAAGTTAATATTTTTAAATATATCACTAATTTAAGCACCTACCCTTTCTATTATTATTGGCATTATAAAACGATAAACTATTAATCCAACACACAAAATAAGGAGAGAGACTACTAATATAGTTATGGTTACCGCTAAATTAGATACCGGTTGAGCTGTTATTAAATTACGGGCCGTTTCAATTAAATACGTGAACGGGTTAATTTGATTAAAAAACACTAATTTACCACTTGTAGGCATTGGGTAAATTACAGGAGTTAAATACATTAAAAATTGCATCCCAAATGGAATCATTCGTGATATATCTCCATACATCATTCCTAATGGCATCAATACTAGCCCTATAGTAAATCCTGTTAGCATTACACCTAATAACATGGGAATAAAAGTCAAGCCTCCCCATCCTGGGTTTATTTTAAATATAATTAACACTACTATAATAATAAGGACTTTTAAACTAGTATTAAAAAGCATACTAAAAAATCCATGAAACAACAATGCCTCTCTAGGAAAATTTAATTTAGATAAAATACTTTGACCAGATTGCACACTACGTAAAGGCTGATTGATCGATTCTGTCAAAATCTGCCACAATAAAGTTCCTATTAAAACAAAAGCAGGATATGGTATAGGTGTATTTTGAATGGATACCGTGTTTGATGCATTTAAAATAATCCATATTAAAGAAGTCATTATTGGCGGGATAAAAGCCCACACAATACCTAGAATAGATTGACGATATGTTGCTTTAATATCACGCTTAGCTAATTGTAAACCTAACGCTTTAGCTGGTGTTACATCTGCAACAATTTCTTTAAACAATTTTTTAAAGGATATAGCTGCATTAGCTTCGTATATCGTTGTTTTTTGATGTTGAATTTTTGAACTCATTTATTTATTATTAGCGTAATAATTCCTAAGATTGAAACCAATCCGAAATTGAGTATTGTTTTTAATAGAATTAATATAAAACTGGCTTAATTATAATATGTTTTGTACCATGCTACAAAAGCAGAAACACCTTTCTTAACATCGGTTTTTGGTTGATAATTATATTGTGTTTTAAGCTTACAAACATCCGCATACGTTTGCTTTACGTCTCCTGCTTGCATAGGTAACATGTCTTTTTTGGCTACTTTACCAATAACATCCTCAATAGCTTCTATATAATCTAATAATTTTACAGGTTGGCTATTTCCTATATTGTACAGTTTATATAACTGGCTAGAATCTGAAGGCTCCAATAAGGTTGATAACACTCCTGAAACAATGTCTTCTATATAAGTGAAGTCTCTTGATAAATCTCCATTATTAAAGACTTTAATAGGTTTATCGTTTATTATAGCATCTGTAAATAAAAACATAGCCATATCTGGTCTTCCCCAAGGTCCGTAAACTGTAAAGAAACGTAAACCTATTGTTTCAAAACCGTATAGATGACTATAGGTATGTGCCATTAATTCATTAGCCTTTTTAGTCGCAGCATATAAACTAATAGGATGGTCTACATTTGCCGTTTCCTTAAACGGAACCGCATCACTATTGCCATATACGCTAGAACTACTTGCATAAACTAATTTGGTAATATTATTATGTCGACAACATTCAAGCACATTTAAAAAACCTATCAAGTTACTATCGGCATACGCATTTGGGTTCTCTAAAGAGTAACGTACTCCAGCTTGAGCTGCTAAATTACAAACCAAGTCTATAGTATGAGATTTAAATAACTCAGGTAGCGCTTCTCGATCTTCTAAATTCATCTTCATGAATTGCATACGATCTCCGAAGCTAGTACTTGAACTCATATTCAATGCTTTCTCAGCTTCGTCTCTTTGAATTCCTAACTCAGCTAATCGTGCATATTTTAAATTCACATCATAATAATCATTGATATTATCAATACCAATCACATTATGACCGAGTTCTAAAAGTTTTTTAGAGACATAGAAACCTATAAAACCTGCTGCACCTGTAACAAGAATAGTTTTACTTTCCATAATTATTGTCCGATTACATAAACTTGAAAACCAATTTTTTCTAAAGCTGGTTTATCTAAAACATTACGTCCATCAAACACAAACGCTGGTTTCTGCATATTATCATATACTTTTTGCCAATCGTATGTTTTAAATTCATCCCATTCTGTTAATACAGCAATAGCATGGGCACCTTCTAAGGCTTCGTAAGGATCTGTAACAACTGTTAATCCTTTTTCATTTGAAGCAGAATCTCTAGTTTGTAAATAGTCTAAATCACCATACATTTGTTGCCCTGTTACTTTAGGATCATAAGCCACTACATTTGCTTGTTCATCTAATAGAATATCAGCGACATAAATTGCAGCAGATTCTCTTGTATCGTTAGTGTCTTTTTTAAATGCCCAACCTAAGAATGCAATTTTCTTACCTGAAACAGTATTATACAAAGTCTTCACTATATTCTTAGCAAAACGGTGCTTTTGATGATCGTTCATAATGATTACTTGTTCCCAATAATCGGCAACAGCATCTAGACCATAAGATTTAGATATATATACTAAGTTTAAGATATCTTTCTGGAAACAAGACCCTCCAAAACCAACAGACGATTTTAAGAATTTTGGCCCGATACGACTATCCTTTCCTATAGCTCTTCCAACTTCATTTATATCTGCGCCTGTAACTTCACATAATTCAGATAATGAATTTATTGAAGATACACGTTGTGCTAAAAATGCATTCGCAGTTAACTTTGATAATTCTGACGACCATAAGTTAGTCGTAAGAATGTTTTCTTTAGCAACCCAAGTACTATACACATTCACCAATGCATCGATTGCTTCTAAACCTTCAGGAGTTTGTTCTCCTCCAATAAGTACACGGTCTGGAGCCATTAAATCTTCAACGGCAGTTCCTTCAGCTAAGAATTCCGGATTTGATAAAATTTGAAAATTAACATTGTTTCCGGTATTGTCTAAAATATTCTTAATCGCTTGAGCAGTACGCACTGGTAAAGTCGATTTTTCAACAATAATTTTATCGCTTTTTGAAACACGAGCTATTTGACGTGCACATAATTCGATATATTTTAAATCGGCAGCCATTCCTTTTCCTACACCGTACGTTTTAGTTGGTGTGTTCACGGAAATAAATACCATTTCAGCTTCATCTATAGCTTTATCTACATCTGTAGAAAAAAACAAGTTTCTTCCACGAGCTTCACCTACAACTTTGTCTAGGCCTGGTTCGTAGATTGGTAAATTATCTAAATTACTATCATTCCAAGCAGCAATACGCTTTTCGTTTAAATCAACTACAGTAACTCTAATTCCTGGATTTTTCTGTGCGATTACAGCCATTGTTGGCCCTCCAACGTAACCTGCGCCTATACAGCAAATGTTTTTAATTTTCATTCTGATTTATTTAGACAATTTAACTTGTTTTAATGAGGCTTGGTGTTCTAAAAACCAAGCGTATGTTTTTTCTATTCCTTGTAATAATTCTGTATTATAATGCCAACCCGCATTTTTCAATTTAGAAACATCCATTAATTTTCTTGGCGTTCCATCAGGTTTCTCTGCATCCCAAATAATATCACCTTCATGACCAATAACGTCCTGTATGGTTTCTGCTAATTCTTTAATAGTTACATCAGTACCCGTACCAACATTGTATAAGTGCTCTGGCAACGTATTATTCACAGCAAACACCACTGCTTCCGCCATGTCGTCTACGTATAAAAATTCACGCATTGGTGTACCGCTTCCCCATAAGGTAACTGGAGTATTTCCATTTGCTTTAGCTTCATGAAATTTACGCAACATCGCTGGTAAAACATGCGATGTATTTAAATCGAAATTATCGAAAGAACCATATAAATTTGTAGGCATAAGGCTTACAAAGTCTTTATTATATTGTTTTCTAATCGCTTCACAAGCTTTTACACCTGTAATTTTCGCTATGGCATACCACTCGTTTGTAGGCTCTAATGTGTCCGTTAACAAATGTTCTTCTTTTAAAGGTTGCGGAGCGAATTTAGGATAAATACAAGAGCTACCTAAAAAGATAAATTTCTCTACATCATGTTTGTGAGCGGCATCAATTAAGTTATTTTGAATCTGAAGATTCTCCATTAAAAACTGATAGGGATAATCACTATTTGCTAAAATCCCGCCTACACGTGCAGCAGCATCAATTATAACTTCAGGTTTTTCTGAAATTATAAATTCATTAACAGCATCTTGGTTCCGTAAATCTAATTCTGAACTTGTACGTCCGATTAAATTCGTGTAGCCATCGGATTCTAAAGCCCGCCAAACAGCGGAACCTACCATACCACGATGACCAGCTATATATATCTTTGAGTTTTTATTCATAATACTTTAATTAAACCTATTTTAGACTATTCAAAATAGTTTAAAATATCATATCCTCCTTCTCTAAGGAATTGATCTTTTTGCATCAATTTTAAATCACTCTTCATCATATCCTTAACAAGATCGTTTAAATCAAACTCAGGAATCCAACCTAATTTATTGTTTGCTTTAGACGCATCTCCAATAAGTAATTCAACCTCTGTTGGTCTGAAATATTTAGGATCTACAGCTAAAACTTCTTTTCCTATTTCTAATTGGAATTCTGCATTGTCGCAAGATGCAATATAAGCTTTCTCTTCAACACCTTCACCTTTAAATTCTAATGTAATACCTAATTCACCGAAAGCCATTTTTACAAAATCTCTAACCGGAGTTGTCTTTCCTGTAGCAATTACCCAGTCCTCAGCTTCTTCAGCTTGAAGAATCATCCACATCATTCTTACATAGTCTTTAGCATGTCCCCAGTCACGTTGAGCATCAAGGTTTCCTAAGAAAAATTTATCTTGAAGACCTAAAGCAATTCTAGAAACCGCTCTTGTAATCTTACGCGTTACAAACGTTTCGCCACGAATTGGTGATTCGTGATTAAATAAAATACCGTTACAAGCATACATTCCGTAAGCTTCACGATAGTTTACTGTAATCCAATATGCATACATTTTTGCAACAGCATACGGGCTACGCGGATAAAAAGGCGTTGTTTCCGATTGTGGCACTTCTTGTACTTTACCATACAATTCTGAAGTAGACGCTTGATATATTCTTGTTTTCTTTTCTAATCCTAATAAACGAACAGCATCTAATATACGTAACGTTCCTAAACCATCTGCATTTCCAGTATATTCAGGAATTTCAAATGACACATGTACGTGACTCATCGCTGCTAAATTATAAATTTCATCTGGTTGAATTTCTTTAATTAAACGGATAAGATTAGTACTATCAGTCATATCTCCGTAATGCAAAAAGAAATTACGTCCATCTATATGAGGATCTTGATATAAATGATCGATTCGATCTGTATTAAAAAGTGAAGATCTACGTTTCAAACCATGAACTTCATATCCTTTTTTTAATAAAAACTCACTTAAATAAGCACCATCTTGGCCAGTTACACCTGTAATTAAAGCTACTTTTTGTTTCATAAGACTAATAATATTAACAACAATTATACTACGTTATTTTTTAAATTTATTCTGTATTACTCACGGCTTCGCCGTGGTGCATCCCATTTCTGGTCGCTCCAATACTTTATTTTTTTACTAAATTATACTAATGCATTTGTAGTTTAACTACAAATCCTAAATTCTTTAACACGACCCAACACTGATTTCCTGACATATGTTTCACTTCTCCAGATTGTGCATCGAATCCGAAATCTGACATTTCAATATTCGATCCTGGTTGTAATGCTTCAACTCCACTTAATGTCATATTAGCATTCTTTTCAACACCTTTTAAAGTTTCCACTTCACATTCTCGGACCTCTACAGGTTCTCCATTCCAAAACATATATCTAACGACTCCCGACACTTCAAAAACGCGGTTGCGTTCTGAATGTAAAAGTTTTACCAAAACCATTGAGGGCAACAAAGGTACTAATACTTTTTTCTTTCTATCACTCCAAATACGAATCTCTGTCTTTACAGGACAATATGCTTCTACACCTATTTGGTTTAATTTTTCTTCTACCTTCTTTTCGTTTCTTGATTTTGTATAGACCACATACCACTTCGCCTTCATCACTTCTCTATCAATTCATCATAAATCACGAAACCATCTTTGCGCTGGTAGGAGTCTGTAAATGTAAAATTTACTTTTCGTTTTATTTCAGACTCAATTTTAGCCGCCATTTGATTGATATAAACTGTATTAAGCTCTTTACCTTCAACAACAACATCTATCAAACCACTATCTAATCCAATCGCATAATCACCTATAATAATAACGCGTGACACATGTCCCATACGCGCTAGTACTGTTTTTACAATAGTATCTAAACCCACATATTTTCTAACCATATTTTGCAATGAATTAAATAGTGGATGTTCTGTATTTGCTTTGTAAGTAACTTTATTTTGCTCTTTCTCTTTACCGAGATAGCCTGCTGAAGATAATTGATTGAGCTCTTTTCGAACTGAATTTGTAGACTCATTAAACTCTAACGCCAAACCACGCAAATAGCCGCTATTATTAGCGTTAAGAAACAACTTAACGAGTATACGGATCCTTGTTTTTGAGGTTATTAGAGATTCTAACATGGGGTCTTTAAAACGAGTAACAAAACTACTCCTTTTTATTAAAACGTAAAACAATTATTGAAAAGTTTTTTCAACGAAAACGTTATAGGACGAAAAAATTAACGATGTCCTAACAATTTGGAAAAATATTAAACTATTCTTACTAAAAAAACATAGAACATTAATTATTTAACATCTCTAAAAGGACATCAATTTAAAACAATTTAGGAATACCTCATTTCAAAAACAGTTTAATAATTAAAATGCTAACTAATTCCTATTCATTAAAATAACAGTCACAAGAATAATATTTAAATTATTACAGAATAAAAGTCCACTTCATAAAAATAAATTATTGCATGACGCTAAATTTAATTTTATTTATTGCGATCATCAAATCTCAAAAATTAAAGAAGAAGCAAAAACACAGGAACAACATAGAAATTAATACCCATTGAAATCGAAATTTAACATTTGTTTTGTTTTAGCATAAACTTGAGGAAATTGACCTCGAAACTCCGATGGTCTTTCTATAAAATGCTCCATTATAACAGCTAAAAATTGAAATTGGTTTAAAAATACCTGACCTTTAAAGAAGCGAGAGTTTAGTAATTTCTGACGTAAAGGCTCATCTTTAGTTAACAGAGCAGCCAACTCTTTAAAGCTATCTGTAAAAATTGTAGAACTAACATCTCCTTCTTTCATACTATTTAAATGTATAGCATGTGTAAATTCATGAATACCAAGACACTTACTATCATTAGTCATTTCCAACCCATTTTTAAAATCTGACCAAGAAATAACTAACACTTTCATTCTTGGATTCATTTCACCAGCATGGTAACTTTCATTAGAACTGGAATAAAATTTATTAGGGTAAATAAATATTTTATCTATAAGTCCTATAAAAAAATCACGAAACCCAAAAGTTAGGATTACAGCATGTGCCGAGATTAAAAGCTTCATTTCATTAGTCACCTCCAAATCGTCACGTCCCATAAACTGCTTATCCTTAACAAAAGACAATACACGATGATCAAAATACAGGCGTTGTTTGTTGTTTAATGTTCTATAAAAATTAAAATTATCGTATAACAATTTTTTATCTAACTCATTCATCTTCTTCAGAGACATATAAAGATGTACAAACATAGGTTTCTTAAAACGAAGGACATACACCATTTCAACCATTTTAAAGCAGTAATACACCATAATAACAAACAGTAAAGAGAGAAAAAGACCTAAAATAATCTTACTAGGCATATTAAATTGTTGAATTAACAAGGGATTGATTATCATAACAGATTGATTAAGAAGATTAATAGCGAATGCTAAACTTAAACATAATAACCTGATAACATGAGTATTTACAACACATTTAGACCATCTTACCTATATAACCGATAATGCACCTGAAGTAATTTAACAGCTCTCCATTCATCCATTATATAATGTATTTCATCAATTTTTTTAAAGTTTAATACTATAGTAAAACACGGTACGTAATTTTATTTATATTTGCACTTCCAAAACTATCAAATAATTAAACGTCACTTACTTAATGTAGGTTTGCTATGAATCTAAAAAATATTACACTATGAAGAAAATTTACTATTTATTATTAATATGTTTAACCGTTTCCGCGTTAGGTTATGGGCAAACTACTTTGAGAAATCAAAGTTTTGAAGGCACAGGAAACTGGAATTTCACCCCAAATCCAGCTACTGCTCCGGCAGGTACAACTTGGGGAAATGTAACTAGCCTTGGTAGCTTACTACCTACTGCCGGTGCTCATTTTAGAGGATTAAACAACCCTACATCTAATGCGGGTGCTACTACTTATCAAATATTACTTAATAGTGTCGATGTTTCTCTTTATCAAAATATTTTCATCGTTTTTGATTATATGTATGAAACCTCAGGTACTTTACCTCAAATGGCCTATCGTCTAACTATAGATGGAGTTGTTGGCTCTTATATTGGGGTACCACTATCTGGAAGCAGTGGATCTGCAACTATCACACCTATTTCAGTTCCTGATACTGCTACTTCTGTAAGTATGGAAATAGCTTTTCTGTATACTTATGGTTTTGGGAGTAATCCTGCTGCTACAGCTAACATTGGAATTGATAATATTAAACTTTACACAACATCTCCTTTTACAGGTTTAGAATATATAAGCGACGCTGTTGGTTGGAAAGATGGAAATAGCCCAAGTAACACAACATCTGCTGTAGATGCTCTAATTTATGCTGGTACTTACTCTATTGCTGGCGATGTTGCTTTAAACTCAGTTTATATAAACGAAGGTGCTGCAATTAATATAGAAAACACAGGAGCATTAGCTGTAGCGAGTGCTTTATCTACTTTCAATCAATTAACTATAAATTCCGATTCTAACCAATATGGTAGTTTAATTGTTGAAGGTACTGTAACAGGAACAGCAACGTATAAAAGACATGTAAATAGTCAAACTAATGATGATGATTTAATATCTGCACCAGTTTCTGGTCAAACTTTTGGCACTTTTGCTAGTGCAAATAGCAGCAATCTACCTGTTGTATCAGCTGCAAACCCTAATATTAAGTTTTTTGGTCCTTTCGACAGAACAAGTGGTTCTTACCTTACTTGGAGTACAGCTTCTAATGCTCAATTTTCCACAACTTTAAATCCTGGTATTGGATATAGAACAGGATCAACAGACAATGGTACGTTTAACTTTACAGGTAAAGTTAACACAGAATCTATTTCTGTAGACGTTTTCCATAAAGGAGATACACCTGCTTCACAATGGAATTTAATAGGTAACCCTTATCCTTCTTATGTAAGTTTATACGACTTTTTAAATTACAATACCTATACGGCTAATGGAGGTGTAAATATATTTCAAGTAAGTAGAGGTGGTTTATATGGTTATAATGCAGGCCTTGTAGATTGGTGGACAATATATAATATGGCTAACACAATGGGAGATACTAAAATTTTGTCTCCTGGACAAGGATTTTATGTTGCTATAGATGATAATTTAACTGGAGTAATGACTTTTAATCCTGATATGAGAATAGATGGATCTGGAGACGATTTCATACCTGGAAGAGCAGACAATTATAATAAGAGTAATTTTACATTAAGTATTTCTGCAGATCAATTGTATCACACAAACGAAGTGTATTTCTTTGATGACATTGTTAGTTTAGGTTTGGATAACGGATTCGATACCGCTATTTATGGAAACAACGCTTCTGGTTATACATTATTCACCAAATTGGTAGAATCTAACCCAGGTTACAAAATGGGGATACAAAGTTTACCTAATAGTTCTTTAAAAGACAGCGGTGTTACTATTGCTTTAGGTGTAATTGCTCCTAAAGGTCAACAAATTACTTTAGATTTAATGGAGACAACTTTACCAGAGAATGTAGAGTTATATTTAGAAGATACAGTAGATGAGACTTGGACGTTATTAACAGAAAAAGCCTACACATTTACAACAGCTACTGCGCTTAATGGTCTTGGACGTTTTTACTTACATGCAGCAGAAAACAAAAGTTTATCAATAGAAGATAACGCTATAGAATCGTTAAAGTTTTTTACAGGTAATCAATCTATTAAAATAAAAGGTCAGCTAGATATAAACACTAAACTTACTGTTTATGATATTCAAGGTAGACAGATGAATACTGTTATTTTAAACAAAACGGTAAACGAATATACTATTAATGCGAACGGTTACAGTAGCGGAATTTATATAGTTAAAGTTGAAAACCAAACTGGTAATCAAATTACAAAACGTGTTATTTTAAAATAATATTTTGTATACCAAAAACTTATTTTATATTTACAACTATGGAAAAGGAAAATAAAAACACTGAAATCACTCGAAAAGAAGCCATAAAAAAAATGGGGAAATATGCTGCATTTACTGCCATTGGTACATTTGCAGTGTTAAATCCATTACAAGCTCAAAACACGAGTCAGCCTATCAAACCTAGCGCTGGAGGAGAAGAAACTATTGATACGCCAGCTCAAATAAACGCAGTAACTCCTACCGATACACAAGTAGGGAAGACTCAAGTAGAAAGTAATTTTTAATTAAATTATTGAAGGCTAATTTAGCTCCTAAATATATACAATCCGTTAACGGCTATATGTTACTTTGGTTCGAACTTTCGAATCAATATACTGTAGTCGATAACGGATTGTTCTATTGTATACAAACCTATTTAGAAGCAACAGACAAAGAAGACTGTGTAGAGATATACACAGAAACCCTACAACTTACATTAGAAAATACAAATGATATCTATGCTGATGTAGAGCGATTTCTTACAGATAGGAACACAAGTTTAGCAGAAGAATTAAAACTTGAATCTAAATTAGATTTAAACTATAGAATCATTACTAAGTCGTATACTTTGGGAGCGCTAAACTTTGAAGTGTATTTTCAGACTGAAGCTTTAGTTAATTATATTCATCCACAACTCTCACATTTAGAATCTTCAAAGAAATCAACACCCGATTTTTGGTTCGACATTTACGAGGAGGAAAATCAAATTAAATTTTTTAAAAATAATCAGTTTATAAAAGCATGTGAATCTCATCATTTTCATGAGTTACAAGGCAAGTTTAATATGGAACTTATTTGTTCTCTATATAATACTGAAGAACATGATTGGATAGGTTTATTTCATGCTTCAACGATTTCTAATAATAAGGAATCTGTTATGCTAATTGGTACTTCAGGAAGCGGTAAGAGCACATTAACTACAATCTTAACACATAATGGATATCATTTAATTGCAGATGATACAACTCCTATTTTAAGAGCAGATTTAAATACCTATTATTTCCCTGGAGGTATTTCTGTTAAACCAGGTGCCTTTCCAACCATAAAACCCTTTATTACTAATTTTGACAAACTTCCACAAAGCTATCTAAGAGCATTTAAAGGTGGCATAAAATATATTGCAACACCTGAGCCAGAGAAAACTCATGTCCCTTGTCAATCTATTGTTCTTGTTAATTATAATCACAAGGCCGAAGTCCTTTTGGAAACTATAGATGCTAAAACGGCTCTAGAAATTTTAATTCCTGATTCTTGGATTTCACCCCAACCAAAAAACGCAAAAGCGTTTTTAGATTGGATTAGCACTGTAACATTCTATAAACTTACTTATAGCAATAATCAAGATGCTATTGACATCTTTTCAACTATCTTTGAAAATGAATAAGTAATCGTTTATGAGTCCTGCTGAAGTTACATTAACACACATTTCACGCATATTAAGTTTTAATACTGATGATGTATCTTTAAAACAAGACATCGTAAATCAGACTTTTAATTGGGAAAACATAGTAAAAATAGGAAGCACTCAGCTTGTTATTCCTACTCTTTATATTAGATTACAATCTAAAGGATTACTATCCTATTTACCACAAGAACTTCAAGAGTATTTAAAATACATTTACGATTTAAATAAACAACGAAACGATTCCTTATTCACGGAAGTAAAACTGATTAGTTCCTGGTTTAAATCTGAAAACTTAGAACATGTGTTTTTAAAAGGAGCAGCCATGATTGCTTCCAATTATTATGAAGATATTGGCGAACGCATGCTTGGTGATATTGATGTGTTGTTACCTAGAGAGCAATGCGAAAAGGCTTTTCAATTACTATTAAGTAAAGGCTATACATATGCAAAAGAACCGACTATTAACCCCAAATACTTTGAAGACAAGCATCTTTTAAGATTGGCTTCGAAAGCACATATTGGCGCAATAGAAATTCACTTTAAACTCTTAGATACAGATCAAAAAGCTTTACAGACAGCAGATGTTTTAAAAGACAAACAATTAGTGGAATTTACAGAGATTCCTATTCCTTCTGCAAAGCATTTACTAATCCATAATGTGCTCAATTTTCAAATTAATGATTCAGGTTCTTTTTATAATTATATCGGACTTAAAAACTGTTTCGATTCCATAGTCTTATTACCTCATTTAAAAGAAGAAGACAAAAACCAATTATTTCGAAATAAACATATCGCTAATAATTTCAACTTGGGGCATCTTTACTTTAACGACATTCTTAAACCTATAAAATCTTTAAGATTGACATATAATACTAAAATATATCGATTAAAAAACAGATCTAAAACCTTTAACCTTTGGCATTATAAAAGTCTCGCATATTTAGATTTTTCGAAACTGCTATTACATCGTTCTTGGTTTTTTATCATCAACAAAAACTACAGAAAAGATATATTAAACGATCGCGAACGCATAAAAGCGTTTATTAAATCAAAATTATAAATAGAACTACACGTTTAATTATTTTAACTGCTTAACAACAGCTTCTTTTTCTATAAAACCTGAGTGATCCCAAATAAGCGCTTTATTTTTATAAAGCTGCAAAACAGGAAGTGCGTCGACCCCTAACGTCTTACAAAGCTCCTTATTCTTATCAGCGTCGATGCGAATAACTTCAACTGTAGCCTTCATATCGTTAGCTATTTCTTTTAAATACGGTTCCATTTTCTTACAAGGCGCACACCAATCAGCATAAAAATCGACTAATATTAATTTATCCGAATTCAATAAATCTGTAAAATCTTGCTTCGACATTCCGCTAGAAGCTACTTCCCCTCCAACTTCAGGAAGGCTTTTACTTCTCCAATTTATCATTCCTCCGTTTAATTCCATAACACTTACAAATCCTTCCGAACGCATTTTTGTAGCCGCTTTAGCACTGCGTGCCCCGCTGAAACAATACACCAAGACTTCTTTCGATTTATCTAAATTTATAATCTGATTTTGAAAATTATCAGATTTCCAATCATAATTTATAGCATTATCTAAATGTCCAGTTGCAAACTCTTTTGGTGTTCTAACATCGATAACTATAAGCTCTGGATTTTTATTAATCATATTTGCAAATTCCTCCGGAGTAAGTGTAGAAGTACTTTCTTGACAAGAAACAATACTTGTAAATAATACAATTACACTAGTAATAGCGTCCTAAACGATTAGTCTCTTTTTCAAAAAAGATATAACGACGTTGACTTTATAGAATTACTTGTATTGAGGGATACTTTTTCTATGTAAGTTGAATTTTGTTTTTTTTGTTGGCCTATCGAAAATTTATCGTAAAATTTGAAGAGAAAGTATCGTAAAATTTAAAGCTGTTTGAGCTAAACGAATGTATCTAAATATCTGAATTTCAGTTGCGAGTTCTTTAAATTTAGATTGTGAACGAAAAATTTAGCTAAAAGTTCGTAAGCCTAGATTTTTTTGGTTCGTTTTTTTATCAATGAAAAAAATGAGCATTTAATATTATTTAGGACACGATTGTTACAATAGTTATAAACCCTCTAAAATAATTTTTCATAATCTAAATTTATATATTCAACTGATAAGTTTTTTTAAACGTGGACATTTTAAATTTACTCTAAATAAACAAAGCGTAATCAACCTAAATTTAGTTAATTACGCTTTTTATTTGTGACCGCGAAGGGATTCGAACCCCCAACCCTCAGAGCCGAAATCTGATATTCTATCCAATTGAACTACGCAGCCATTATTCCTGCGAGAGCAGAAACCTTAATACATTATATTATACCTAAACTAGGTTCTTTTTAACCAAAGTTGAAATGGTTTTACCGTCTGCTTTTCCCGCTAATTGCTGATTAACAATTCCCATAACTTTACCCATATCTTTCATGCCTTCTGCTCCTACTTTAGCAATAGTTTCTACAACTACTTTTTCAATAGCGTCCTCACTTAATTGTTCTGGCAAAAACTGACTAATAACTTCTGCTTGTGCCAATTCTGGCTCTGCTAAATCTAATCGGTTTTGTTCTGTAAAAATAGTTGCGCTATCCTTACGTTGCTTCACTAATTTAGATAATATTTTAATTTCATGTTCTTCAGAAATTTCTTCTTTAGAACCCGTTTCTGTTTGTGCTAATAACAACTCAGACTTTACAGCTCTTAAAGCCGCTAAAGCTGTTTGATCCTTTGCTTTCATGGCAGTCTTCATGGCCGTCATGATATCTTGTTGTAAACTCATAGTTTTAATTTGATGCGAAGATAAAAAGAAAAACCCAAAAATCTCTAAGAGTTTCTGGGTTTAAAATCTAAATAAGTTACTATCTTTTATATAAATCTAGTCTACGTTATCGTGTAAAAACGAGTTATTACTTCTTAACTGAATATCATTATTATCGTCTACACTTAAACTTGTTCCAGACATATTGTTTTCTGATGAATGCATGGTTTCATCTAAATGAATGCCTTGACGTTTGTAAGCTGGAATTTTTTCAATTTCATCAATTTTTGATGTATTGAATTTATAATTAAAATCTTTCATTTTACGACGACGTTCTTCTGCACGTTCTTTAAGCATGTCAGAAATAGGTGTATTCATCGGGTCTACAGGTTCTGAAGGTGCTTTTGGAGCAGATTTAATAGGCTCTACAGGTATTTCCTTCTTGATAAAACTAACTTCTTGATCGAAATTATTTAAATCATCATCGTGTATAATCTTCTTTTCTTGCTTAACAACTACTTTTTTCTCTTGCTCTTCGTAATCGTCAAGTACGTATCTAACTTCTCCCTTTTCATTAGACTCTGTTACATTTATCAATTCAACATACTTGTTGACTGCAACGTTTTTAACATCGTCGGTATCTTCTAAAGAATGTTTTATTACCGTTTTCGACTCTTCCTCTAAAGCTTCAACAGTATGTTTTTCTTGTTGCAAAGGCATATCGAATGTTAAGGTGATTTGCTTCTCTTCTTCCTCTGGGATTTCAGGTTGTGCAACTCCGCTTTTCATTTCAGTAAAAACAAAATCATTTACATCTACATCAAACTCTGAAAGATTATCGAAAGCAACTTCAATCTTTTTTATAGCTTCAGAAGTTGGCACTAAATCCATATCATTAGAAGGTGTTTTTGGCGCTTCCTTTTTAACAGGTGCTGCAAAATCTTCTAAATCGTTTATATCTAAAGTGTGTCTTACAACCTCGGGAGCTTTTTCGACCTTTTTTAATTCAATATGCGGAGTAATAATAGCCGGTTCACGATCTACTTTAGCCGTTTCTTGCTTCTCTAAATTTTGTTCATCTTCTAAAGAGTGAACTACTTTTTTAGCTTCTGTATTAGAGATTTCATTTTGTTGATCTAAATTAAATCCTGTAGCTATAATAGTAACTGCGATAGATTCTTCTAAAGACTCGTCTTCACCAACACCCATAATAATGTTCGCGCCATGACCAGCCTCACTTTGTATGTGATCGTTAATTTCTCCAATCTCATCTATAGTAATTTCTTGTTCGCCAGAAACAATTAGCAACAACACGTTTTTGGCACCAGCAATTTTATTATCGTTTAATAACGGAGAATCCAAAGCCTTCATTATAGCATCTTTCGCACGGTTTTGACCAGACGAGATTGAAGATCCCATTATTGCAGAACCACTATTACTTAATACTGTTTTAGCATCGCGTAAATCGATGTTTTGTGTGTAATGATGTGTAATAACTTCAGCTATACCACGAGCAGCTGTGGATAACACTTCGTCTGCTTTAGAGAAACCTGCTTTAAAACCAAGGTTCCCATAAACTTCACGAAGCTTGTTGTTATTTATTACAATTAAAGAATCGACTACATTACGTAATTTTTCGATCCCTTTTTGCGCTTGTTCATTACGCATTTTACCTTCAAACTGAAAAGGCATGGTAACAATACCAACGGTTAAGACACCTAAGTCTCTAGCCATTTTAGCGATGATTGGTGCAGCTCCAGTACCTGTACCACCACCCATACCAGCAGTAATAAAAATCATTTTTGTGTTGGTATCCAACATACGTTTTAAGTCGTCGTAACTTTCTACAGCAGACTGCTCACCTATTTCAGGGTTAGCTCCGGCTCCTAATCCTTCGGTTAGATCTAATCCTAACTGAATTTTATTTGGAACACCACTGTTTTGAAGTGCTTGTGCATCTGTATTACAGATTACAAAATCTACTCCTTTTATACCTTGTTGGAACATGTGGTTAATGGCATTACTACCACCACCACCAACACCAATAACCTTAATTACATTTGATTGGTTCTTGGGAAGGTCAAATGAGATACTTGCGAATTCTTTGTTGCTGCTCATAAATTCTTTTTTACTGGTTTTTAATCTTAACTTTTCTCTTTTTCTATAACTTGAACAATATCTTCTTCAAAATATTGCGTATTTTTTCTATTATTCCGCGTTGTCCAAAAAATCCTTGATCTTGTCGGTAAACTTGTCCAAAAAATTTCTGCGCTCCTTTCTTTCTTGAGGCATATCTTTCAATTCCTCTTTTTCTTCTAAAATGGCTTCTGAAATGGCTGCTGGATTTTGAATTTCCTCTACTTCAATTTCTTCAATTCTGCTTTCTCTTTGTTTACGTTCTTGATGTTTTAATCCATCTAAAACTAAACCAACACTAGTTGCGTATAACGGACTCGTAATATCTTCATTACTATCCCCCGCTAAATGCTCGTTTGGATATCCAATTCTAGTATCCATTCCCGTAATATATTCTACTAATTGCTTTAAATGTTTTAATTGCGCGCCACCACCGGTTAACACAATTCCTGCAATTAATTTCTTTTTTTGTTCTTCGTGACCATAGTTTTTTATTTCTAAAAACACTTGTTCAACGATTTCGACTACACGTGCATGAATAATTTTAGATAAATTCTTCAGTGTAATTTCTTTTGGTTCTCTACCTCTTAAACCTGGAATAGACACAATTTCGTTGTCTTTATTTTCTCCTGGCCAAGCCGATCCAAATTTTATTTTCAATAATTCGGCTTGTTTTTCAATAATCGAACAGCCTTCTTTTATATCTTCTGTAATGACATTACCTCCAAAAGGAATAACCGCTGTATGACGAATAATACCATCTTTAAAAACAGCTAAATCTGTGGTACCACCTCCTATATCGATAAGTGCTACACCAGCTTCTTTTTCTTCCTGACTCAATACTGCATTAGCCGAAGCTAGAGGCTCTAACGTTAAACGCTCTAATTCTAAATCGGCACTTTTAATACATCGTCCAATATTTCTAATTGAAGACACCTGACCAACTACAACATGAAAATTGGCTTCCAAACGTCCACCGTGCATTCCAATTGGTTCTTTTATTTCAGGCTGACCATCAATTTTATACTCTTGAGGTAAAACATGAATAATTTCTTCTCCAGGAAGCATTACCAATTTATGAACCTGATTAATTAATTTATCAATATCAGTTTCATCTATAACGGTTTCAGAGTTTGGTCTTGTTATATAATCGCTATGTTGTAAACTTCTAATATGTTGCCCTGCAATCCCTACAGTTACACCTTCAATTTTTGTACCTGCCGAAGCTTCTGCTTCCTGCACGGCTTGCTGAATAGACTGAATGGTTTGTGTAATATTACTTACCACACCACGATGAACACCTAAACTTTTAGAGCGCCCAATACCTAAAATTTCTAATTTTCCGTAATCGTTTTTACGACCAATCATGGCCACAATTTTTGTGGTTCCAATATCTAATCCAACTGCTATATTATGTTCCATAGTTTAGTTTTTGGTGCACACCACTTGATTATCGAATTGCAAATTAATAGTCTTATAATCATTAAGAGTTTTCTCTTGCAAAGCTTTTTTGTAAAATGCTTTTAGATTATTTATTTTTTTATCTAATTGATTTAAATCTCCTAAATACACCTCGAAACTGTGTTGTCTCAATTTTAAATAAATGTTTTGATCTTCATTTTGATGAATTTCAGTAACGTGTTTTTTTAAGAATGCATCATTATAAACTTTCTGAGCGATATTAAAAACATTACTCAAATTATTTTTTTCAATATGTCCCACAACAAAAGGCACCCTCGCCGTATAATTAGACGATAATGGCATGTAACCGCCTTCATCATCTACATAATAAGATGTTGTATCTTGTACACGTGCAATAGGTTGTTTTTGTTCGATATCCGCTGTAAGCAAGCCATTTACATCAATATAAACTTGAGCAGACTTAATTAATGGATCCGAATTCAGTGCAAACTCTAGGGTTTTCAAATCTAAAGTTTCTTTGCTCAAATTTAAAACCTCTTTATCTTTTTGTATTAACAAGTTACTAACATTTTCATGGGTAATATAGAGATTGTCATCTCCTGAAAAATGAATAACAGGTTCCGATACTTTTCTGTGTCCATTTCTTACAGAAGCAAACGCGAACAGAAACAACACCAAACAAGTCAACACAACAAGTTTTACATAACCCCAATGTATTTTAAATGCCATCTAATACGGTTTTAATGTGTTTAACTTCCTCTCCTATATCGCCAGCTCCCATAGTAATAATAACTTGGGCATCACTAGCTTTTATTTTAGAAATAAGATCTGATTTTGAAACCAATTCCTTATTTTTATTTTCAATTTTATCTAATAACCAAGCAGAGGTCACGCCTTCAATTGGTAATTCTCGAGCTGGATATATATCTAACAATAACACCTCATCGAACTGAGATAAACTTTTAGCAAAATCGACTACAAAATCACGAGTTCTACTAAATAAGTGTGGCTGAAATACAGCTAGTACTTTCTTCTCCGGATACATTTCTCGAACAGCCTGATATACAGCATTAATCTCTTCGGGATGATGTGCATAATCGTCTACAAACACCAAATCGTCTGTTTTAATTTGATATGTAAACCGTCTTTTAACCCCTTTATATAATGCTAATGCTTTGGCGAGCTGTAGGTGAGGGCAACCGTACTCGACAGCCATCGCCAAGGCTATTAATGCATTCGACAAATTATGTCTACCAGGTAGGTTAAATTGGAAATCTTTAATTACAGTTGTTGGTGTTTTTACATCGAACACATAACCCCCGTTTTCAATTTTTATATTTAGCGCGGTATAATCAGAATCATCTTCTATCCCGTATGTTATTCCCTCTATTGGCAAGCCGTTTCTAACAAACAATTTACCATTCGGTTTTATTTTTTTAGAAAAATCTATAAAAGATTCTTGCAACGCTTCTGCTTCACCATAAATATCTAAATGATCTGCGTCCATAGATGTTATGCAAGCAATATCTGGCGACAAGGTTAAAAATGATCGGTCAAATTCATCTGCTTCTACCACCGAAACTTCTGTTCCTTTAGAAATATAATTCGAATTATAATTCTCGCTAATTCCACCTAAAAACCCAGTAATCGGTACATTACATTCGTACAACAAATGCGCAAGTATACTTGATGTTGTTGTTTTACCATGCGTTCCGGCAACAGCTAAACAAAACGTATTTTTCGTTACCAGGCCTAAAACTTCAGATCGTTTTAAGACGCTAAAACTCTTATTATTTTTAAAATACACCAACTCCATATTAGCTTTTGGTACTGCTGGCGTATAAACAACTAAAGTCGTATCGTAATTAAAAAATGGCATTGGAATATTTGCGACAGAATCATTAAAATGAACTTTAATATCTAACGCTTCTAAAGCACGAGTCACATCGCTAGGTGTTTTATCATACCCAGCAACACGCTTGTTATTAGCTTTAAAATAGCGAGCTAAAGCGCTCATTCCTATTCCGCCAATTCCAATAAAATAAACGTTATCCCATCCCAAACCCTTCCCTAAAGAAAGGGCCTCTGTATTATTTTCTATATTACTATTCATTTTACTCATAATTAAATAGTTTCTTCCTTCTGGGAAGACGGAAGATGGGATTTTAATAATTTTTCTACTTCGTCTGCAATATCTTTAGTTGCATTTACTAATGCTAACTTCTTTATATTTTTACTTAAAACATTTTGTTTTTCTTTAGAATCAATTAATTGAGAAAACTTATTCTCAAAATCGACATCCAAATCCTGCTCCTGAATCAACAAGGCTGCATCTTCTTTTACAATAGCCATCGCATTTTTAGTTTGATGATCTTCGGCTACATTTGGCGACGGTATAAAAATGACCGGCTTACCAACAATACATAATTCTGAAACCGAACTTGCACCTGCTCTAGAGATAATAATATCTGCTGCTGCATAAGCGAAATCCATATTGTTCAAATATGCATGAACTTGAACGTTTTTAGTATTGCTATTGATTTTATATTTATCGTAATACAATTTTCCACATTGCCAGACAATCTGAACATTGCGTGATTGCAAATAATCTATTTCTTTTTCTATTAATTCGTTTATGCGTCTTGAGCCTAAACTCCCACCTAAAACTAATAATGTCTTCTTTTCTGGCACTAATTTAAAAAAGGCTTTAGCTTCTTCAGTTTTAGATTGCACATCTAACAGCCCTTCACGTACCGGATTTCCCGTTTTTATGATTTTTTGTTCTGGGAAAAATCGTTCTAAACCATCGTAAGCCACACAAATTTTCTGAACCTTTTTAGACAACAACTTATTTGTTAATCCTGGAAAAGAATTCTGTTCTTGTATTAAACTTGGAATATTTTTCATAGCTGCCATTTGTAATAATGGTCCGCTGGCAAATCCACCAGTACCAATTACAACATCTGGTTTAAACTTTCTTATAATTTGTCTTGCTCCAAACAAGCTACTAACCAATTTAAAAGGAAACATTAAGTTTTTCAATGTCAGCTCACGCTGAATTCCTGAAATCCACAATCCTTTAATATCGTAACCAGCCTGTGGCACTTTTTCCATCTCCATTCTATCCTTTGCACCCACAAATAGAAACTGAGCATCGGGATGACGCTGCTTCAATTCGTTTGCAATCGCAATCGCCGGATAAATATGCCCGCCAGTTCCTCCTCCAGATAATATGATACGATATGTTTTACTCATTATATTGCTTCAGCTAAAATTTCTAATGGATTATCTTCATCGACTTCTTCTTTTGCGAGTACTTCACTTCTTGCACTCACACTTAAAATAATTCCAACTGCCAAACACGTCATCCAAATCGACGTTCCTCCACTACTAATTAGCGGAAGCGTTTGTCCTGTTACTGGAAACAATTCCACAGCAACAGCCATATTTATTAATGCTTGTATTACTATTGGCAAACCCACACCTAGAACAACGAGTGTTCCAAAAATATTTTTTGCTTGATGCGATACAATTATTATACGAACTAAAAACCACAGATATACAGCCATTAAAACAACACCACCAATTAAACCATATTCTTCAACAATGATAGCATAAATAAAATCTGATGATGATTGGGGTAAAAAGTTTTTCTGAACACTTTTTCCTGGACCAACTCCTTGAATTCCTCCTGATGCAATTGCAATTTTCGCCTTTTCGATCTGATAATCTTCTTCGGTATCTTCTCCATTCGAAAAATTATCGATACGACTCATCCAAGTATCCACACGATTAGGCATCGCATCCGGAAATGCTTTCGCTACTAAAACAAACATCGTTAAAGACAAGATACCTACTCCTACTATTAAAGCTAAATATTTAATAGGATAACCACCCAAAAACACTAAAATTAATACCGTTAAAAAAATTAAAGCAGCTGTTGAAAAATTCGCTGGTAAAATTAAAATAAGTATTAAAAAAACAGGGATCCAAAGTGGTAAAATTGACTCTTTTAAAGTGATTTCCTTATCTGCCATTTTCGACATATACCGTGCCACATAAACCATTAAAATAACCGAAGCAAATGTTGATGGCTGAAACGACATCCCTACTAATGGAATCTGTATCCATCTGCTTGCATTAGCACCCTCGATAGTTGTTCCTTGCAACATAGTAACGACTAACAAAACCAAAGCTACCGGAATAAATACCATAGAAAGGCCTCTTAAATAACGGTAAGGCATGAGATGAACGGCATACATGATAAAAAAACCAACTCCTAAATGCATAAAATGTTTTAAAAAAAAGGCAAAAGTACTACCGCTACCTCGCATATACGCCAAATTGCTTGCCGCACTATACACCGGTAAAAACGAGAATAATGCCAACAATGCAGCAATAGCCCAAATGGAACGGTCTCCTTTTAAATTTTTTAAAAATTCTTGCATTATAAATTTCTTACTGCGTCTTTAAACTGTCTTCCTCTATCTTCGTAATTCTCAAATAAATCAAAACTCGCACATGCTGGAGACAATAATACATTATCGCCTGCTTCTGCAATTTTGTAAGCTATTTTAACCGCTTCACTCATAAATTGCGTTTCCACAATTATATCGACCATGTTGCTAAAATTTTGTAACAATTTTTCATTATTTACTCCCAAGCAAATAATAGCTTTCACTTTTGTATTTACAAACGAATACAACGCTTCATAACTATTCCCTTTATCTTCACCACCTACAATCCAAACTGTTGGTGCCGACATACTTTCTAGAGCATAATATGTAGCATTTACATTTGTTGCCTTAGAATCGTTTATATACTGAACTTTGTTAATCTTTAATACATTCTCTAAACGATGCTCTACACCTTGAAAATTTTCAAGACTTTCACGAATGGTCTGCTTTCTTATTTTTAATAAGTGCGCCACCGTTGAAGCAGCCATTGCATTTTTTATATTATGTTTACCTTCTAATGTTAGGTCTCTTGTAGGCATAATTATCTGATTGTTATCTATTGTTATTTTAATGTTTTGCTTGTCTAAATACGCGCCGTTTTCTATAGTTTTTACTAATGAAAAAGGCAATAATTGTGATTGAACTGGATGTTTCGTCAACCAATCGACTAACACCTCATCATCTGCATCATAAATCAAATAATCTTCTTTTGTTTGATTCTTTACTATTCTAAATTTTGAAGCGATGTATTCTTCAAAATTGTAATTATATCGATCTAAATGATCTGGCGTGATATTCGTTATTACAGCAATATGCGGATTGAAATCGACCACTCCATCCAATTGAAAACTACTAATCTCAAGCACATAGTTTTTAAAATCGTCTTCCAAAACTTGTTTCGCAAAACTGTCTCCAATATTCCCAGCTAAACCAACATCTAATTCTTGTTTCAGAATATGATAGGCTAATGTCGCTGTTGTGGTTTTACCATTACTTCCTGTAATTCCAACAATAGTGGCCGTTGTAAATTGAGCGGCAAATTCTATTTCTGAAATAACTGAAACTCCTTTTTCAAGCAACGCTTTAACTAAAGGTGCTTTATCTGGAATTCCTGGGCTTTTCATAACCACATCTGCATTTAGAATTTTTGATTCTGTATGCTGCGATTCTTCCCATTCAATCTCATGATGTATAAGAACGTTTTTATACTTTTCTTTTACCTTTCCTTTATCGGAAACAAACACTTCAAACCCTTTTGCTTTTCCTAAAAGTGCTGTACCTACACCACTTTCTCCTGCTCCTAAAATCACCAATCGCTTCATCTTATCTAATTTTCAATGTTACAATTGTGATGATGGCTAATAATATTCCAATAATCCAAAATCGGGTTACAATTTTACTTTCGTGATACCCTGATTTCTGATAGTGATGATGTAAAGGCGCCATCTTAAAAATGCGTCGACCTTCTCCATACTTTTTTCTGGTATACTTAAAGTAACTTACCTGTAAAACCACGGATAAATTCTCTGCTAAGAAGATTCCACACAACACAGGAATCAACCATTCTTTTCTAACTGCAATTGCAATTACAGCGATAATTCCACCTATAGTCAAACTCCCTGTATCTCCCATAAATACTTGGGCAGGATATGTATTGTACCATAAAAACCCAACTAAAGCTCCTACAAAAGCAGCGATGTAAATCGTGATTTCTTCGACTCGCGGGATATACATTATATTGAGATAATCTGAGAAAACGATGTTCCCAGAAACCCATGCAAAAATCCCTAACGTAAACACAATTATAGCAGACGTTCCTGCAGCTAATCCATCTATTCCATCTGTAAGATTAGCACCGTTAGACACGGCAGTAATTATAAAAATTACGATTGGAATAAATAGTATCCAAGCATATTTAGCTAAGTCTGGACTTATCCAAGTAATCAAATCAGCATAATCAAACTCGTTTCCTTTTACAAAAGGTATCGTTGTTTTAGTAGATTGTTCTTCTGCCGCAAAAAACTTACTTGGTAAGGCATTAGGGTTCTCTGCTAATATTTGCTGCTGCTGCGCTAATGGCAGTTTTTCTTTAATTGTAACATTCTGATTAAAGTATAAAGTAGCCCCAACAATAAGTCCTAATCCAACTTGACCAAGCACTTTAAACTTTCCTTTTAAACCTTCTTTATCGTTTTTAAATTTCTTAATATAATCATCTATAAAACCAATAGTTCCCATCCACAAGGTGGTTACAATTAGTAGTAAAATGTAAACATTATCTAATTTTGCAAGTAAAATAACCGGAATTAGCGTAGCTAGAATAATAATGATACCACCCATAGTTGGCGTTCCTGCTTTTTCAGATTGACCTTCTAATCCTAAATCACGAATAGTTTCTCCAACTTGCTGACGTTGTAAAAAACGAATAATTCGTTTTCCGAAAACCGTCGAAATTATTAAAGACATCAGAATTGCCATAGCCGCACGAAAGGTTATGAACCCAAACAATGATGCTCCTGGGAATTGATAATGTTTTTCTAAATACTCGAAAAAATAGTATAGCATATTATTTCTCTAGCTGTTTTAAATAATCTTTTACAATTTCGAAATCGTTAAAATCGAATCGTTCTCCTTTAATTTCCTGATAAGTCTCATGACCTTTCCCAGCAATTAATATAATATCGTTAGGCTTCGCCAATTGGCAAGCCGTTTTTATCGCTTCTCGTCTATCTACAATAGACATTGTTTTTTTAAAATTAAGAGGCTCTACACCTTTTTCAATTTCCTCAATAATAACTTCGGCAACTTCATTTCTTGGATTATCACTAGTAAACACAACTTTAGTACTTAAAGCAGAAGCGATATGCCCCATTTTTGGTCGTTTTGTTTTATCGCGATTTCCACCACATCCCACAACAGTTATTAAATCTTCATTTTTAGTTCTTATGGTATTTATAGTTTCCAACACATTTTGCAAGGCATCTGGCGTGTGAGCATAATCTACAATAGCAGTGATTTTAGAATCTGAAATTAAATACTGAAATCTCCCGCTTACACTTTCTAATCCGCTTATTAATCTTAAGGTTTCATCTTTTTCTAAACCTAATAATTCAGCAACACCATAAATCGCTAACAAATTAGACGCATTAAAACTCCCTATTAATCTAGACCACACTTCACTATCATTAATTTTAAGCAACAACCCTGTAAACTGATTTTCTAAAATCTGAGCTCTATAGTCTGCGTAATTCTTTAAGCCGTAAGTATGTTTTTTAGCTTTTGTATTCTGAAGCATAACTTCACCATTTTTATCGTCTACATTAACCAAAGCAAAAGCTGTTTTTGGTAAATTGTCGAAAAACGATTTCTTTACATCTCGATATTCTGCAAACGTGCTATGATAATCTAAATGGTCGTGCGATAAATTAGAAAACACACCTCCTACAAAATGTAAACCTTCGGTTCTTTTTTGATGAATACCATGCGAACTCACTTCCATAAAGCAATATTCGACACCTTCAACATTCATCATACTTAAATACGAATTAATTGCTAAAGAATCTGGTGTGGTATGCGTCGCCTTATACTCTGTATCGTCTATTAAAATTTTCACTGTTGAAAGCAATCCAACTTTATATCCTGCATTTTTAAATAACTGATATAAGAGTGTTGCGATTGTTGTTTTTCCATTTGTACCAGTAACACCTACCAGTTTTAAATTTTCTGAAGGATTATGGTAAAAATTTGAAGCCATTATTGCCAAAGCAACCTTAGAGTCGGCAACCTGAATATAGGTAACTCCATTTACTCTTGCTTCCGGCACATGTTCGCAAACCACAACTAAGGCACCATTATTTACAGCAGTTTGTATAAACCCATGTCCATCGGCCACAGTCCCAGAAATAGCCACAAACACATCGTTCAATTCTATTTTACGAGAATCGAAAGCAATGTTATTTACCTGCACATTGGTTGTCCCAATTACGGTATCAATAGCAACCTTGTATAATATGTCTTTTAATAAACTCACGAGATTTTTAAAACTACTTTTTGATTCTTCTTTATTTTTTCTCCTTCAGGAATAGATTGCGATTTCACTTCCCCCAATCCATTCATTTCAACCTCAAGTCCTAGATTCTCTAACAATGCAATCGCATCCATTACAGGTAAGCCTACAACTTTTGGCATAATTGTTTTATACTTTTGAGCGGTTTTATAAAACCCTTCAAATTCTACATCTACAGGTCCTTCTGCCACTTGTAATGAATTCATTTCATCGATAATAGGTGTGTCTGTAAATATTTTTTGTGCAATACGTTTAAATACTGGACCAGAAACATCTGCTCCGTAAAATCCTTTTTTAGTACTTGGTTTATGAATAACCACAATACAAGAATACTTCGGATTTACAGCTGGAAAATAACCTGCAAACGTCGAGATATAACGCTTGTTATCTTTCCAATCTGCCATCCAATATTCTGTTTGTGCAGTACCTGTTTTACCAGCCATTGAGAAATACGGATTATACAACGATTTACCTGTTCCGCGTTTTACCACATTTTCAAGGATTGCTTGTACTTCTTTAACCGTTTCTTCCGAGCAAATTTTTTCGTTTATAACCTCTTTATGAAATGTTTCTATTTCTGTATTTAATTCTTTCACACTATAAATAAAGCGTGGTTTTACCATTACACCGTCATTCGCTATCGCATTGTAAAACGTTAACGTTTGCAAAGGTGTTAAACTTAAATTATAACCATATGCCATAGACGGCAAAGCATTTCTACTCCACTTACTATGTCCTGGCTCAGGAATAATGGGTAGACCTTCTCCTTTAATAGGGATTCCTAGCGGCTGATCTAAATTCCAAGTTTTTAATCTGTTTATAAACTTCTCTGGGTTCTTAGAATAATTATCATCTATCATTGTCGCAAAAGCGATGTTCGAAGACACTTCCATAGCACGCGCTACAGAAATTTTTCCGAAACCACCATGATGAGAATCGTAAATTGAACGTCCATAAAAACGCTTTACTCCTTTTTGAGTATCTATAACTGTCGATGTGTCTACAACTTTATCTTCCAAAGCAGCCACCAAAGCCATAAGTTTAAATGTTGAACCCGGCTCATGAGATTCTCCTACAGCGTAATTCAACTTTTCGTAATAGTTTCCGTTATTCGTTTTTCCTAAATTAGAAATTGCTTTAATCTCTCCTGTTTTCACCTCCATTACAATTACACAACCATGTTCTGCATCGTAATACTCCAACTGCTTTAACAACGCATGATGTGCAATATCTTGAATATTCACATTAATGGTTGTATACACATCGTAGCCATCTTTAGGCTCTATTTGATTATAATCGGCAATAGGTTTCCACTGGCCTTTACCAATATTTTGTTTTAACCGTTTACCATCTGTACCTCTTAGATATTTCACTCCAAAAGCACCATCGATCCCTGGACGCGTTACATTTCCTTGGTCGTCTATACGTTCGTAACCAATAGTACGTTCGGCCATACCACCCATTGGATGCTCACGTTTGGTTTTTTGCTCAACAATTAATCCTCCCTTAAAAGCTCCAAGACTTAAAAGCGGAAAGTTTCTTAAACGGATATAATCCGAATACCCAATATTTCGTGCTATTAAATGATATCTGTTTTTATTAGCTCTAGCTTTTCGTAATTCTTTCTGATAATAACTTGAAGGTTTCCCGCCATAAACATGAAGCGAATCACATAAAGGTTTTAAATATTTTTCAAAGGTTTTTGGAGACGGCGTGATTGCATCTATTCGGATATCGTATTTAGGAACAGAGGTTGCGAGTAAGCTTCCTTCAGAATCGTAAACATTTCCACGATTTGCAGGAATAGTAACCGATTTTATAGTTCGCTTTTCTGCAAGGCTTCTATATTTATCACCATCGACAAACTGAATCGTACATAATTTAAACAATACAGCTGCCGCGAAGATGAACATACATCCTGCCACAAAATATAATCTGTTTAATATGTTCTTTTCGTTTGTTGCCAAGTTTAAATTTTATTTTTTGATATTAACTTTTATTTTTCTTGGTGGAATTTCGGAAGGCACCAAGCCCTTCTCTAACATTTTGTTTACTATTGAAGACTCCATTTTAACTCGCATTAACCTGGACCTTCCATCGACGAAAGCAGACCGCAATTCTTTAACTTCGTCACTCATTCTTGCAATATCATGCACTTTTTTATCGGCGCTATGCGAGCTTGCAATCATGAAAAAAGCCAAAAAGGACACAAAAACAATAACTCGCCAATTCTTAAACGAATCGTCGCTCACTAGAAAAGTTCCCTTTAACACACTATAAGCACCCTTTCTCATATTTTTTCTGCAATCCTAAGCTTTGCACTTCGGGCTCTATTATTTTCTTTAATCTCTGCAGCATTTGGCACAATTAATCCGCCAACTTTTTTTAACGGTACTTCGTAATTTCCAAACACATCGCGCTGAGGCTCTCCTTCAAACATGCCATTTCTAACAAAACGCTTCACCAATCTGTCTTCTAAAGAATGATAAGACAACACACTTAATCGCCCGCCTTCTTTTAATACTTCTGGCGTTTGCTCTAAAAACTCTCTTAACACAGCCATTTCTTGATTCACTTCAATTCGAATTGCTTGATAAATCTGAGCTAAAATTTTATTTTCCTTTCTAGGCGGTAAAAATCGCTGTAAGGTTTTCTTTAATTGTTCACTTGTCTTTATTGATTCAATTTCGCGCTGCTCTACAATTGCTTTTGCCATAGCAACAGAAGGTCTCAATTCACCATATTGCCATAACAAATCACGAATTTGTTCTTCGTCATAATCGTTAATCACATGATATGCAGACAATCGGTTAGCCTGATTCATTCGCATATCTAAATCCGATTCGAATCGTGTTGAAAACCCACGCTCTGCAACATCAAATTGATGCGAAGACACTCCAAAATCGGCTAAAATTCCATCCACCTGTTTCACACCGTAAAAACGTAAAAAACGTTTTACATATCTAAAATTCTCATGTATTAACTGAAAACGCTCATCATCTATAGCATTCTCTAAAGCATCTGAATCTTGATCGAACGCAAATAATTTCCCGTTCGGACCAAGACGTTTCAAAATCTCTTTACTATGTCCGCCACCACCAAAAGTCACATCCACATAGACACCGTCTTCCTTAATATTAAGACCGTCTACAGTTTCTTTTAACAATACAGGGTTATGATATTCCATATTCTTCATCATCTTGTCCCATAACTTCTTCAGCTAAATCTGCAAAATCATCAGCTGAGCCACTTATGCTTAATTCATACTTATCTTTATCCCAGATTTCAACAATATTTACAGCCGAAGCCACAACTATTTCTTTTGAAATCCCACCAAAAATTGCTAAATCCTTCGGAATCAACAATCGACCAGTTCCATCTACTTCAATCATTTTCACGCCTGCAGTAAACTTTCTAATAAAATCGTTGTTCTTTTTCTTGAATCTATTCAGCTTGTTTATCTTCTGCATTAACACATTCCACTCTTGCATTGGATACAATTCCAAACACGGATTAAAAACAGACCGTTTTAACACAAACCCATCTTGCAATACGGCACTCAACTGCTTCTTCAGCGAAACAGGCAACATTAATCTGCCTTTCGCATCCACTTTACATTCGTATGTCCCTATTAATGAGTTCAAAACAATTTTTTGGAGTTACATTCTATAATTTTCAAATATATCGAAAAATATACCACTTTTTACCACAATATACCACTTTGTTAATAAATTTTCGACTATCGGTTTCTGATCTCCCCCAATACTAACACAAAAATGCGCTTAGGTATTGACTTAAAATAAATTAGCTAGAACATATTAATCTATATTTGAAGGTTAATATCAATTGTTAAAAAACTATTTAAGGGATACTCATAATATTCTTTATTATATGAATGAAATACCTATATTTGTTTGTTGACGATAATGACCAATTAATGACGCATCGCTTAAAAAAAGAAAAGAATTTTAGCTACATAGAAGTGGGTGAAGGGCAACCTATAATCGTACTACATGGGCTAATGGGCGGATTGAGTAATTTTGACGCTGTCTCTGATTACTTCAGTGCTAGAGGGTACAAAATCATTATTCCGGTGCTTCCTATTTATGGCATGAGTTTACTAAAAACGACTGTAAAAAACTTCGCTAAATATTTACACGATTTTATTGATTATAAAGAACTTAACGATGTTATTTTACTAGGAAACTCTCTTGGCGGACACATAGGATTGCTACACACAAAGCTCTATCCACAAAAAGTAAAAGCACTTATTATTACAGGTAGTTCTGGTTTGTATGAAAGCGCCATGGGTAGTGGTTATACAAAAAGAAGCGACTACGAAGTGATACGTAAAAAAGCACAAGATGTCTTTTACGATCCTGCTGTTGCGACTAAAGAAATTGTAGATGAAGTTTACGAAACAGTGAACGACAGGAACAAACTAATTAAGACTTTAGCGATTGCGAAGAGTGCAATTAGACATAATATGGGTAAAGATTTACCTAAAATGAATGTTCCTACGTGTATTATTTGGGGTAAAAACGATATTGTAACACCTCCTGAAGTTGCAACCGAATTTCACAAACTTTTGCCAGATTCAGACTTATTTTGGATTGACAAATGTGGACATGCAGCAATGATGGAGCACCCAGACACCTTTAATAAAATATTAGATTCTTGGTTAACTGCCAGAAAATTTTAACAGTAAAAAATTATGCAAATTAAATCGGCTGAGTTTGTAATGAGTAATTCGGACGTTTCCAAATGCCCGAAAGACAGAGTTCCTGAATACGCTTTTATTGGACGTAGTAATGTAGGGAAATCTTCGCTTATTAACATGATTACCAACCGTAAGAGTCTTGCCAAAACATCTGGAAGACCTGGAAAAACACAACTTATAAATCATTTTTTAATTAACAAAAGTTGGTTTCTAGTAGATTTACCTGGATATGGTTATGCACGTGTATCTAAGAGTGCTAAAAAAACGTTTCAGAAATTTATCACTGAATATTTCAGCAAAAGAGAGCAATTAATCTCTGCTTTTGTATTGGTAGATATTCGCCACAAACCACAACCTGTCGATTTAGATTTCATGGCTTGGTTAGGAGAACACAGCATTCCGTTTTCAATTATTTTCACAAAAGCCGATAAGTTAAAACCTATGGCTATTGAAAATCACGTTAATGATTATCGCGATACTTTACTTGAAACTTGGGAAGACATGCCAAACTATTTTGTTACATCTTCTTCAAAAGAAATTGGAAAAGACGAGTTACTTAAATATATAGACGACACAAATAATAATCTTAAAATAGATTAATTCTTAACATCTAGTGCATCTCGCAGAGCATTCCCAATTAACATAAATGCCATAACCAAACTCATTATACAAAGTCCAGGAATAACAGCCAAATAAGGCTTCCCTAGAATAATATAATTATAGTGGTCTTTAATCATTGCACCCCAACTCGCCATTGGAGGTTGCGCCCCAATACCTAAGAAACTTAATCCGCTTTCTATTAAAATTGCTGCTGCAAAATTTGCGGCACAGATTACAATTACTGGAGCCATTATATTTGGCAATATATGTTTAGTAATTATACGGTAATCGTTATACCCTAAAGCTCTGGCGGCAGTTACATACTGCATTTCTTTTGTACTAATTATTTGTCCGCGTACCACACGAGCCACTTCTACCCACATGGTTAAACCAACGGCTATAAATACTTGCCAAAACCCTTTCCCTAAGGCTAATGTAATGGCTATAACTAATAATAAAGTAGGTATAGACCATGTTACATTTATAACCCACATAATAACGGCATCAACTTTTCCTCCGTAATATCCTGCGATACTACCCAAGGTTAATCCAATAATTAGGGATATAAAAACGGCAACAAAACCTATAAAAAATGAAATCCTAGCACCTACTAAAACACGACTTAACACATCTCGTCCATATTTATCTGTACCCAGATGAAAGGTTTTAGGAGACACTAATTTTGAAGTTTCTGCTTCTGAAAAAGATTTTAAATCCAGTGATTTTTCTTCTCCAATTAATCCATCCGAAGCATATTCGGTATATAGTAAAATATCTTTTTTTATATCAAATTTAGAAACTGGAATTTCGGTTTCCGTATTTATAGTTCCTAAAAATATTTTATCGATTGCGCTTTGTGTGTTTTTAATTTGAGTTGGTATGGTAAGCACATCCACAGTAAAACCAGGCTTCTCTGAGTGAATAGATAAATGCATTTGGTTTGCATATTGCGAATGATCCGGCGCTAAAACGTAAGCAAAAACGGAAATTAATCCCACCAAAACAATAAAACAGAAACTAAAAACGCCCCAAAAATTGTGTTTAAATTTTTGGAGCGCTAATTGTTTCAACGACTGTGTTTTACCAATCATTAATTATTTAATTTTTTGATGTAGCAGATGAAGACGTTTTAATATCTGTTTTTGATGTCTCTGTTGCAGCAAGTTCTGTTTTCACTGAGTACGACATTTTTAAATCTTCCAGTACATTTATGGCTTCTTCCATATATATATCTTGAGTTAAACTTTCATGCCAACGATCGCGCTTAATTCTTAATGTAGAGTCTTGTACAAACAATACTTCTTCGTATGGTAACGAGGTATAAGTTAAATTCGATTTGTAATCTGATATTTTATCGAAACGTTTAGATTCTTCTTCATTAAGCTCTAATTTTTCTTTATATTTTACATAGTTTAAATTGAATGAATTCTCATCCATTTTCAACTTAATCCACTTTGCATTATCTTCAATTAAGCTTAGTTGCTCGTTATTAACCATGCGCTCTTTACTTTTCTTAATCGTAGAATCGTAATCAAATTGACCATTCCACAATGTATAATCGGCTGGAGCTATTTTATCCCAAGGCAACGGATTTTCTTGATCCTTTTCACCTATATCAATAAAACTATAACGATCCGGGACAACAACATCGCTCTTAACACCTTCTAGTTGTGTAGATCCTCCATTAATTCTATAGAATTTTTGAGTTGTTAATTTAAGAGCTCCTAAATCCCCATTACTGTTATTACGAACCATTCTGTTTAAATCTAAAACGTTTTGAACTGTTCCTTTTCCGTAAGTTTGTTTGCTCCCTATAATAATAGCACGTTTATAATCTTGCATTGCAGCAGCTAAAATTTCTGATGCTGAAGCAGATAATTCATTCACTAAAATCACTAATGGTCCATCCCATTCTATAGACTCATCTTTATCTCTTAAAATTTCTTTTGGTTCGCCTGTAGAGCGTACTTGCACAATTGGTCCTTCTTTAATAAACAAACCAGCCATATCTACTACAGTTTGTAAAGATCCACCGCCATTGTTTCTTAAATCTAAGACTAATCCTTCCATGCCTGCTTCCTTCAATCTGTCTATTTCTACTTTAATGTCTGAGGCAGCATTTCTATTATTGTAATCTTCAAAATCTACATAAAATTTAGGAAGGTTAATCACTCCATATTTTATATTGTCTTTTATAACAATCGACGATTTTGCATACGTTTCTTCAAGCTCGACTACATCTCTTACAATCGTAATTTCTTTAGTAGAACCGTCTACCTTCTTAACCGTTAAAATCACTTCTGTACCTTTAGGGCCTTTAATAAATTTAATAGCATCGTCTAAACGCATACCTACTATATTAACAGCCTCGTCTTCGTCTTCTTGTTGTACTTTAAGAATAATATCGCCAACTTCTAAATCTTTACCTCTCCAAGCTGGACCTCCAGAAATAAGCTCTACGATTTTAACATTATCCATTTTCTTTTGAAGTCTAGCTCCAATTCCTTCTAATTTACCAGACATTTGCTGGTCAAATCTATCTTTATCTTCTGGCGCGAAGTAAAATGTATGAGGGTCGAAACTTTCTACAACAGCATTTACATACATTGTAAACCAATCGCTACGCTCTAAATCGTCTATATAATCTGTATAATAATTATCTATAGATTTTAAAGTTGCATCTCTAGATTCTTTTTCCATTTCAGAATCAGATTGCATCTTATAGCTAGGCTCATTTTGCTTTTCAAGATGCTCTGCAGTTTGCAAATCGTCGTAATTAGAAATGGTTGAAAACTTAAGTTGTTGTCTCCAACGATTTTTCATCTCTTTTTTAGTTTTTACGTACGATTTCTTATCGTAATCCACATCAAAATCTTCGTCTACCGAATAATCGAAAGGCTCACTTAAAACCGCTTTATAAAGTACTTTAGATTCTTCCATTCTTTGAATTAAACGCTCATGCGTCAAGTTAAAGAACGAAATATCATAATCTTTTAATTGATCATCAAGATTATCCTTATACTTTTCAAACTCCTTAATATCCGATTCGTAGAAATAACGTTTTAAAGGATCTATAGCCTTTAAATAATTAGTATAGACAATTTCGGAAAAATTATCATCTAATGTTTTAGGATCAAAATGTCCGCGCTCAAGTACATATGTAATGACCTGAACTAATAATTTATCCTTATCTGGATTGTTAAACGTCTTAGTTGTAAAACTGCATGAAGCAAACGCTAACAATAACAGTAACACTAAATATTTGTAATTCCTTCTCATAAGCCTATAAAAATGCATCGTATATTTTTCACTAAAGTATAGAAAAAACTATGCCAATAAAAATCAATGATAGGTAATTTTTTGTTAAACTAAACAAATTGAAGGTTTCAGCAAGATTTTATGTATTTTAGCAAGGCGATTTCAAAATGAAAAACATGTCAAAAAAGCCCCTTATTCTGGTTGTTAACGACGACGGAATATCAGCGCCAGGTATTAGAACTCTTATTAAAATAATGAATACTATTGGAGACGTTGTTGTCGTTGCTCCAGATAGTCCACAAAGTGGAATGGGTCACGCCATTACGGTTGACTCTACATTATATGTTGAAAAAATCACGATAGATAATGGCCCTCAAAAAGAATACAGTTGCTCGGGTACGCCTGCCGATTGCGTAAAATTAGGTGTTCGTGAAATTTTAAAACAAACTCCAGATCTTTGTGTTTCAGGTATAAACCACGGTTCTAATTCTTCTATAAACGTAATTTATTCAGGAACGATGAGTGCTGCTATTGAAGCTGGTATTGAAGGCATTCCAGCCATTGGATTTTCACTTTTAGATTACAATTGGGGTGCAAATTTCTCACACGCTGAGTCTTTTATAAAAACCATTACAGAAAACACTTTAGAACACGGTTTACCGCAAGGTGTGGTTTTAAACGTTAACATACCTAATGTCCCTAAAAAAGACATAAAAGGGATTAGAGTGTGCAGACAAGCACGAGCAAATTGGGTAGAAAAATTTGACAAAAGACAAAGTCCGATGGGAAAGGACTACTATTGGCTTACTGGAAAATTCGTAAATTTGGATCAAGGTGAAGATACCGACGAATGGGCTTTAGAGAACAACTACGTTTCTGTTGTTCCCGTTCAATTCGATTTAACAGCATACCAAAGCATAAAACAAATTAATACTTGGAATTTGAATGATTAAAAAGGAAGTTTTTATTGGATTTTTAGTTGGAATTCTTGCTAATGCCATAGGTTTATATTTAGCCGCCACATTTCTTGGAGGTGGAGATGAAGCTACATTAGTTATAAAAGCAGCCTATGCCGAAGGGTTTTTAGGAAAACTATCAAGTTTAGGCGCTATTTTAAATTTAGTTGCGTTCTTTATTTATATAAAAAAGAAACAAGATTACAGAGCTCGTGGCGTACTTTTAGCCACTGTTTCCATCGCTCTACTTACTTTTATATCTAAATTTTTATAATGAAATATTACATTATTGCAGGAGAAGCCTCGGGAGATTTACACGGATCCAACCTAATGAAAGCACTACAGAAAGTAGATATAAATGCTGAATTTAGATTTTGGGGAGGCGACCTTATGCAAAATGTTGGAGGCACTTTGGTAAGTCACTTTAAGGAACGCGCTTTTATGGGCTTTGCTGAAGTGATTACAAACTTATCTAAAATATTAAAAGCCATATCTTTTTGCAAGCAAGACATTGAGAACTACAATCCAGATGTTATTATTTTTATAGACAACTCCGGGTTTAATTTACGTATTGCAAAATGGGCTAAACAACATAATTATCGTACCAATTATTATATATCGCCTCAAGTTTGGGCCTCTAGAGCTAGTAGAGTAAAGAATATAAAACATGATATCGATGCGATGTATGTTATACTGCCTTTTGTAAAACCTTTTTACGCTACTTACGATTACGATGTTACTTTTGTTGGACATCCTTTAATTGATGCCATTTCGGATAGAACACAAGTAGATGAATATAAATTTAGAGCCGAACATGATCTAAACACAAAACCCATAATCGCAATTTTACCAGGTAGCAGAAAGCAAGAAATCAATAAAATGCTAACGGTTATGCTTAGTATTATAGACGATTACCCAAATTATCAATTTGTAATTGCAGGTGCTCCTAGTCAAGATTTCGATTATTACCAACAATTTATTAAGAATACTAACGTTCACTTTATTGCCAACAAAACCTATGATTTATTAAGTGTATCATACGCGGCTTTAGTGACATCTGGAACTGCAACTCTAGAAACGGCTTTGTTTAAAGTCCCTCAAGTTGTTTGCTATAAAGGCAGTTGGTTGTCTTACCAAATTGGAAGACGTATTATAAAATTAAAATATATTTCATTAGTGAATTTAATCATGGATAAACCTGTTGTTACAGAACTTATTCAAGACGAATTCAATTCTAAGAATTTAAAAAAAGAACTTAATCTTATTTTAAATTCCTACGAACGCACCAAATTCTTTATAAATTATTACGATTTAGAGAAAAAACTCGGTGGAAAAGGCGCAAGCCAAAAAACAGCCGAACATATTTACAATGACCTCAAACAATATGCTTAATATGCAGAAAATTTCTATTTTACTTTGTTTACTTATTTGTGTGAGCAGCTGTAAATCTTCGAAAAAATCTAAATCTTACAAACACTCAAATACTTCTGAGGTTTCTTTACCTTCTAAATCGGTTTCTTATAACGACGATTCTGATATTATAATTTTAGCTCCAAAAAATGAAGAAGATTTGAAATTATTAGGTGTCGAATTAGTAGATTTTGCGAAACAGTTTGAAGGTGTAAGCTATAAATATGGTGGCACAACAAAAAAGGGTATGGATTGCTCTGGTTTAGTTTTTGAAACCTTTAAAGCTTACAATATAGATTTACCTAGAGTCTCTCGCGATATGGCGCAAGAAGGCATTAAAGTAGACATTGAAGACGTAAAAGCAGGTGATTTATTATTTTTTCACACAAACCCAAAGCGAAATGCAATTAACCATGTAGGCTTGGTTGTTTCTGCTACAGTAGGCAATGTAGAATTTATACATTCAACCAGCAGCAAAGGTGTTATAACATCTTCTCTGGCAGAACATTACTGGTATTATTCTTTTAAAGAAGCACGTAGAATTCTCTAATTTTTAGTATCTTACTATTATGAAGTTAAGTCGCTTTATAATTGTAAAATTCACATTATTCTTAATTTTCGGGATTTGTTTAGGATTTTTCTTAATCATACCGCTATTATGGAGTTTAATAACTTCTTCCCTTTTACTTTGTGTGCTTTTTGGAGTATACTTCTTCAACAAAACCAATTTTAAAACACCAATTTCGTTTGGGATTCTCGCATTTATTTTAACGATTTCCATTGGTGTTTTAAGTGTAAATGTTCATAATAAGAAACTACAAAAATCGCATTACTCGAATGTGACTGTTCCCATAAAATCTATAACTTTTAAGATTCGAGATATTTTAAAACCGAGTATGTATTACGATAAATACGTAATCCAGATTTTAAAAATTAATGATGAGAATGTAACGGGGAAATCACTTTTAAACATTCAAAAAGACACCCTAAACCCCAGCTTTGCAATTGATGACGTTTTCTTTACTTCAGAACATTTTTCAGGCATATTCCCACCTTTAAATCCGAATCAGTTTAATTATAAAACCTATTTAGAACGGCAATATATATACAATCAAATTATCACAAATCAGAATCGGCTATTACGACTTCCGAATCAAAGGTTAACCCTTTTTGGTGTTGCCAACCGTATAAACACGTATGTAAATTCTAGATTAAAAACGTATCCTTTTGGAAAGGATGAGCTTGCTATAATTAATGCATTGTTACTTGGGCAGAGGCAAGACATATCGGGAACCTTATATAAAAATTACACAAAAGCAGGTGCCGTACATATTTTAGCCGTGTCAGGATTACACGTTGGGATCTTACTTTTACTTTTAAATTATCTCTTTTCTCCTATTGAACGCTTTAAAAACGGGAAGCTTATAAAGACCATATGCATCATTATACTAATATGGTCCTTCGCCATTTTAACAGGACTATCGCCTTCGGTTTCCAGAGCAACACTAATGTTTTCTTTAGTAGCGATTAGCATGAATTCTAACAGACCTTCAAATATTTTTAACACAGTTGCAATTTCAGCATTTTTACTACTGTTATGGAATCCGATGTTGCTATTTGATGTTGGATTTCAGTTGAGTTATTTGGCGGTATTAGGTATTATAACATTTCAGCCAACACTTAGCCGCCTTTGGTATCCCAAACATAAACTGAGTAAATTATTTTGGAATACACTTACGGTTACAATGACCGCTCAGCTTGGGGTTTTACCTATTAGTATTTATTATTTTCATCAATTTCCTGGCTTGTTTTTTCTATCCAATTTAGTAATTGTGCCATTTCTAGGTTACATTTTAGGTTTTGGTATTCTGATTTTAATTTTAGCATCACTTCAAATTCTGCCAACTTTTTTAGCTATTGCTTTTAATAAAACTATTGGTATCATGAATGCCTTTGTAAATTGGGTTGCGAGTCAAGATCAGTTTGTATTCAAGTCCATCTCAATAGCATATAATTCTGTTTTAGCAATTTACTTGGTCTTCATTTGTTTGATATATGCCTATTCTAATCCCAAATTTAAATCGATTCTTTTCGTGTTATTGGCATGTATTTCACTTCAGCTTACTTTTATTTATAATAATTGGTCTTTAAATTCATCTGATTGGATTTTATTTCATAAAAACCGCCAAAGTATTTTAACATATCGAAACGCACATCATCTAGATATTTATAACAATACAGATTCTTTATCTACATTAGAAACATATCCTATAAAAGATTACGCCATTTCAAAAGCCATAAAAGCCTATACTACACAACCATTAAAGTCGGTTTACAGTCTTAATAACAAAACACTGATTATTGTGGATAGTTTTGGAGTCTATAACGTGAAGTCTTTTAAACCGCATTATGTTTTGCTTAGTCAATCCCCGAAAATTAATTTAAGTCGCTTAATTGATTCTTTAAAACCGAAAGAGATTATTGCTGATGGTAGTAATTATAAGTCTTACATAGAGCGTTGGGAGGCGACTTGTAAGCATAAAAAAATCCCCTTCTACCAAACGGGTAAAAAGGGAGCTTATATATTTAAATAACAACGTTATTATTCCACAAATTCTGGAACAAATGCTTCGAAATAAGCATTAACAACCTCTTGATTATCTAACTCTTTATATTTATTAGTATAGAAAAGCTTTAAGTATACTTCTAATTGTTGTGGTGTTTGGTATCCGCGAACTGGTGTTATAACTTGCGCATCTTCGTCTAAAAACACAATTGTTGGATATGCATTTACACCTAATGCTATGGTTAATTCGTGCGCACTATTTCTTTGGTTTTTTTTAGATTCGTTGTAATTAGGATTACCATATGTTACACCTTGAAACGTTACAGACTCATTTCCCTCTGCATTAAATTTAACCGCATAATAATTAGCGTTTACATACTCCGCAACATCTTTATTTTGGAAGGTATTTTTATCTAGCATTTTGCAAGGACCACACCAATTGGTATAAGCATCTATCATTATTTTTTTAGGTGTTTTTTTCTGAAGTTCTAAGGCCTCATTAAAACTTATCCATTTAATTTCTTGAGCATTTATAATTCCTATTGAAAACATAAGAACCATTAAAAGCAATCCTTTTTTTATTGCCATATCTTTTTATTTTTAAATATTATATTCACTTTAAGTGGTCTAAAATAGTACAAACACCTTACATTTAAATGCATTACTATTGTTATTAGATATTATTTCTAGTGCACACCGTGCATTAATTTGTTCATTTTACGAGTTAACGCCATTACAATTAAACCTGCTATAATAGGTACTATAGTAAAGATTAAGAAAAACGTACTCATATCGTAAGCTGCTGTAATCTTGTCGATAAGTCCACCCATCATACCTGCGGCTTTGTTTCCTAAACCAACAGCAATGTACCATAAACCAAACATCACACCAATTTTAGCTGCAGGAACTAATTTACTCACATAAGAGAGTCCTACGGGAGATAATGATAGTTCACCCAAAGTATGTAGTAAGTATGCAAAGATTAACCAAACAACACTAACAGAGGCCGTTTGTGCACCTTGGGGAATACTTGCAGAACCGTAAGCTAACACACCAAATCCTAGACCTAATAGTATTAAACCTATTCCGAATTTTACGGTTGCTGGCGGATTGTATTTACTTTCCCAAATTTTAGATACTAGTGGCGCAAAAGCGATGATATAAAATGAATTTAAAATACCGAACCATGATGCTGGAATTTCGGTATTTTCTTGAGAAAATTGAACTTTCAGCATATAAATTACAATACACCAAATAATGGCAAAACTTAACCCTAACGCCAAATTTGATAATTTATACTTACTGAAAGTAATTTTGAATAATTGTAGTAATACGTATGTAATAATAATTAAAGGTACAACTGTAAGTAAGGTGTTAGCTATTCTAAATACCATAGCAGAATCCCCTTCTAAAATACGGTTGGTATAATCTGAAGCAAAAATGGTCATAGAACCACCAGCTTGCTCGAATGCTGCCCAAAAGAATATGGTGAAAAAAGCGAGAATTGCAACGACTATATATCTATCTTTCTGAACATTTGCAGGAATAACGTCTTCCTTAATGGCATTAGGATCTTCTAAACCTTTGTGGTCTTGGTCATAATCAAGCGTCTCTTTTGGAGATAATCCGATTCGTCCGAAAATGGTCTGTGCCAACCAGAATTGCACCATTCCTAAGAACATAAAAATTCCAGCTAAACCAAATCCCCAGTGCCATCCGATAGATTCACCTATATATCCGCAAAGTAGAATTCCTAAAAAGGCTCCTGCATTTACACCCATATAAAATATAGTGAAGGCACCATCTTTTTTGTCCTGAGCATTTTTATAAACCCCGTTAATTATTGATGTAATATTGGGCTTGAATAACCCATTACCCGCAACTAATAATCCAATTCCTAGGTACAAACTCCAAGGGGTATCGAATGCCATAGCAGCATGACCTAGAGTCATAATTAATGCACCAATAGCAACAGAACGTCTGTAGCCAAAAAACTTATCGGCTAGAAAACCTCCTAAAATTGGCGAAAAATAGACCAGCATAGTATATGTTCCATAAAGTCCTAATGCATCTTCCCTACTCCAAGCCCAACCGCCATCTATAATGGCAGAGGTTAAAAACAATACTAAAATAGCACGCATTCCATAATACGAGAAACGCTCCCACATTTCAGTAAAAAACAATACAAACAACCCTGAAGGATGTCCCATTAAGAGTTTTCGATTCATCTCTGAACCTTCAAACCTAAAATTAGCTACGCTCATTATTCAATATTTTATTTAACACCATGCATTTTACGTTTCATCATAGGATTTAATAACAGCATAAAAACAGCTGCGACTATAGGGATAACTGTAAAAATTAAAAAGAACGTAGACAAACCATATTCTTCAGATATTGCATCTATATAACTACCCGTAATACCTCCTAATAAGTTCGCGATAAAATTCGCTACAAACCATATTCCAAACATCATACTTACTAATCTCATAGGCGCTAATTTACTAACATAAGACAGACCTACAGGAGACACACAAAGCTCACCCAAGGTGTGTAACAAATAAGCAATCACTAGAAAGATTAAACTTACTGCAGCCGTTTTAGCTCCTTCTGGAATAGTAGATGCGCCATAAGCAAGAACAGCAAAACCTAAACCAACCAATACTAATCCTACAGCGAATTTAACAGGTCCTGAAGGATTATATTTACTTTCCCAAATCTTAGAAAATAGCGGAGCGAATAAAATAATAAATAATGAGTTTAGTACAGAAAACCATGATGCTGGAACCTCTGTAGCATCAGCTTCAAATTCCTTTTTAAGCATCCAAATAACTATTCCCCAAATGATAACAAAACTGAATCCTAATAAGAGATTGGATAAAGCAAATTTGCTAAATGTTTGTTTAAACAACATCACAAGTACATAAGTAATGACAAGCATTGGTACTAATGTTATGATTGAATTTATGATTTTAAATGTCGTTGCAGCATCACCAACCAAAGCTCTATCTGTATAATCCGATGCAAAAATGGTCATAGACCCTCCTGCTTGTTCGAAAGCCCACCAAAAGAAAATAGTGAATATTGCAAAAATCGCAATAACAGTCATTCTATCTTTTATAACTTTCGGACTTTCTGGTTCTACAGCTTTTTCTTCAACCGTTGCTGTATGGTGTAATTTAGATTCTTCTAAAGCTTCAATAGTTTTAGCAGGAGATAATCCTATTTTTCCAAAGATGTTCTGAGCATAATAAAATTGTAACATTCCTAAAAACATAAAGATTCCAGCTAAACCGAATCCCCAGTGCCATCCTATATTTTCACCTATATATCCACATAGTAAAATCCCTAAAAAAGCGCCAGAATTAATACCCATATAGAAAATAGTATATCCTGCATCTTTTTCTTTTCCTTGAGACAAGTATAGTTGTCCTACCATTGAAGAAATATTGGGCTTGAACAAACCATTACCAAGAATTAAACATAATAACCCGATAAAGAAAAAAGAAGTACCAATACCTTCCAAAGCCATAGAAGCATGTCCCAAAGTCATAATAAATGCTCCTATAACAACTGCTTTTCTGTACCCTAGAAATTTATCTGCAATATAACCTCCAATTATCGGGGTTAGATAGACTAAACCAGTGTACCAAGCATAAAGCACTAAAGCATCACTTCGTTCCCATCCCCAGCCTTCTTCCATTAAAGAAGAAATTAAAAATAAGACAAGTAGTGCACGCATTCCATAATATGAAAAACGCTCCCACATTTCCGTAAAAAACAAGACAAATAATCCAGACGGATGACCTAATACTGTTTTTTGGTTTGTTTCTGAACCTCCAAATTTATATTCCATGTTTCAATTTTTAGTTTAGTTTCCTATGCTTTGTTTTCGTTATTATACTTCATGAATTTCTCTTTCATTATCTTCTGCACCATGCGTTAATCGTTTTAATGGTTTTAACATTATGATGAATAAAGTCCCTATCATAACAGTAAAAATTAATATTCCTGAGAAAACTGAAAGTTCTCCAAAATTCGAAGCCGATTCACCAATTATTCCTGCAACCTTATTTCCTAATCCTGTTGCAGCAAAGTAAACTCCCATCATTAAAGATGCATATTTAACAGGTGCTAATTTTGTAATAAAAGATAAAGCTACTGGCGAAATACAAAGTTCTCCAATAGTATGGAAGAAATAGGCTAACACTAACCAAATCATGCTAGACATTCCTGATTTCTCGAATTGCATTGCTGCAAAAACCATAAACAAGAACCCAAAGCCCATGATAATAATTCCGGTTGCCATTTTAAATAACGACGATGCTTCTTTTGATTTAAGTTTTCTAGCTGCCCAAAAATTTGCAACTCCTGTAGCAAATAAGATTATAAAACCAGCATTTAAACTTTGGAACATAACTGTTGGTATTTCGAATATACCAAAGAAATTACGGTCTGTATTAGTCTCTGTATATAAGTTCATTAATCCTCCGGCTTGTTCATACGCGCCCCAAAAAATAATTACCATTATAAAAGAAAGCAAAAGCACTACAAATCTATCTTTAAACACTTGCGATTCTAAATCTTTATAAATCATCATTAACAACGCTGTTATGGTTGTTAAAAACAGAAACAAAAGACCATAACCCCAATCTAAAACATACCACCCGTAAAAAGACAACGTTAATAAGATTCCTGATATTAATAATTGCTTAGGCGAAGTAAATAATTTAGCATATAATTTCCCGTAAGATACATCGTCTTTAGCATTGGTCGAGACTTCAAGATTTCCAACCTTCGTCAAATACTTCTGTCCACCAATATAATTTACCAATCCGATTAACATTACAATTCCTGCCAAACCAAAACCAGCGTGCCATCCCCATTTAGCGACAACTGCACCTACGACCATGGTAGCTAGGAAAGACCCTAAATTAATTCCGATGTAGAAAATACTAAATCCTTTATCTCGTCTAATATCACCTTCTTTATACAAGCCACCAACCATGGTAGATATATTTGGTTTTAACAAGCCTACTCCCAAAATAACTAAACCTAAACCAGTATAAAAAGCCCATGTATCTGTTAAGACTAAAACGGCATGACCGACACATAATATTATTGCCCCGTATAGAACTGCTTTTTTCTGTCCAATAAGTTTATCTGCAATCATTCCACCGGGTATAGACATGACATACACCAACATGGTATACCATCCATAAAGCGCCAATGCTTCTTGACTAGTCCATCCTAAACCAACACCTCTATCATCATCTCCAAGCGAAGACGTTGTCATGTATAACACCAATAATGCTCGCATACCATAATAGGAAAAACGCTCCCACATTTCGGTTAGAAATAAAATATACAATCCTACGGGATGTCCAAATAACTCTTTTTGATGTGGTTCTAAGGTTTTTACTGTCATAAATGTTGGCAACTTAAGATCGTTACCTGGGTTTTATATTAATTAATTTTGTCTCCTAAGTTTTTATCTAAGAAATTCGTCATTTTAGTATATAGATGTAACCTGGTATTACCACCATAAATACCGTGATTATTATCTGGATAAATCATCCATTCAAATTGTTTATTCGCTTGAATTAAGGCTTCAATCATTTGCATTGAATTCTGAACATGCACATTATCGTCTCCTGTTCCATGAATTAACAAAAAGTCACCTTTTAATTCTTCAACATAATTAATTGGAGAATTGTCATCGTAACCTGAGGCATTTTCCTGAGGTGTTGTCATATAACGTTCTGTATAAATAGAATCGTAAAATCTCCAACTCGTTACTGGCGCTACTGCAATTGCCATTTTAAATACATCGCTCCCTTTAAAAATAGCATTACTACTCATAAATCCACCAAAACTCCATCCCCAAATTCCAATTCGTTCTTTGTCTATATAAGCTAAATCTCCTAGTTTTTTAGCAGATTCTATTTGATCTTCTAATTCAAATTTTCCTAATTCGTTTTGAGTTGACTTTTTAAATATAGCGCCTTTAAAACCAGTTCCTCGACCATCTACACAAGCGATAATATATCCTTTTTCAGCAAGCATTTCATACCAATAATCGTTTGTTCCAAACCAACTATTGCTTACACTTTGAGAGCCAGGTCCTGAATATTGAAACATTAATAACGGATATGTTTTTGAAGCATCAAAATCTGAAGGCTTAATCATCCACATGTTTAAGTCGTTACCATTTACTTTTAGAGTACTAAACTCTTTTGGCGACATATCATAATTTAATAATGTATCCGACAATGCTTTATTATCCTTTATTACCTTAATTACTTTTCCTGTTTTAGTACTGTTTAAAGTATATAACGGAGGTGTTGTTGCACTAGAATAGGTATTTATGAAGTATGTAAAATCGGCACTAAACGCTGCCGAATTTGTACCATCCGTTTTAGATAAACGTGTTTTATCTTTTCCATTTAATCGAATACTATATACATCGCGATTTATTGAACCATTTTCTACAGATTGATAAAATATAGATTTTGTTTTTTTATCGAAACCATAATAATGCGTTACTTCCCAATCGCCTTTTGTGATTTGATTAATTAAAGTCCCGTCGTTTTTATAATGATAAATATGATTGTATCCATCCTTCTCGCTTGTCCAAATAAAACTGCTATCATCTAAGAATGTTAAATTATCAGTAACATCTACATAAGCAGGATCTTTATCTGTAAGTACTAATTTCGATGTCATATTAGAAGCATCTATCATCCACAAGTCCAATTCATTTTGATGTCTATTGGTATATTGTGCACTTAAAACATCTGTTTCGTTAGTCCACTGTATTCTCGGAATATAAAAATCAGAATACATTTTATCTAACTTAACTTCTGATGTATTATTTTTTTCTAAATCGAAAATATGAAGTGACACTTCAGAATTTGCTTCACCAGCTTTAGGATATTTAAACACCTCTTGTTGAGGATATAAATCGGTTCCATAAATATCCATTGAAAATTCAGGAACATTAGATTCATCAAAACGAATAAATGCAATTTTATTACCTGCAGCATTCCATTCAAAAGCTCGTACAAAGGCGAATTCTTCTTCGTAAACCCAATCCGTAATACCGTTTATAATTACATTATCGACACCGTCTGATGTGAATTTTGTAGTTTCTCCAGTTTTTAAATCCTTAATAAACAAATTATTATTTAATCCGTAAGCTACTTTAGTACCATCAGGAGAAAAGGTTGGCTCTTGAATTTTTTCATCAGAAACCGCAGTCACTTTTTGTGTAGCTGTATCGAAAACAAAGTAATTCCCTAAAGTAGAATGTCTAAAAATAGACTCCACATTCGTTGCTAAAAGCACCTTACTTTCGTCTTTACTAAACGTGTAATCTGTAAAATACCCGATATCAGGTAAATCACCAGAATTCACTAACGTTTTCACCTTACTTAAGGTTTTATAATCGTAAATATCGATAGCAGTTGTTCGCGATTGTCGGTTAAAATCTAGCACAGAATATTGCTGACCATTAGCCATAGAATGTAGGGCATCCATGCCTTGGGTTCTGAAACTGCCGTTCCAAATGTCTTCTAAAGTTATTTGTTTTTGTTGTGCTGTAATTGTACCTGTCATTAGAATAAACAACAGTAATAGAGTAGAATAGTGCTTCACGTAAAAAAATTTAAAAATTAGTTAAAATTGGGGAATTTTAAAAAGTTCTCAAGTTTACTAAAAATTAACGAAATTACCACCTCAATTAACAGTTTTTATAGATAATACGGCGGTTTAAAACCTGCATTAACCTTCAATAAGTACTATATTTGTTCTGTTAAATTATAATTGAATGAGCAAAACGATTTCAGGTTTTTCTAAACTATCTAAATCAAAAAAAATAGATTGGATTGTTAGCACGTATTTCTCTAACCAAGAAAACACCAAAACGATTCTAAAACAATATTGGAATTCTAACGATAAACTTCAACAGTTACACGACGAATTTATCGAAAACACCATCACCAATTACTACTTACCATTAGGTGTTGCTCCAAACTTCTTAATAAATGGCAAGATCTATACTATCCCCATGGCTATCGAAGAAAGTTCTGTGGTTGCGGCAGCGAGTAAGGCTGCTAAGTTTTGGTTGGAACGTGGTGGATTTAAAACGACAGTGATTTCGACGACTAAAATTGGTCAGGTACATTTTATGTTTGAAGGTGATTCTAATCATTTAAAATCTTTTTTTAACAGCGTTAAACCACTACTTTTAGAAGCTACTAAACCACTTTCTAAAAACATGGAAAAACGTGGAGGTGGCATTTTAGATATTGAATTAAGAGATAAATCAGCCCATATTCCTAATTACTTTCAACTGCATGTTTCTTTTGAAACTGCGGATGCCATGGGCGCTAATTTTATAAATTCGTGTTTAGAGCAATTTGCAAAAACCTTTAAAACTGAGGCTTTACTCTTTGATGGTTTTTCGCCTGAAGAAAAACAAATTGAAATTGTAATGAGCATACTTTCTAATTACGTTCCAGATTGTTTGGTACGCGCTGAAGTAAGCTGTAAAGTTGAAGATTTAACCGAAAATAAATCCATCCCGGCAGAAGAGTTTGCCAACAAATTTATACAAGCTATTAATATTGCAGAAATTGAACCGTATCGTGCCGTTACACATAATAAAGGTATTATGAATGGTATTGATGCCGTAGTATTAGCCACAGGAAACGATTTTAGAGCAGTTGAAGCTGGTGTACATGCATATGCATCTAGAAACGGATCTTATAGCAGCTTATCCCATGCTAAAATAGAAAATGACATCTTTACATTTTGGATGGAAATACCTCTAGCTTTAGGAACCGTAGGCGGATTAACAAACTTGCATCCATTAGTGAAATTATCTTTAGAAATGCTACATAAACCATCGGCTAAAGAACTGATGCAGATTGTTGCAGTTGCTGGATTAGCTCAGAATTTTGCAGCCTTACGTTCGCTTACCACAACAGGTATTCAAGAAGGCCATATGAAAATGCACTTAATGAATATATTAAATCAGTTTGAAGCTAATTCTAAAGAAAAAATCACCTTAGTAAATCATTTTAAAACACATACTGTTTCACATAGCGCAGTTGTTGAAGCACTCGAAAAACTACGTCAATAATGGATACGTTTTACAGTAATGGAAAATTATTAATTACCGCTGAATATTTAGTTTTAAACGGCGCTGAAGCTTTAGCACTTCCAACAAAATTCGGGCAATCTCTTACAGTAGAAACCCGTAAAAATCCCGGTTTAAATTGGCAAAGTTTTGATAATACAAACAAGCTTTGGTTTGAAGCTGATTTAAATTACAAAAACAACATCCTAGTTTCAAAAACGGATAACGAACTTACAAATAGATTAGTTTCCATATTAAATACAGCCAAAACTTTAAATCCCGAATTTCTAAAAGACGACAAAGGATATTCTGTAAAAACACATTTAGATTTTCCTACAAATTGGGGTTTGGGAACATCGTCTACGTTAATAAACAATATTGCTAATTGGGCTAAAGTAAACCCATACAAACTACTTAAACTTACTTTTGGTGGTAGCGGTTACGATATTGCTTGCGCATCAAACAACACACCTATTATTTACACGTTAGCAGACAAATTTCCTATTGTAAAACCTGTAACATTTAAACCTGAATTTTCTGAGCATATTTATTTTGTTCATCTTAATCAGAAACAAAATAGTCGAGAAGGTATTGCTCATTACAAAGCAAATACTTCAAATAAATCTGAAGCGATTAAAGCCGTTAATAACATTACAACAACACTTTTAAGCTGCGCAGAATTAAACGCATACAACTCTTTAATTGAGGCTCACGAGACTATAATAGCAGACATCGTACAGCTGCAAAAAGTAAAAGATTCATTATTCCCTGAATTTTCAGGAAGCATTAAAAGTTTAGGTGCTTGGGGTGGCGATTTTATTATGGTCTCATCGCTTGAAAACCCTACAGAATATTTCAAACATAAAGGATACCATACCATACTCCCCTATAAAGACATGATTCTATAAAACAAAAAAAATCCTCATCTAACCGATGAGGATTTTTTTATATAAAATGATCTGTTATTTATTGTACAGATTCAGCTCTATTATCTTCAATATCTGAAGCATCTTTTAATGCCGTGAATAATTTAGTATTTACAGCATTATCTTTTTGTTGTCCAACACGGTTAGCAAACGCTTGATAATTATCTAACCCAGCAGCAGGAGAAACTTTAGTAACTTCTACCATATACACACCATTTTCTCCAACGATTAATTTAGATGTTTCTCCTTCTTTTAAACCAAAGGCAGCACCAACAACCACAGGTTCTCTACCTGCACCAGAAATGGTTGGGTTTTTCATGTTTAATGAAGAAGCTGTTTTAATTGTCTGATTTTCTTCTGCAGCTAAAGCATCTAAAGTTCCCGCTTGTACACGTTTTTTAAGAATAACTGCTTTTTTCTCTTTACGGATTTTAGGAATAACAATTGCAGAAGCATTCTCTACAGACATTAATCCTGCTGGTGTTTTAGCAGAAACTTGAACGATTGCATATCCTCCAGGGATATTGAAACGCTTAACATCTCCAACTTTAGTTTCTTCATTAAAAGTCCAACGTACAATTTGACGTTGATTACTTAATCCAGGGATATTTTCTTGAAGTACTCCAATTCCTTTTACAGGACGTACAGCATAATTATTTTCTTTAGCTACTTCTTGAAAATTGTTGTTTGCTACCGCGATTTCAAATTTAGAAGCATCTCTAAATACTTTATCAACAGTTTCGTCAGATGGCTCAATTGCTCTTGCAATTGTTGCAATTTTAACTGCTTTTTCTTTAGACGTTTGATCTAAAATTTCGATAACGTGGTAACCGAAGTCTGTTTTCACAACACCAACATCACCTTTACTATTTTCGAAAGTATAATCTCTAAATTCTGGAACCATAGAATTGTAAGTAAACCAATCTAAAACTCCTTCGTTTTCATTACTTACTTTATCAGCAGATAATTCTAACATATCCACAAATTTAGAAGGATTTGCCATAACAACAGTCATAACACTATCTGCAGTTATCTTAGCTTGAATCTCTGTTAAAACAGTTTCTGCAGAAGCAGCACGAGAACCAATAAAAGGAATTAAAATGTGTCTAGCTTTAGCAGAATCTGGTAAAAACGTTTCTGCTACTAATTTAGATAATTTTAAGTATCCATTATCTTTATAAGGACCGTAAACACTATTTACGCTTTTATTGAATAAACTATCAGCTAAAATCTTAGTTAGACCTGATTTGAATACAAAACGGTCATCGTATTTAATATCTGAATTACCATTCACAAATAATTCGGTATCTTTTACTTGTGCAAACCCTAAAACAGTATCGTTAGATTTTGTAATGTCATTATACACAACCGAAGTTCCTAAATATTCTGTTAAGGTCGTAGTAATTTCTATTTCATCGTCTAAAGAAGCAACTTCTTTAAACTCAACATAATTAATATCTCTTGACGCTTCTACTTCAAATCCTTTACTGTGATTCTTAATATAGCTTGAAATCTCATCTTTAGTAACAGTTACTGTACTATCTGAAATAGATGAATAAGGTAATTGTACATATTTAATATCTACTTTATTATTTTCAAAGTCATATTCAACTTTTCCTTCTGCTAAAGTTCCTGTAACACCAGCCTTAACCATGTTCACATAGTCTTGTTGCATCCCAGAATCTGCGATAGATTGTTCATAATCTACCCATTGTTGGTATCCTTCTACAGAGGTTGCTTTTAAATTTGCAATGTATTCATTAAGTTTATTCTCATCGAATAATCCTGCTTCATTTTGAAATTCTGGGCTACTTGCTAAGTTTGCTTTTAACAATTGTCTCATTTGGTCACGCTCAACAGTAAATCCTAGTTTCTCATATTGAGACTCCATTACAGCTTGTCTTACTTCTTGCTCCCAAACACGATTCATAGCTTGTGTATTCGTTGCACTTGCTCCCATTTGTCTTTGAGCAAACTCTACTTTACGTAAAAAGTCTTCTCTTGAAATTTCTTTACCATTTATTGTAGCTACAATATTTTGAGATTTACCGGATAAAGAACTTCCGTTTTGGAATAATCCAGAAAGCACAAAAGAGAATAATGCTAATGCGATAATTAGGATTAAGAAAAGTGAACGTTGTCTAATTTTATTTAAAATTGCCATTGGTCATTTAAATTATATGAAATATTGGGCGCGAAAATACCATTTTCTATTTAATAATAAAAGTAGAAAACATCAATAATTCATTTAATTTCTACGATTTCAGGAAATTAATCGGCCTTTACAATCGTCAGAGCTACTAAGTCAATTTTAGTATTAGAGACTTCTAGGATGCTAAACTGAAAATTACCTATAACAACAACCTCATTCTGACTTGGAATTTCTTCTGTAAAGTTCACTATAAATCCACCCAAAGTTCCATAATTTTCACTTTCAGGAATGTTTAATTTGTAGTTTTCATTTAAATAATCGACTTCAATTCTTGCAGAAAATGTATAATTTTCGTCGTCTATTTTTTCTTCAATTAAATCTATCGTATCGTGTTCATCTTCAATTTCACCAAATAACTCTTCTACAATATCTTCAACAGTCATAATTCCAGATGTTCCTCCATATTCATCTAAAACCACCGCTATACTTTTACGTTTTTTAATAAGTACGCTTAACACGTCTTTTATGAGCATGGTTTCAGGCACCAATTCTACTGGAAGTAATATAGATTTTATTGTTTTTGGCTTTTTAAATAGCTCGAACGAGTGTACATAACCAAGAATATCGTCTATGGTATCTTTGTAAATTATTATTTTAGAACAGCCTGTTTCTGTAAATAAGCTGTTTAAATTTTTAGTAGACTCATGAAGTTCAACCGCAATAATTTCGGTTCTTGGCACCATTACTTCACGGGCCTTTACTTCTGAAAACTCTAAGGCATTTTGAAAAATTTGTATTTCAGAATCGACTTCATCATGCGCTTCTACAGACTGCATTTGTTCTGTAATATAATTCCCGAGTTCTACTTTCGTAAATGCAAGTTGCACTTGATCGCCTTCGGTTTTAAAGAAACGTTTCAGAACAAAATCTGAAACCCATAACACGAAATCTGAAATCCACGAAAAAATTCCGTAAAAGATATACGCTGGAACTGCGAAAAATTTAATTAATGTATTGGCATAAATTTGAAAAAATACTTTTGGTAAGAATTCTGCCGTAATTAGTATAATAAGTGTAGATATTACGGTTTGGGATAACAAACTTAAATCATTCAGCATATAATTTATAAATCCTGAATTTGAATTTAATAACATAGACTGAAACCAATTTACCAACAAATCGCCCATAAAAAATCCATATATAACCAAGGCTATATTGTTTCCAATAAGCATAGTTGCTATAAATTTTGAAGGTTTAGCAGTAAGTTTTGTTAAGATTTTAGCTAAGAATCCCTTTTGCTTTTTTTCAATTTCGATATGGATTTTATTAGACGACACATAGGCAATCTCCATACCTGAAAAAAATGCAGATAGAATTAAACAAATAATGATAATGATGACATCTGGGCTCATCTAAATCTACTAGTCTTTATTATCGAATTTTTTATTGAATTTCTTCCTAAAGAAAAACATAAAAATCGCAGCTGCACATAGCAACAACGACGAATACTCTACGATTCCTGTTGCCATATATTTTGTAACAAGATCGTATAAAAATATAACAGCAAATATTAAATAAGCGTATTGAAAGAGCTTAAAGGATTTATTCATGATTAAAATTTAATTTGGAGCAAAGGTAACGAATTATTCGTCAAGTGTAAGGATTCCATTAATTTCAAGCACCTCGGCTTCTTCAAAATTGACATCAGAATCGAAGCCGTTTCCGTTTATTAAATCGCCTCCAGTTCTAAATTGCACAGGCTGGTTGGTAGATAACCATTGTTTGTTTTGGTCGTAATACAATTGTTGAGCAAATAAAGTATCGTAAGTATTCGTTGCCAATACTACATTTCCTTGCAAATCTATTAAACCAGTCTTGTCGTAAGAGATAGCGTAATCGGATATTACAGTGCTTTTATTATTATCCTTATCGTATAAATACAATATAATACCATCTGGAAATTCTGAAAATGAAAAATCTCGATTCGAATAATCAAACATTTTCGGACTGATAAGATTCGCTTTTAATTTTCCTGAATCGGTATATTTAAGGTTAATATTTTCGGCGACACCAATGGGTTCGTTAGTCGCCACCTCAAAACCTTTAAGGTCTTTAGCACATGAAATAAACATGGTCATAGCAAAAGCTATGACCATGAAAAAAAAAATATATTGTTTTAAAAACATATTATAAGTTAGGAACTGTTACACTAGAACCAATCCAACAACCTATTTTAATAGTTTGACCTGTATTTCCTTCAGAGAAAATATCAGATTTCTGTGGCGCTTTTGCATTATAACTAGCAGCAGATTGCGCAGCATGAGATTTTAAAGTTGGATCTACACGACCAGCTTTTGAAGCCTCGTCTGCAGCTAACCAGAATACAGCACGCTTGTTAAATGTTGTTGTTCCACAATCGTTAGCACTGGCAGCATACATAGCCGCAATTTGCAAGTAAGGACGACCATTTGATGGATTTAAAGTTAAAGCCTGACGGTAATAATTTCTAGCTTTAGAATAGGCATTACCTCTTTTTAATTTATCAGCAATCTTACTGTATAATTTCGCTTTTTTATAAGAATCTGTTTCTAAACTTAATGCTTGCTCGTAATACTTAAGAGCTTCACTACTTTTGTTTTCTTTATCTTTTAAGATTCCTAAATAGTATGCAGAGTTTGCAGAAGGATTTAAACTGTGGTATGCATTTACCAATTTAAAGAATAAAGGATCGCTTGTACAGTCTTTCTCAGACATTTTACCTGCTGCTCTTTGTAACCAAACTGCATTTGTTTTATTCGCTTCGAAATCTTTTTCGTATAAAGGAATTAAGTTCTCACAATTTGCGCGCTCACCTAATTTAGCATTAATACTACCTCCAATTTTATCGTAATTGTCTAAATAGCTTTCGTAATACCTTTTGTATTGCTTTTCTTTACTGGTTAAAGCTGCACCAGTTTCTTCTTTCTCAATTATTACATTCAAGTTTTCAGAACAAAATTCTACTTCTGCATCTACACGTTCAACAACATCGTCATACTTATTAAATAAATCTTGAGCTGTCTTTTGTTGATCATCATACAAATCAACCATTAAAGAAAAGTACGTGTATAAACTTTTAGGATTTTTAAAATTTTCTGGATCTGTAGTATACGCTGAATCAAAAACATTATAAACTTCAAGGTCAGATAAACTTAAAACCGCTTTGTTATCGTACATTAACTGCCCTTTTTTAGCTAAAAGCTCTCCTTGAGTAGATCGTGATGGAAAGTTTAGTGCTTCTTCATCCCAAAGCTTCATCAAATCTTCGATGTAGGCTTTCTTTTCAGCAGCAGTTGCATTTTCAATTTTATAATCTAAAATCTTATTACCATCAATATGTATGGCTTTATTGAATTTAGGACAAGTAGTTCTCACTTCCATCCAAGGCGTGTAAGCAGCCTCATAATTTTTAGCTTTCACATATTCGTGAAAGATAGATAGCTTAGTTGTACATTCTTCTTGAGACTGAGCAAAACTATTTGTTAGCCCTAAGCATAAAACTGCTACTATTAAAGTAACTTTCATTTTCATAATTTTTATTTTTTGCGTAAGTTAATCATATTTTCTTTTAACAAACCATCTATCGTTCAAAGATAAACTGATATTAAAACTAAAAAAATTCTCTTTAATTAAATTTGCTTTGTTTGTTCCTCTTTGTCCAATTTCAAATCCTACATTGGCATTTGAAAACATAGACCCTAGTGGTAAACCAGCACCAAAAGATATGCCAAACTCATTTATTGGCTCATCATTTATAATTAAACCTGAACTTTCTGTTCTAAAACCAGCACGATATACAACGCGATTCCAGTATCCTGTAAAGGCATTATATTTTGGAATATAAAATCCTCCCACAGATAATGCGAATGCATCTTTATACTCAACATTTGGATTTTCGATATACTCGTTGCTAAAAGCACTCGTGTTTTCAAAGGTAGTTTCTACCCCTACAAACCAATGTCTCTGCTGTCCGATACCTGTACCTATAGAAAATTTGGAAGCTACATTTACTTCAGTTTCTTTTTTACCTTCATCAATAAGTGACTGCTCACCATCAATGGTTTCAATAATAGTTTCTTCCCCTGTTGAAGAATTAACGGTTATTGTAGAAAAGGTTCTATAATTTTTAGAGGTTACATTACTTTTAGGAGTGTAAGTTGCAGAAGACACCCATTCAAAATCGTCCATAACCATAGTTTTATAGATTGTTCCAAAATTAAAACTCATTCCACTTAAATCAGATCTGTTATTCTGCTTAGTTTGATACGTTAGAATATTCCCGTCTGTATCGTACAAATACTCTAAAACACTGTTTTTAGTATTTCCAAAACCATATTTGGCATCTACCCCAACGCTAAGCTTATCTGTAATTAAATAACCTACAGAAAGATATACTTTATTTAAGCCTCCTTCACCATTAAAACGGTTTTTCAAATCGCCTTCTTCCGACTCAGTTTGTATTTTATATCCTACTGATGAAAATGGCATTACTCCAAAACCAACACCAAAACGTCCTACTGGTAGGGATAGCGCTATATAATCAAAAGTTGAAGAATTTGCTTTATCAGAATTGTTTTCAGTTTTTAAGATTGTGTTGGTATGACTCCCACCAAGCGCGAACTTAACCGGTCGGCCTTCACCATTATAAACCTTTAAATTTTCTGAAGCGTAAGAAGCTGGGTTTTGTAAATTTATGTGAATACTATCGCTATAAACACTAAGCCCTCCCATACTTTTATTTTCTACAGTCCCTTTAAACTTGGGACTTCCAATACCGTAATATGAGTAAGGTGAAGTAGTACCACCTTCTTGAGCATAACTATTAACTGCAAAAGCAGCAATAAAAACTAATACAAGTTTTTTAATCATTCTTGTGAATTAAATTGTAAAATTGAGTTCAATCCTTCTAAAAGAAAATTCGAGATGGCAAATATGCTACTTTTTAATTGCTTAGACAAGAAATTCGCGTCGCCTCCTGTTAAAATAATTGTTAAATCTCCATATCGTCCTTGGTAATTTGAAATGTTCCCGTCAATTTCATTTAAAATTCCAAATACAACTCCAGAATGTATGGCTGCATTTGTAGAATCTCCAATTATATGATTAGGTATTTCTGGCTTTAACAACGGTAATTTTGCCGTATAATTGTTTAGAGCCTTATATCTTAAATTTAAACCCGGTGAAATTCCTCCACCAAAATACTCTGCCTTGTCCGAAACGAAATCGTATGTAATGCAAGTTCCAGCATCAATTACAAGTACATTTTTATTTTTAAATTGATGTACCGCTGCGCTTACTAAAGCAATGCGATCTAATCCTAAAGTATTAGGTGTCGCATAATTATTTAGAAAAGGCACTGGCGTATCATGATTTAACTGCAATAGTTTACAGGACTTTTTTATGGCCAAAATATCGTTTTCAGTTAAATTCCCAACCGAAGACAGGATCCCTTTCTCTATGTTTTGATGCTTTGTGATAAATTTTTTAAAATTTTTTAAAAAATTTTCAGCATCTACAATTTCTTTATCCAAAATTCTATCCGCTTCAAAAACAGCAAGTTTCACGAAAGAATTTCCAACATCTATTATTAAATTCATAGTAAAAATTAAAAACGCTAATTTACAAAAGGATTTTTTATTAATTTTATTTTGGAGAACAATAAAAAGGTTGTATATTTGCACTCGCAATTACGCACTGGTGCCTTAGCTCAGTTGGTAGAGCAATGGACTGAAAATCCATGTGTCCCTGGTTCGATTCCTGGAGGCACCACCAGAAAACCCTGAAAACATTACGTTTTCGGGGTTTTTGTTTTTATATACCTTTCTGAAGACCCTATATTAAATAACTTATTTACGCTATTATTTTTTTGTTTTGAGTTCGGAATTTTGCTCTAGCTTCGTTATTTTTACCTCGCAACTTTATCTCTACAACATATGGCTATTATTGGTAATATTATAAAAAGTGTTATTCAAATTAAAGATACACTAACGCCGGAATCAAATCCTGTCGAAAATCAAAAAGAGGTTTTAAAATCACTTCTTGAAAAAGCGAAAGACACAGCCTTCGGAAAACATTACAATTTTGAAGCCATTTTAGAACGTGAAGATTTTGAAACTGCGTTTTCTGAAGCCATTCCATATTTCGATTATAACAAAATTAATAACGAATGGTGGTATCGCTTACACAACGACGAAAGTGATATTACATGGCCTGGTAATCCAGATTATTTTGCTCTTAGTTCTGGTACCACAGGAAAAACAAGTAAACGTATTCCTGTAACCAATGCCATGATCGAATCTATACGAAATGCTGGTATAGCACAAGTATTTGCTTTAAATGCCTTCGATTTACCTCCTGATTTTTTTGAAAAGGAAATTATGATGTTAGGAAGTTCTACAGATTTAATTGAAAAAGAAAACCATTTGGAAGGCGAAATTAGCGGTATTAGCGCAAGTAATATTCCGTTTTGGTTTCGTGGTTATTACAAACCGGGAGAAGATATTTCTAAAATCGACGATTGGGACGAACGCGTAGAACGCATAGCCAAAAATGCAAAAAACTGGGATATTGGAGCCCTAAGTGGTATTCCTTCTTGGTTAGAACTCATGCTAAAAAAAGTAATAGAACACCACAATCTTAACAACATACACGACATTTGGCCAAACTTACAAGTGTACACTTCTGGCGGTGTCGCTTTTCAGCCTTACGAGAAAAGTTTTAATGCTCTTATGGGAAAACCCATTACCGTTATAGATACCTATTTGGCTTCCGAAGGGTTTATCGCTTTTCAAGCGCGTCCAGAAACAACATCCATGAAATTGGTTACAGACAATGGTATTTACTTCGAGTTTGTTCCGTTTAAACCTGAATATATTTTAGAAGACGGTTCTTTAACTCCAGATGCGCCATCTGTAACTTTGGCTAATGTAAAACTAGACCAAGATTATGTCCTTATTATAAGTACCGTTTCTGGAACTTGGCGCTATATTATTGGAGACACTGTTATGTTTACCGATGTAGATCGTGCTGAAATAAAGATTACGGGACGCACAAAATTCTTTCTTAACACTGTAGGATCTCAATTATCGGTTAATAAGATGAATGATGCTTTGCTTCATATAGAAGAAAAATTCGATATGAAAATCCCTGAATTTACCATTTGCGCGAAAGAGTTTGAAGATGGTTTTTATCATTCTTGGTATTTAGGAACCGAAAACACAGAAAAAGACACCACTATAATAGCAGAAGCTATAGATGAATTTCTGAAAGGAGCGAATAAAAACTATGCCGTTGCACGCTCTAAAGCACTTAAAGGCTTAAAAGTAAATTTGATACAGCCTGATATGTTTTACAATTGGAATGCCCGAAATAAAAAGAAAGGTGGACAAGTAAAAATGGAACGTGTTATGAACGTAGAAAAATTTAAAACTTGGGAAGATTTCGTTAATGCTTAAATAGTTATTCTACTTCAAGTTTTTTATCGCGTTCCTCTATTAGCAGCATGATTTCTTCTGGTGACAAATAAAAGCGCTTGATTCTATTTTTATAGTAATCAGGAATATTGGCATTGTCCAAAATGAAATTTTTGGTCGCAATAATATAATCTTCCATACCATGAATAATCGCGAAAGAATCGGCATTTCTTTCAGCTTCTTTTATAAATTTTTCTGAAAACAAGTATTTAAATCCGAATATAATAAGACCAAAGCTGGTATGGTTTTGATAATCGCAAACATGTCCCAACTCGTGGCCCAACCAACCAATAATAACATTTGAAGGAATATTTTTTGTTGAAAATACTGAATCAGAAATTTTTATCTTTTTACTGATAAAAATTACATAACGTCTCCCCTTCTTTCCTTTTAACAAACTTCCAAATTGAGGTTGTGCTTGCATGGTAGATTTCTTGATTTCCTTTTTAAAACGGATATCAATCTCTACATCTTCTAGTTCAGGATAAAAAGACAAAGCAATTTTTGCTTCCTTCTGAATAGATTTTGGTACTGAATGATTTTTTGAAATTAATACTGTAGACATGGCTTGCGATTGTAGCAGGATTACACTTAGAATGAATATGATTTTTGATAAATAGAACTTCACACGCAGTTAATTTAATGGTTTCTCGGCCGAAATATCACTCTCGGAGTTTCCATTTAAAAATCCTTTAGGAAAATCTAAAGTTCTAATTGGGAATGGAATATTAATGTCGTTTGCATCAAATACCGCTTTTATTGCTATAATAGCTTCAGATTTAGCTTTGGCAACTTCTAGTGCCGACGTAGATTTAATCCAAAAACGGGTTTCAAAATTAATAGAACTATCCGCAAATTCTTTATACATAAACAACACATTCTGCTCACTATCTACAGCTTCAAATTCTTTAACTATAGTTTGTATTACCAAATCTCTAACCAATTTTAAATCGGAATCGTAATGCACACCACACTCTAAAATAACACGCGATTGTGCTGTTGTAGAATAATTTTTTAGCGGATTTTCTACCACCATTTTATTTGGCAAATAGACTAAATTATTATCGGCTTGTTTTAAGGTTACTGCACGTAAATCTATATTTGTAATTTCACCTTCATATCCATTACTTTCTATCCAATCTCCAAATTTTACAAAATGCAAATACGACAATACTATACCCGAATAAAAATTAGATAATGCACCTTGCAACGCCAAACCAATCGCTAAACCAACGATTCCCGCACCCGCTAAGGCCGATTTTAAAAATGTTCCTAATTGTAATATACTAAGTATTAAAAACAGACCGAATAACACAATAATAGCAGAGACCATTTTAGAGATTAGGTTTCTCATTGAAATTTGAAGTCTGCTTTTACTTAAAGCCCTGGTCACAATTTTATCTATGTATTTAGACAAAAATAATACAGCCAAAAATACGACTATAGCTATTATTAGGTTTGGAATCCCTGTAACAATATTATCTAACCACACATCTAACTTGTCCAACATTTTTGTCCAAGCCTCTATTAATCTTTCATACATATATCTACTTACTATATTAAAACCTATTACGGTTTGATAAGTTACTAAAAATATTACTTACCATTTTAACACTATCCATTTTATATGACCTCAATCAGAATAACCTTATAAAACCACTTCAAATAGGTTTCTCAAAATCATATTATTACATCAAATACAATCAACTTTCAGCATTAAAACACCTACAACAAACGTTCTATTTAATTAATCGTTTTACAAGCGTGCTTAACGTTAAGCCCTGAACTAAAATAGAAAACACGACTATCATATACGTTATTACAAGAAACAATTCCCTGTGCATATCCGACGTTAAACTTAAAGCTAATGCGATGGAAATTCCACCTCGCAATCCTCCCCAAGTCATGATTTTATTGGTTTTAGGAATAAAATCTAAACGTTTTTCAAATAAACTAATAGGCCCATATAACGAAATATACCTACTTACTAAAGCAATTGGAATAGCCAATAAACCTGCAAAAATGTATGCCCATTGAAATTCTAAAACCAACATCTCCATCCCTATTAACACGAACAAAATGGTATTTAAAAGAATGTCTACTAGTTCCCAAAATTTATCGACATAATTCTCTGTAATTTTAGACATCGCTGAACCTCTAACTTTATCATTCCCAACAACTAATCCAGCTGTTACCATAGCTAAAGGTGCCGATAAATGAAATTTCTGTGCAACAACAGTCCCAACCATAACGGTTGCCAACGTAATAATTACTTCTATATCGTAATCGTCTATAGATTTCATTAAGCGGTACGTTATATATCCTAAAAGTAATCCGAGAATTATACCTCCAATAACTTCGCGACCAAACAATTCTAAGACTTCACTTACCTGAACACCCCCACCTCCAGAAGCGTTTGCAATTTGAAATAGGGTTAAAAACACCACCACACCTACGCCATCATTAAACAATGACTCTCCTACAATTTTAGCTTCTAAATCTTTCGGGACACCAACCTTTTTTAAAATTCCAAGCACTGCAATAGGATCTGTTGGAGATATTAAAGCACCAAAAAGCAAACAATAAATAAAGCCTATATCGAACCCTAACAACAGCAAGACGCCATACATAAAACCTCCAATTAAAAAAGTAGATAATAAAGTGCCCACTGTTGCAAAAACAAAAACAGGCCAGCGCTGTACTTTTAATTGTTCGAAATTAGTGTGCAAAGCACCTGCAAAAAGCATAAAACTTAGCATAATATCTAATAATACAGTTTCGAAATCTATTTCGTTAATTAACTGTCGTTCTGCCAACAAAAGGGTTTTGTCTATAGTTGCAATAGCGAGCACAATTAAAGTAAACACCAAGGTTATAAACATTAACCCAATGGTATTTGGCATTTTTAAAAATCTGACATTTATATATCCAAAAACAGCGGAAAGAAAAACTAGTGTGGTAATAATTACAAAATAATCCATGGTGCGTCTTTAAGTAGATTAAAATAAATCATAATTATGCAGATTAACAAGATCTTGGTTGGTTCAATTTCAGAAAACCGTAAATTAGCTGTAAATAAAATTAAAAACAAACGACTTAATTAAAGCTTACATTATAAAAAAGGTGTAAAATAAACCATTTCAAGAGCATGCAAAAAACATATTACGATCCCGCCGACTTAAAAAAATTCAGTAAAATCTCTGATTGGAATGAAGAATTAGGAGAGAAATTCTTTGATTACTACGGAAAAGTATTTGAAGCAGGCGCTTTAACTGAACGCGAAAAATCTTTAATTGCATTGGCTGTTTCTCATACTGTACAATGTCCGTATTGTATTGATGCATATACAGGGGATGCTTTACAACGCGGGATTACTAAAGAAGAAATGATGGAAGCTTTACATGTTTCGGCAGCCATTCGTGGTGGCGCATCTTTGGTTCATGGTGTACAAATGATGAATAAAGTTAATAAATTAGAGATGTAGTTATTCCTTAAAACAATTAGAAATAGACACATTACGATGAAACTTTGGAACATCTTCAAGGTGACTATAACATTATCATTTACGAGAACACACATGACCCAACAATCACTTCATAAACGCAATAATAAATTAGCACAAAGTCAGCAACAATTAGATTATCTATCGAATGGCATCTTTAAAAACGGCGAATTACCAACCTTTAAAACCAAATTATCGGAAACTGGGATTGCGCCATTAACTGCTAACACTTTAGAAATTCTTCAAATTAATGTTGGTTATATGTGTAATCAAGTCTGCGAACATTGCCATGTAGACGCTGGTCCAGATCGCAAAGAAATTATGACGCGAGAAACCATGCAGCAATGTCTGGAAGTTATAAAAACCACCAAAGCACACACTTTAGATTTAACAGGCGGTGCTCCAGAAATGAATCCTAATTTTAGATGGTTTGTTGAAGAAGCATCTAAAGCAGGAATAAAAGATTTTATTGTACGGTCTAACTTAACAATTATTCGTGCCAATAAAAAGCATCACGATTTACCCGAATTTTTCAAAAAGCACAACATTCATGTGGTAAGTTCTATGCCACATTGGACCCAAGGAAAAACAGACAAACAGCGCGGAAAAGGTGTTTTTAGTCAGTCTATCCAAGCTTTAAAAGATTTAAATGCCGTTGGATATGGTATGCCGGGAAGCCATTTAAAATTAGATTTAGTTTATAATCCGTCGGGAGCCTTTTTACCAGGAAATCAGGTGGCTATGGAAAAGGATTTCAAACATGCGTTATTAGACGATTTTGGCATCCAATTTCATCAATTATTTGCGATTACAAACCTACCTGTTAGTCGTTTTCTAGATTATTTAATTGCTTCAGAAAATTACGAAGATTATATGTATGCCTTGGTAGATGCATACAATCCGCAAGCTGCAGCAAGCGTGATGTGCATTAATACCTTATCTATAAGTTGGGATGGTTTTTTATACGATTGCGATTTCAACCAAATGTTAGAACTACCTGTAAACAGCAACGTGAAACACATTTCTGAATATAATGAAGACCTACTAAATGGCAGGGCAATTGTAACCTCTCAGCATTGTTATGGTTGTACAGCAGGCGCAGGAAGTAGTTGCCAGGGTAGCGTAGCCTAATTTTTTATTCATTTTAATATTTACTTTTAAAATATGGGATTTTTCACCTCTAACGATCAAGAAAACGACGATGAAGCTATTGCAACATTTCATTTTCCAACCTCTAAAAAAGCACTAATTATTTTTGCTCGAAATCCAGAATTGGGTAAATGCAAAACACGTTTAGCAAAAACTATTGGAGATGAAAATGCTTTAGATATTTACAGGACACTTTTACAGCACACTGCTAAAATTTCGGAAGGCGTAAACGCTGACAAATTTGTGTTTTACTCCGAACATATTCATAAAAACGACACTTGGGACGATAATAATTTCAGAAAAAAGCTACAACAAGGCGAAGATTTAGGCGAACGTATGCATCATGCTTTTTCTGATTTATTTCAAAATAATTATCAGAAAATCATTATTATTGGAAGTGATATTTTAGACCTTACTACAGAAATTATTAACGATGCATTCAATAAACTAGAGTATCACGATGTGGTTATTGGCCCAGCATTAGATGGTGGTTATTATTTATTAGGAATAAAAACATTACAGCGCGATTTATTTGAAAACAAATCTTGGGGAACTGCGACTGTTCTTGAAGATACACTTAAAAACTTAACTAACAAATCGGTTTATTTACTTGAAGAATTAAATGATATCGATACATTTGAAGATATAAAGGATTACCCTCAACTTAAAAAATACAGCATATATCATGATTAAATATATAAACGAAACTACAGAATATTTACAAAACAAAGGCTTCGACAAACCTGAAATAGGAATTATTCTAGGCACTGGATTAGGAAAATTATTAGAAGACATTTCTATTATTCATGAAGTGAGTTATAATCAAATTCCATATTTCCCAACTGCAACTGTAGAATTTCATAAAGGAAAATTAATCTATGGAGAATTAGAAGGCAAGAAAGTAATTGTTATGCAAGGCCGTTTTCATTTATACGAAGGCTATACATTACAAGACATCACCTACCCTGTTCGTATTATGAATCAATTAGGAATTCATACCCTTTTAGTATCTAATGCATCTGGAGCAGTAAATTTAGATTACGAAAAAGGTGATTTAATGCTAATAGACGACCATATTAATTTACTTGGTGGTTCTCCACTAGCGTTTAAAGGTGTATCCAAACTTGGCGAACGATTTGCCGATATGAGTGCCCCTTACGATAAAGAAATTAACGCTAAATTTAAAAGCATAGCCAAAGCACACGACATTACATTGCACGAAGGTGTTTATGCAAGTATGTTAGGTCCTCAATTAGAGACGCGTGCAGAATACAAAATGCTTAAAATTTTAGGCGCCGATGCTGTAGGAATGAGTACCGTTCCCGAAATTATTGTTGCCAATCACTTAAAACTAAAAGTAGCTGCCGTTTCTGTAATTACAGATAAAGGCGACCCAGAAAATTTACAACCCGTAGATATAAGCGATATTATTGCGATTGCAGAACAAGCAGAACCAAAAATGATTACACTCTTTAAAGAACTTATAAAAACACTTTAGTTTTGAGCTACCTCGATACTACATACAACGTTTATAAGGACGCAGCCTTGACTCCTGATGTTGGATTATGTTGCACCACAAATCCTATTTGGGAATTACCGGGTTTAAAAATTCCGCGCATCATGCAAGACATGAATTATGGCTGCGGAAGTACTGTTCATGCTCGCGATCTTACAAACAATCCAACCATACTTTATGTGGGTGTTGGTGGTGGGATGGAACTGCTGCAGTTTTCTTACTTTAACAGAACAGCAGGCGGTGTAATTGGTATTGATGTGGTTGATGAAATGTTAGAAGCTTCGAGAATTAATTTTAAAGAAGCCGAAACCCTAAATCCGTGGTTTAAAAGTGAGTTTGTAACCTTAAAAAAAGGAAATGCTTTACAACTTCCTATAGAAGACAACACCATTAATGTGGCTGCTCAAAACTGCTTATTTAATATTTTTAAAGCTGAAGATTTAAAACAAGCTATTGCCGAAATGTACCGTGTTTTAAAACCTCATGGCAAGTTAGTTATGAGCGATCCTACTTGTGAACAGCCTATGAATGATGCTTTACGAAACGACGACCGTTTACGTGCCTTATGTTTAAGCGGAAGTATTCCTATTGCCGAATATATTAAAATGCTAACAGATGCTGGTTTTGGAACTATCGAAATTCGTGCGAGAAAACCATACCGTATTTTAGACCCGAAACACTATGACACAGATACATTAATCTACATTGAATCTATTGAAGTCGCTGCTATAAAAGATCCAATGCCTAAATATGGACCTTGTATATTTACAGGGAAAGCTGCGATTTTTTATGGTAAGAACGACTATTTCGATGACAATGCCGGCCATATTTTAGTTAAAAATCAGCCATTGTCTATTTGTGACAAAACGGCTCAAGCATTACAAGATCTTAAAAGAGACGATATTTTTATATCAGAATCTACGTTTCATTACGATGGAGGAGGTTGCTGTTAAGTACCTCCTTTTTATAACATCCCACTAGTGATTTTATTTAATTTATGGACAAGTATATAGACATAATCCAAAACTCCTATTCTGGCTATTGGCGATATTTAAAACATGAACTAATTTCGGTAAACCATTGGGATAATTACTTCTACGGTTTAATTGTTATTTCGTTAGTGGTTTGGGGTTTGGAAATTGCATTTCCTTGGCGTAAAAATCAGGCTATTTTTAGAAAAGATTTTTGGTTGGATACGTTTTATATGTTCTTCAATTTTTTTCTTTTGAATTTAATTATCCTCATAGCTTTATCTAATACCGTAGCTGAATTATTTAACGACATACTTTCTATATTCGGAATGTCGCTAGAAAATTTTCAAGTTTTAAACATCTCCAAATTACCTAAAGCATTCGGCTTATTTATCTTTTTTATAGTTAGCGATTTTGTACAATGGAATACGCATAGATTATTACACCACGTTCCTATGCTTTGGAATTTTCACAAAGTACACCATTCCGTAAAAGAAATGGGGTTTGCAGCACATTTACGTTATCATTGGATGGAACCGGTAGTTTACAAATCGTTATTATATGTTCCTATTGCTATAATTGGAGGTTTCGATGCTCAGGATGTGGCTTTTGTTCACTTTTTTGCAATTACAATCGGGCATTTAAACCATGCGAATCTAGGATGGAATTACGGTCCATTTAAATATATTTTAAACAATCCTAAAATGCATATTTGGCATCATGCTAAAGAATTACCTCCAACTTCAAAATACGGAGCAAATTATGGTATCACTTTGAGTATTTGGGATTATTTATTTAAAACAGATTACATTCCGCATAACGGAAAAGATATTGAATTGGGGTTTGAAGGCGACGAGCATTTCCCGAAACATTTTATTGACCAAGAACTATATCCCTTAAAAAGACACCATGATTAAAAATATAATAGTTGCAGTTCTAATATGTTGTTCAACATCACTTTTTGCACAAGAAATAAATCACACACTTTGGACCACTTTTTTAAACGAAAATGTAGACCAAAACGGACATGTTAATTATAAAAACATAAAGCAGCATCCTGAAAATTTAAACGCCTATTTAGATATTCTTTCTAATAGCAAACCAAGTTCTAGTTGGTCTAAAAATGAAACTTTAGCCTTCTGGATTAATGCCTACAATGCGTTTACAATAAAACTTATAATCGATAATTATCCTCTTAAAAGCATAAAGAATATTAGCAATCCTTGGGATAAAGAATTTATTTCCATAAACAACAAAACGTATTCATTAGGAAATATAGAACACGATATACTAAGAAAACTAGGCCAGCCTAGGATCCATTTTGCCATCGTTTGTGCATCAGAATCATGTCCTAAATTAAGGAATGAAGCGTATACTGCAAATCAATTAAATACGCAATTAGACCTCGCTGCTTCGACATTTATTAATTCTAACAAAAATCAGCTAACGCCAGGGACAATTAAATTGTCTAAAATATTCAAATGGTTTTCTGGTGATTTTGAAACAGATGGTACATTAGTTCAATTTATTAACACCTATGCCAAAACTAAAATTGGGCCTTCAGAACGTATTTCTTATTTAGATTATAATTGGGATCTAAATGAATAGTTTTTCAATCCTAATACCTGTTTTAAATGAAGCTAAAAATCTTCAGGAGTTAATTCCATATCTATTAAAAAATTTATCTTTAAATAACAGTATAGAAATAATAATTATTGATGGTGGGAGTACCGATGGCACACAAAATATAGTAAGTAGATTTACTGAAGTAAAACTTCTGCATTCAGAAAGAGGACGTGCAAAACAAATGAATTTAGGCGCTAAATATGCCAAAGGTAACATTCTATATTTTCTTCACGCCGACTCTTTTCCTCCTAAAAATTTCGATAATTATATTATTGAAACTATGAATTCCAAAACCCAAGCTGGTTGCTTTAAAATGGCGTTTAAATCCTCGCATTGGTTATTAAAATTAGCAGGTTGGTTTACACAGTTTAGTTGGAAAATAAGTCGTGGTGGTGACCAAAGTTTATTTATAACCAAAACTCTTTTCGATACTCTTGGAGGTTATAACGAGGATTATATAATTTACGAAGACAATCATTTTATAAATGGCATATATAATGTGACTAACTTTGCTGTTATTCAAAAAAAACTAACCACTTCTGCACGACGATATCAGGAAAATGGCATCTGGACTTTGCATTATCATTTTTCAGTTATCCATTTAAAATATAGGTTGGGTTCTTCTCCTAAAACACTTTATAACTACTATTTAAACCATATAAGTGTTAAAAAATAATAAATTTTACTTAATAATTTTTTAAAGGACAGCAATCGTTTCGTGTAATATTCTATTTTCACAAAAAATTGCTAATATGAAACACCACTACTTTTCAATCCTAATTTTCTTTTTACTTTATTCTTCATCTGTAATTGCTCAAACCAAAATTCATGCTAGAGTTTTAGATTCTACAAATCAGGCTCCAATTTTGTATGCTACGATTTCTTACAACAATTCGACTGGCGTAATAAGTAACGATGTTGGGCAATTTCAGCTTCACATAAACACGCCAATTACAGAACAAGATTCTTTATTTTTTAGTTGTTTAGGCTATGAATCTAAACAGTTAGCAGCTAAAACATTTCAAGATAGTTTGGTGTACTTAAAACCAAAATCTATTGAATTAAATGAAGTGATGCTATTCAATAAAAATTACACTGTTGAAGAAATAATTGAAAAGGCAGAAGAAAATTTAGAAAAAAACTACACCGTTAGCTACGAGAAAAGCAAACTATTTTTCAGAGAAACTTATGGCTCTACTATTCTTAGAAAATGGGTTAAAATTAAAGCATCTACAATTCCAGAATTTAATCAGGAATTAACCGATAGTATTTTAAAGGACATCCCTTTGGAATCTTATCAATACACAGAAATTTTAGGTGAATTATACAAGAATAAAACCGAGACAGAGAATGATACTGTTGTTAAATTAGATATTTTAAAAGCTTCAGAACTTTACGACAAAAATAACGAAATGACATTTGAAGCCTATGAAAAAAAGCTGAATGACATTCTTAAAAAACATGTTAAACGCGATTCTTATTTTAAAATCAAATCAGGTTTATTTGGAACAAAAGAAGACATAGATTCTTCATTCTTTAAAGATGAAACCAACGAAAAAACAGACGCTTTTTTAGAAGCAGAAAAAAAGAAAGAAGAAGACAAGAAAAAGAATTTCTTAAAGTATAGAAAACGCATGATTAACAGTGTTGAAAGAAATAGCTTTGTTGATGAGAAGTCTAGCTTAAACTGTATTCATAAATCTAGTAGATACGAATTCGAACTTTTAGACTACTCTTTTTTAAACGATCAATATGTTTATAAAATTGCTTTTAAACCCAAAAGAAGCGAAGACTATAAAGGTATTTTATATATAAATACCGACGATTTTGCAATTATAAGAATCGATTTTAAAAATGTAAAATCAATAAAAACATTTAAACTTTTAGGTGTTTCGCTAGACGTTTACTTACGACGAGGAAGTTTAATCTACGCAAAAAACAGTGCAGATTCTTACAGTTTAAAATATGCCGAAATTGAAACAGCAGATAAAGTAGGAATAGACAGACCTCTTAAAATTATTGAGAAAAACAAAAATGTAAAAGGCCGTAGAAAGCAAAATGAACTTTCTGCCGATATTAATTTTATAGCTTCAAATCATTATAAAAGAGAAATGGTAGTTTTTGAAAATGAAAATATTACAGAAGCCGACTTTAATGCCTTCAAAGAAAAAGCGCAAGTTAAACCCATTTATCTTCCAGAATATGATCCTGAGTTCTGGAAAGGTTACAATATTATAGAACCTAATAAAGCAATAAAAGCCTTTAAAAGTATTGAAATAGAAGAAAATTAAAATATTGAAAGGTTTTATACTTTACATAGACTACAATTGATGTTGTATGGGTATTAAACAGAAATAGAAAACTGTATTATAGTAAGTGCCACAAAGACCATTTTATATAAGATCATTCTTTTATAAAATGGTCTTTGTGATATTTATGTTCACATTTTATCCTACCTCAACAAGAAGAATTTAAAAAAAGAAAGCAAATCCGAATAAGTAATTACTTTTGCATCTTTTATTTTGAAACACTAATATGTCCATAATTAAAGTTATTATTCCGGCGTATAATGAAGCCGATTCCATAGGCAAAGTTATACACGATTTACCCAATAGTGTAGACGAAGTTATTGTCGTTAACAATAATTCCACAGACGGGACTATTGAAAATGCTATACAAGCAGGAGCAACCGTTTTAACCGAAACAAATAAAGGTTATGGTTACGCGTGCTTAAAAGGCATGGATTACATCTCTAAACAAGCTAAAAAACCAGACATTATTGTCTTTTTAGATGGCGATTATAGTGATTACCCAGAACAATTAACAGAGATTATTTTCCCTATCCTAGAAGAAAATATAGATTTTGTAGTAGGCGCGCGTACGAAAAACCTTCGAGAAAAGGGTTCTATGACAGTTCCACAAGAATTCGGAAACTGGTTAGCGACTTTTTTAATGCGATTATTTTTTAATTCAACATTTACAGATTTAGGTCCGTTTCGCGCAATAAAATACGATAAACTACTGATGTTAAACATGTTAGATAAGACCTACGGTTGGACTGTCGAGATGCAATTGAAGGTTTTAAAGCAATCTTTTACCTATCGTGAAATTCCTGTAAAATATCGTAATAGAATTGGTGTTTCAAAAGTATCAGGAACTATTAAAGGTGCTATATTTGCAGGCATAAAAATACTTTATTGGATTTTTAAATATAGCTTTAAAAAATGATATTAGAAATTATTATAATTGCCATCTATTCAACATCTCTAGCATTAATATTCGTATATGCTTTAGCACAGTTGAACTTATTATTAAATTACCTTTCTGCACATAAGACAGATACCCATTTGCCACCATTGGATATTTCTAAGGAAAATGAACTGCCAAAAGTAACGATTCAATTACCCGTTTTTAACGAAATGTATGTAATGGACCGTTTGTTAGAAAACATTGCATTAATGAATTATCCAAAGCATAAATTGGAAATTCAAGTGTTAGACGATTCTACAGACGAAACAGTACAAACGACTTCTGCTCATGTCGAAAAATTAAGAGCAACTGGATTAGATATTACACATATTACAAGAACAAACCGTAGCGGATTTAAAGCAGGTGCTTTAAAAGAAGGGTTAGAAATTGCAAAAGGTGAATTTATCGCCATTTTCGATGCCGATTTTTTACCGGAATCCGATTGGTTACTGCGTACACTTCCGTATTTTAAAGACAGAAATATTGGAGTTGTTCAAACACGTTGGGGCCATATAAACCGCGAATATTCTTTACTTACAAGAATTCAAGCCTTCGCTTTAGATGCACATTTTACACTAGAACAAGTAGGTAGAAATAGTAAAGAACATTTTATAAACTTTAACGGTACTGCTGGTGTTTGGCGTAAAGCCTGTATCCTAGATGCTGGAAACTGGGAAGGCGACACCCTTACAGAAGACTTAGATTTAAGTTACCGTGCCCAACTTAAAAACTGGAAATTTAAATATCTTGAAGATGTAGAAACTCCTGCCGAACTTCCTGTAGTTATTAGTGCTGCCCGTTCTCAACAATTCCGTTGGAATAAAGGTGGTGCAGAAAATTTCAGAAAAATGCTTTGGCGTGTGTTAAAATCCGATAATATTTCTGGAAAAACTAAAGTTCACGGTGTCCTACATTTATTAAACAGCACTATGTTTTTAAACGTATTTATCGTGGCTGTTTTAAGTATCCCAATGCTATATATTAAAAACGAATATGCACACTTAAAACCATATTTTTACATTATGAGTTTCTTCGTGGTAAGTAGCGTTATTTTCTTTATTTGCTATTGGTTTATGTATAAAAATATTTATGGTGGTGGTATAAAAAACTTCATTAAATATATTGGTATGTTTTTCACATTCTTTACAGTAGCAATGGGCTTTTCATTACATAACTCTATTGCTGTTTTAGAAGGTCATTTAGGAAAACGAAGCGAATTTGTACGTACACCAAAATTCAACATCAATAACCTTAAAGACAGCTGGAAAGGCAATAAATACATCAAGAAAAACATCTCTGTAAATGTCATTTTCGAAGGTCTACTTACGTTGTATTTCGCATTCGGAATGTACAGTGCATTTGTTGTTGGAGACCAAGGTGGTGATTTCGGACTATTTCCTTTTCACCTAATGTTATTTTTAGGTTTCGGATATGTATTTGTTACGTCTTTAACTTCTAAAGTATAAATAATTTGGGCGTTACCCTATGGGTCGTGCTTTCCGCTATAATCTTTTGCAAAAGAGCAAAAGGATATCCGCTGCAATCACTAACGCAAAAGCACCACAAATACCATCTTGTTTACATAAAAAACAACAGGGTATTCGTGGTGCTTTTTGGCTTTATAAGTATCTTTGTAATACAAGATAACACACAGTTAAGTTATTTATTTACAGTTACAAGATGAAAGTATATAAACGCAAAAAAAGGTTAACAGCCCAAGAGTATATAGATGGTGTTTTAAGTGGCAGTCGTGTTATTCTTTCCAGAGCTATTACTATTATAGAAAGCAATTTAGAAAGCGACAAAATCTTAGCAAAACAAATTATACAATCTATTCTACCCTATTCTGGAAACTCCATCCGAATTGGAATTACAGGTGTCCCTGGTGTTGGTAAAAGCACATTTATAGAAGCATTTGGAAAACACTTAACCAATCTAAATTTCAAGGTTGCAATCTTATCCATAGACCCAAGTAGTCAACGATCAAAAGGGAGTATTCTAGGCGACAAAACCCGAATGGAAGAATTAAGTAATAACGAAAATGCTTATATCCGTCCCTCTTCAACTGGCGATACACTTGGTGGCGTTGCTAATAAAACAGGTGAAACCATGCTCCTTTGCGAAGCGTCTGGTTACGATATTATTCTAGTAGAAACTGTTGGTGTTGGACAATCGGAAACTGCTGTTCATGGCATGACCGATTTCTTCTTGCTTTTAATGCTTTCAGGAGCTGGAGACGAACTTCAAGGCATCAAGAAAGGTATTATGGAAATGGCCGATATGGTTGTTATTAACAAAGCAGACGGCGATAATATTAAAAAAAGTGAAATGGCAAGATTGCAATATCAAAATGCCTTACACATTTTTCCGCAGCCAGATTCAGGTTGGACACCAGTCGTAACGAAGGCATCTTCAACAAAAAACACGGGAATAGATACCGTTTGGGAAAACGTTTTAAAATACAAAGAACTTGTACTACAAAATGGTTATTTCGACGAGAACAGAAATCAGCAAAAAATTAAATGGATGTATAACAACATCAACGAAGAGTTAAAACATTTATTCTACGGCACTCCACATATGAAAAGCAAACTTTCTGCTTTAGAAACTGATGTTATTACCTCAAAAGTATCTCCCGTAAAAGCTGCACAACATATCATGGAGACTTTTAAGAAGAGTATGTAAAGCACTATACGTTTAACTTATCACAAAAAACTGATTACCAAATAATAATTCAAGCTAAAATTGTTATTTTTGAGTATAAACAAAATCTAATGGATATTCAAGCGGAAAAAATACAGTTAGTTAAAATGCTTTTGGATACAGAGAATCCGAAAATAATTGAATCTATTAAACAGATTTTTAATAAAAATAAAACTTCTGATTTTTGGGATGAATTATCTTCAGAGCAGATTAAAGAAATAGAAAAGGCATCTTTAGAAATCAAAAATGGAGAAGTGACAGATTACGAATCTTTCATGCAAAAGCACAGATAATTGAATAGAGAAATTATCATATCAAAAACAGCGGAAAAGAAATTAGAATCTCTTTTCAAGTATTTGATTGATAATTGGTCTGTATCCGCTAAAAATGAATTCATAAAAAAATTAGACTCATCGCTAGAAAACATAAAAGCTCAACCTGAATTATTTCCTGAATCTAAAAAAGGAAAAGGACTGAGAAAATGTGTAATAACAAAACAGACCACTTTGTATTATCGATTTACATCAAGTCAAATTAATGTAGTAACTATATTTGACACAAGACAAAATCCTAAAAAACTACGCAAAGAAACATAACGCTCCACGTGATGGATATTGAATTTAAATCAAAAAATTAGAATTATCAAAGACATCGTTAAAAGGCTATAACTAAAGGTTAAGTCATTCTATAGTAGACTTAATTACAAAACATAAAAATCCCATTACTGACGCACACCAGTAATGGGATTTCTGACAAATCAACTACTTGTCACTAAACTTCTTCGTGCTCTAAATATTTCTCTAATATGGTTATTGCTGATTTTGAGATTACGGTCCCAGGACCAAAAATCGCAACTACTTTATGATCTAATAAGTATTGGTAATCTTGCGCAGGAATAACACCTCCTGCAAACACCATAATATCTGGTCTTCCCAATCTAGCAAGTTCTTCAATTAATTGAGGTATTAATGTTTTATGACCCGCAGCCAAACTAGAAGCCCCTACAAAATGCACATCGTTTTCAATGGCTTGTTTTGCAACTTCTTCTGGTGTTTGAAACAATGGCCCCATATCGACATCGAAACCTAGATCGGCAAAACTAGAAGCGACTACTTTCGCACCTCTATCGTGTCCATCTTGTCCCATTTTAGCCACCATAACACGTGGACGACGTCCTTCTATTTCAGCAAACTTATCTGCTAATTTTAAAGCCGCTGCAAACGTACTATCATCACTAACTTCTTTACTATATACACCACTAATTAATTTAGTATCTGCTTTGTGACGTCCGAAATGCACTTCTAAAGCATCAGATATTTCACCTAAAGTGGCGAAGTTTTCTGCGGCTTCTACTGCTAATTCTAATAAATTCCCTTTACCCGTTTCAGCACAATCGGTTAATGCTTTTATGTTTTTATCGACAACAACTTGATCTCTATTTGCTTTCATTTTTTTCAAACGTGCAATCTGAGAGTCTCTTACGACAGTGTTATCTACTTCTAAAATTTCGATAGTCGATTTTTCATCAGTTTTAAACTTATTTACACCAACCAAAATATCTTGACCAGAATCTAAACGTGCTTGTTTTCTTGCCGAAGCCTCTTCAATACGCATTTTAGGCACACCGGTTTCAATCGCTTTAGCCATACCTCCAAGCTCTTCAATTTCTTCGACAAGTGTCCATGCTTTTTTAGCTATTTCCTGAGTTAAATATTCCACATAATAAGACCCAGCCCAAGGATCTACAGCCTTAGTCATTTGGGTTTCATCTTGAATATAAATCTGTGTGTTACGTGCAATTCTAGCAGAGAAATCTGTTGGTAACGCAATCGCTTCATCCAACGCATTAGTATGTAGTGATTGTGTTCCTCCCAAAGTGGCAGCCATGGCTTCTATACATGTTCTAGCCACGTTATTATAAGGATCTTGCTCACTTAAACTCCAACCTGATGTCTGACTATGCGTACGCAGCGCCATAGATTTTGGATTCTTAGGATTGAATTGTTTTATGATTTTCGCCCAAAGCATACGTGCTGCACGCATTTTAGCAATCTCCATAAAGTGATTCATTCCAACAGCCCAGAAAAATGAAAGTCTTGGTGCAAACTCATCAATTTTTAATCCTGATGCCAACCCTGTTCTAATGTATTCCATCCCATCTGCTAACGTATACGCCAATTCAATATCTGCGGTTGCACCTGCTTCTTGCATGTGATACCCACTAATAGAAATAGAATTAAACTTAGGCATGTTATTGGTGGTGTATTCGAAAATATCACCAATAATTTTCATAGATGGTAATGGCGGATATATGTACGTATTACGCACCATAAATTCCTTTAAAATATCGTTTTGAATGGTTCCGCTTAACTGATCTAGCGCCACACCTTGTTTTTTGGCTGCTGCAATATAGAATGCCATAATTGGAAGTACCGCGCCATTCATAGTCATAGACACAGACATTTTATCTAACGGAATTTGGTCGAATAAAATTTCCATATCTAAAATAGAATCTATGGCAACACCTGCTTTACCCACATCACCCGTTACTCTTGGATGATCGGAATCGTACCCACGGTGTGTTGCTAAATCGAATGCTACAGACAATCCTTTTTGTCCTGCCGCAAGGTTACGTCTGTAAAACGCGTTAGATTCTTCTGCTGTAGAAAAACCTGCGTACTGACGAATCGTCCACGGACGTAACGCATACATCGCGCTATAAGGTCCTCTTGTAAACGGAGGTAAACCAGAAGTAAATTGTAAATGCTCTGCATCGGCAAGATCTTCTTTAGAAAAATGTGTTTTAACAGGAATACCTTCTGGAGTATTCCAAATGGCTTTATTATCTGAAGGCACTGCCTCTTGTTTTGAAGCAGTGTCTAATGTTATATTTGAAAAATTTGGTTTCATGTGTTTCTTTTTTTGTGATTTTATGGTCACATGCTATTGGTAACACCTCAACGCAGAAGTGTTTATCAATGTCACACCTCTACTTTTTAATATGTTTCTGAACTTTAGTCTGAACCTTAGAAATTGTTTTAATTACATCCGATTTCATATGAATACAATCATCTAAACCAGCTTCTGTTAACGCGTCCAAAATTGAAACAGGGTTTCCTGCCAATAACAGCACTTTTTCTGTATTTAATGCTCTAAATGTTTCAACATAAGCTAAAGCATGTTCGTCGTAATCTTGATCTGAACTACAAATAACAACCACATTAGACTCCGATTTCGCACTGGCTTCTGCAGCTAATTCTGCACTGTCGTAACTTTTTTCTTGTAAGACTTCAAAACCACTCACGCCTATAAAATCGTAAGCAAATGCTGCTCTCGCTTTACGCATGGTTAAATTACCAAAACTAGCAAGTTCTACTATTGGTCGTTTACCTGCTTCTGCCACGATATCTTCTGAAACTTTACGTACCGCTTCAATTTCTAAAGATGCACGTCTTGGCGTTAAGACTTTAGAATTCCCTTCTCCGCCAGCAAATAACACCTTAGGATTTAGTTTCTCCATAAGGTTTGGATATTTATTTACCCCAACCATTGGCAAACGTCTTTGACTAATTAGCTTAATCTTTGTTTGACGAATTTCAGCAATTTGTTGTTGAATCGTTTCATTTTCGAAAGCAATAAAGAACCCACCATCTGCTTCAATGGCTTTAAATAATTCTAAAGCTTTTGTTGCTACTTTTGTACTTACTTCTTCAACGTAGTAAGAGCCATCTACTGGATTTGCTACTTTTCCGAAATAAGATTCTTCTCTTAAAATTGTTGTGATGTTTCCAGAAATTCGACTTGAAAAATCTGAAGGCGCATTAAATTCTTTATCGTAAGCATCTACCAATATACCATCTACATTTCCCAGAATGGCCGACATGGCTTCAGTAGTAGATCGTAACATATTGGCATGTGCATCGGTAACAGATTTTGTCCAAATGGATGTTTTAGCGGTGAGTGCAAATTTGAAATTAGAAACACCGTAAGAATCAGCTACTTTATGTACCAAGCTATTTAAAGCTCTGTATTTGCTCATTTCTACAAAATATTCCGATCCAATTGCCAACTGAATATGTAAGCTATTAAAAACGGTTTCTGCTGAAATGTCTTGAGTTCCTAATTCCTCTATGACATACACTAAAGCATTTAGCGTATATGCAACTTCCTGAACTTGATTTGCTCCAGAATCTAAAAAGGCAGTTCCTGAAATCGTAACTGTTTTAAAATTTGAGAACCCACTTCCTAGAGTAATGACTTTTGCTAAAGTTTCAAATATCTTAGAATCTAAAGATCCCGTAGTGACATAATTTGAAATGACCCCAAGATCGAAATACCCTTTTAAGTTATTTTTATCAGATACATTTTTTTCAGCATATGCAAAGAAATCTGTTGCAAAATCTAATACGTTTTCAGTCATAACAAAAGAAACTGTAATCGTGTTTAAATCGATACCTTTTAATAAGGTTTCCACAGCTATTTTAGAATTTATTTGAAAAACCAAACCGTTTATTCCTTCAACAACTGCTTTTTGCGCTAAAGCATTTCCACTTTCTGCTGAAAGAACTATAATACTTCTGTAGTTTACTAATGCTTGGGCATTTTCACCAGTGTTTTTAAGGTAATCTATAGCGTCTTCAGTATTATACAAAGGTTGAATATCAATACCATTTAAGTTTTTCCAAACTAGTCTTTTATTGAAATCTCCACCTTTTAAATCTATATTAACTTTCTCCAACCATGCATCCTTAGTCACAGGACTAAACTCGGAGAAAAGTGTGTTATTTTTAGTACTCATACTATTTATATTTAGTGTGATTAAACCATGATACTACTTCCGAATCTTTCAAAAATAGCTTTATCTAATTCTTCTCTATAATCTGGATGTGCAATATTTCTTAATGCTCTTGCACGTTCTTTTAAGGTTTTTCCGAAAAATTCGGCAACTCCATATTCTGTAACTACATATCTAGCATGTGCACGTGTCGTTACAACTCCTGCTCCTGTTCTTAAAGTTGGTACAATTTTAGACACCCCTTTTAAGGTTCTAGAATTAATAGCAATAATAGGTTTGCCTCCTTGCGATAACGCTGCACCTCGCATAAAGTCCATTTGCCCTCCAACTCCAGATAACATTCTTGTACCGATTGAATCTGCACAAACCTGACCCGTAATATCAATTTCTATTGCGGAATTAATAGCCGTTACTTTTGGATTCTGACGAATAACAGACGTATCGTTAACATACGCAATATCTAACATTTCTATTTCTGGATTGTCGTCCATAAAATCATACAAACGTTTTGTTCCCATGGCAAATCCAGAAACAATTTTATTAGGATTTACTTTTTTCTGAGAGCCATTTACAATGCCTTTCTCGACCAAATCTACGATTCCTTCTGAAAACATTTCAGTATGAATCCCTAAATTTTTATGATTGTTTAAATATGTTAACACAGCATTTGGAATACCTCCAATTCCCATTTGCAATGTTGCACCGTCTTCAATGATATCTGCTACATTTTTACCAATTGCTTTTTCTTCTTCTGAAGGGGCTACAAATTTCATTTCGAAAATAGGTTCATCAACTTCAACACAAGCCGCAAATTGATTAATACTTATTATAGCATCTCCAAACGTTCTTGGCATTTTAGGGTTAATCTGTGCAATAATTGTTTTTCCCATTTCAATCCCAGAAATCACTATATCTACCGAAACACCTAATGAACAAAACCCGTGTTTATCTGGAGGAGACACATTAACTAAAACGACATCTAATTTCATATAACCTTCACGAAATAAGCTTGGAATATCGCTTAAAAACACAGGTATATAATCGGCTGTAATACCAATCATTTTTCTAATATTCCCTCCAATAAAGAAGGCACTGGTATAGAAACTATCTTTTAACTCTGGCGCTACATATCCGCATTCACCTTCTGTATGTAAATGAACAACATTTACACCTCTTAACTCTGGAGCTCTTGCCACCATGGCCTTTATTAGTGTTTGAGGTGTTGCAGATCCTCCTTGAATTAACACTCTATCTCCAGATTTTATTAGTTTTACTGCATCTGCTGCAGACATTTTATTTGGTATGTTCATGACGTTAATTTTTAAAATTGCATTTCGTTTAAATGATTTACAAATTCTTACCCAAAGAAACTTAATATGATACCCGCAGCAATTGCAGAACCAATAACTCCAGCAACGTTAGGTGCCATAGCATGCATTAGTAAGTAATTTTGAGGATCTGCCTTTAAACCTTCGGCATGAACCACTCTTGCGCTATCTGGCACAGCAGAAACTCCTGCTGCTCCAATTAATGGATTAATTTTTTCTCCTTCTTTTAGGAATAAGTTCATGAATTTAGCGAACAATAACCCTCCCATGGTTGCGATAACAAATGATATCGCTCCTAGTCCAAAGATTAATAATGAATCTTTAGTGATAAAGATATCTGCTTGTGTAGATGCTCCAACTGTAACTCCTAAAAGGATGGTTACGATATCTATTAATTTTGTACGTGCTGTATCTGCTAGACGTTCTGTTCTTCCTGATTCTTTTAATAAGTTACCAAAGAATAACATTCCTAATAATGGTAATGCACTTGGCGAAATAAACGTAGTTAATAATAAAGCGACTACAGGAAAAATCATTTTTTCTTTTTGTGAAACTGCTCTTGGAGGTTTCATTCTAATTAAACGCTCTTTTTTAGACGTAAGTAATTTCATTATTGGAGGTTGAATTACCGGTACCAATGCCATATAAGAATATGCAGCAATGGCTATAGGTCCAATTAAGTTTTTAACCGTAGTACCGTCAGGAAGAATGTTTATACCATTCGCTAATTTAGAAGACAGGAAGATTGCTGTTGGTCCATCTGCACCACCAATAATTCCAATTGCACCAGCTTCTGGTAAATTAAATCCTAAATAAAGAGCTCCTAAGAAGGTTGCGAATACTCCAATTTGAGCAGCTCCTCCTAAAAGCATAAGTTTTGGGTTTGCTATAAGAGACGAGAAATCTGTCATCGCTCCAATACCCAAAAAGATTAAAGGCGGGTAAATACCTTTTACAACACCAAAGTACAAGTAGTTTAAAACCGAACCTGTTTCGTAAATCCCCGTTTGGTTCCCTGCCACAAAGGGTATATTCCCAATAATTACACCTGCGCCGATGGGTATTAAAAGTAAGGGTTCGTAATCGAATTTAATACCGAGGTAAATAAACACAATACCAATAATAATCATAATTATATTTCCTCCGGCTGCATTGGCAAAACCTGTATAATTGTAAAATTGTTTTATCCCTCCCATCGCTTCAGAAACAAAACTTCTATCTGATGTGCCTTGCTCAGACACTGAAGTTGTTGCTGTAGTGTTCGTTACTGCACTTAAGCTTAATCCTAGAACAGGTCTAGCAAAAACTAGTAACGATAGAACTCCAAATATTAATATTATTTTTTTCATTTTTTTGTGTTTTTGGACATCATAGTACGTTTCTTAATTATGAAAAACACTATGGGTTTAATCCCTATTCTAATTCTATCATTACTTCACTTTGTAAAACTTGCTGTCCAACTTTAACATTTACAGCCGATACCACTCCAGATTTCTCCGAAATAATATTATTTTCCATTTTCATGGCTTCAAGAACAAGTAACAAATCACCTTCTTTAACCGTATCGCCTACTTTTATATTTAAACTTAAAATAATACCTGGAATTGGTGCAGATATTGTAGTTTTTGCAGAACTAGGATTATTTATTTTTACAGGTTCTGGGGCAGCTTTAGATGCTGTACGAACTAATCTTGGAGTTTTAACAGTTTTCACATCTTCCTTCATTTTAACCGAATAAGATGTTCCGTTTACTTCTAAATTTATAGTGTTATCTTCTTGTGAAACAATTCTAACACTATAACTGTTTTCATTTATATTGAATGTGAAATTTTTCATTGTATTGTATATTTCTTTTAAATGTTCAAAAAAATTAACCCTTAATTACAGCCTGTTATAAACACCGTAGATTTTGGAACTCCAAGGCGAGTACATTTTCCGAGCTTGTTTTATGGTTAATATCGCATTTTCGTTATCATGCTGTTCATTTAAATGCAAGTGAATCGCTGCCGAGATGGCTGCTGCTATTTCTCCAGTAAAGTCTTCATTCAGTTTTGGTGAAATATCTGAAACCTTCTTATCTGGCCCTTTAGATATCAGTTTATAGATATATAAAATTAAGGGCAAGGCATACTTAAAGAATAAGGTTAACAGGATTAAACCACCAAACACAATTAATAACCCTGTTACTAGAACGATATAACCTTCTTCTATTGGATCGACCTGAGTTGGCACTGTAATCTCTATTAATGCTAATAAATTTGTCATCATTATAGTGGGATATTAGAGTGTTTCTTAGGTGGATTAACCTCTTTTTTATTGGCTAACAATTCTAAAGCTCTTACAATTCTAAATCTGGTATTTCTAGGCTCAATAACATCGTCTATAAATCCATATTTGGCTGCTACATAAGGATTCGCGAACTTGGTATTATATTCGTGCTCTTTTTCCTCGATATAGTGTTGTTTCTCGTCGGCATCTTCAATTTTTCTAATGTTTGATCCTTCTAAAACTTCTACTGCTCCTTTTGCTCCCATTACGGCAATTTCTGCCGTTGGCCAAGCATAGTTTAAGTCTCCTCGTAATTGTTTACAACTCATTACATCATGCGCTCCACCATAAGATTTACGTAACGTAATAGTTACTTTTGGCACTGTAGCTTCTCCATAAGCGAATAATAATTTAGCACCATGTAAAATAATACCTGCATATTCCTGTCCTGTCCCTGGTAAGAATCCTGGTACATCTACTAATGTTACTATTGGGATATTAAAAGCATCGCAGAAACGTACAAATCGTGCTGCTTTTCTTGACGCTTCACAATCTAAAACACCTGCATAATATTTAGGCTGATTGGCAACAATACCAACAGAACGTCCATTAAAACGTGCAAAACCTACAACTATATTTCTAGCATAATCTCTGTGAACTTCTGTAAATTCACCATCGTCTGTAAGGATAGATATAACATCTACAATATCGTAAGGCTGATTGGCATTTTCTGGGATAATGCTATTTAAAGCATCGTCCAATCTATCTATAGGATCGTTACAAGGTACTGTTGGTGCATCTTCTAAATTATTTGAAGGCAAATAGCTAAGTAACTTTCTGACTAACATTAAGTTTTCTTCGTCGTTATCTGCTAAGAAGTGAGACACACCAGATTTTGTAGAATGTACTTTTGCTCCTCCTAATTGCTCTGTAGTTACATCTTCTCCAGTTACAGATTTAACAACTTTAGGACCAGTAACAAACATATAACTTGTTTTATCTGTCATGATCGTAAAATCTGTTAAAGCAGGAGAATAAACAGCTCCACCAGCACAAGGTCCTAAGATTGAAGAAATTTGAGGAATAACTCCTGATGCCATTATGTTTCTTTGAAAAATCTCTGCATAGCCAGCAAGTGATCTTACACCTTCTTGAATACGTGCTCCACCACTATCATTAAGTCCGATTACAGGCACACCAATTTTCATTGCCATATCCATAATTTTACATATTTTCAAGGCATACGTTTCGGAAAGTGAACCACCAAACACGGTAAAATCTTGAGAGAACACATATACTATCCTTCCATCTATAGTTCCATGTCCAGTAATAACCCCATCCGACAAATAAATTTGTTTATCTAATCCGAAAGATTTTGTTCTGTGTGTAACAAACATGTCGAATTCTTCAAAACTATCATCGTCTAAAAGTATATCTATTCTTTCTCTGGCCGTTAATTTACCTTTTGCATGCTGTGATTCAATACGCTTTTCACCACCACCTAATTTTGCTTTTGCTCTTTTTTCAATGAGCTCATTAATTTTTTCTTGATTTGCCATTAGTTACGCTTTTACTTGTCTTTTCTGATTACTAACTATTCTTTTGAACAAAGTTCTGTAAGCACGCCTTGAGTAGATTTAGGATGAAGGAAACCTATATTCAAGCCCTCCGCACCTTTTCTAGACGTTTTATCTATTAGTGTCACACCACGTTCTTCTGCTTGTTTTAAAGCCTCTGTAGAATCTTTAACTGCAAATGCAATATGATGCATGCCTTGACCTTTTTTAGCAATGAATTTACCAATTGGGCCATCTGGCGATGTACTTTCTAATAATTCGATCTTAGTCTGTCCCACTAAGAAAAAAGCGGTTTTAACTTTCTGATCTGCAACTTCCTCAATAGAATAACATGTTAACCCCAAGACACCTTCGTAGTATTTTATGGACTCTTCTAGATTATCTACTGCAATTCCGATGTGTTCAATATGTGAAATATTCATTTTTATGTTGTTTATTACGGTTAATTAATAAAGTACTATACAAAATTACGCTTTGAAATGAAGATAATTCATGATAGTTATCATGTATAACGGACAAATTCATCGTGTATTTCAAACGTTGTAAATTATACATTTAGCTGTTTTTCAGCAAATTAAAAATATTTTATCTGTATGACTATTTTCACAAGTCCTGTTAATAAAACGCTAAGATTTCAATTGTTGTTTTTTCTTAGTTTAATTTTTATATATACCCTTTTTGCCTACAATTTAGTTAGGACTGAATATGTGAAATTAATTATTCTTTATTTTATATCGTTTTTTTTAAGTTACAAAATAGTACAATCAAAAGTTCAAAACACAACCACTTTACTCCGCTTAACATTTGTATGCCGAATTCTTTTTCTTTTCGCTATTCCTAATTTATCTCAAGATTTCTATCGCTTTATATGGGATGGCCGTATGATTTTCGAAGGTTATAATCCGTTTCTCTATACACCTGATTATTTTATTACAAAAGGCATCAATCCGGTTCCTGAAACACAAGCTTTGTACAACGGCATGGGAGAATTAAGTGCGTCTCACTATACTAATTACCCCCCCGTAAGTCAGTTTTGTTATTATCTGGCTGCCGTATTTTCTAATCATTCCATTTTGGGTTCGGTAATTGTGATGCGTTTACTGATTATTGCAGCAGATTTTGGAACATTTTTCTTCGGGAGTAAACTTTTAAAAAACTTAAACCTACCACCACATTATATCTTTTGGTATCTATTAAATCCATTTATTATAATAGAACTGACTGGGAATTTACATTTTGAAGGTGTAATGATATGCTTTCTAGTGATGAGTTTATACCTACTACAAAAGCTAAAATGGCAATGGGCAGCAGTCGCTTTTTCGCTATCTGTAGCCACAAAATTAATTCCTCTTATATTTCTCCCTCTAATATTTAAACATTTAAACCTAAAGAAAGGATTCTTGTTTTGTGCTATTGTTGGCCTTATGAATCTAGTATTATTTCTACCGTTTATAAGTTCAGAATTTATAACGAATTACGCAGAAACCGTAGGACTCTGGTTTAAAAATTTCGAATTTAATGCAAGCCTTTTTAATATTGCAAAATCTATAGGTTACGAAATTACAGGACAAAACAAAATCAAGCTAATTGGTCCCATTATGGCAATTTTAGTTATACTATATATTGCAATTACAACGTACAAATCACCTTTAAAGAACATGCAAAGTTTATTAATTAATATGATTTTGGTGATTACCGTATACTATTTTATGGCGACCACAGTGCACCCTTGGTATGTAAGCCTTTTAGTAATATTAGCTGTATTTACAGGCTATAAATTCCCTTTAGTTTGGAGTGCTGCCATTATACTAAGTTATCTTGCTTACACAAGTTCAGACAACACCGAAAACCTATGGGTAATTGGTTTGGAATACGCCATTGTTTATGCCGTATTTATTTATGAAGTAATTCTAAAAAAACAATTTGGACACAAACATATCAACGACTTAAACCATAATTAAGATGATGATAATCCACTCTAATTCACTGCTTCAGTCATGTTCGTAATATCCTTAAAAACTCTAAAATCTTTTTAAATATTTCTATACGAGCGTAAATTAATCGATAACGAACTTTTAAATCTACGGTTTATTTTAACCCCATGTTTAACCGTTTAATTGTTCGTTTTACAAAGCACTATCTGCTGAGTTTAAAATATAAAGGGTTTCAGGAATTTTATTTTCACATTATAATCTTCCCTATATAACGCTTTTGCTTTGGACACGAAACATCTAAAGCGGCAGACTGTGACGTATTTAATTGCTAACTATTTTTAGATGAAATCAAATTAATAAAACTCACCATTCCGTTTTGAAAAATATAATTGAATAAACTAACAAGACAGTTCGTCACTATACGAAAACAACAAATTCCATTGAAACTAAATCTTATAGTCTTTTATCTGAATTGCACTTGCAACTTGATATCCTACAACATTATATATAAGTTCTAAAATGGATTAAAAAAAAACAAAAGGAAGGTAAAGAACATTTAATTTCAGAAGAATAATAGACTAATACCTGCAAGAAGGCTTGTCTTTTAAACACGTTTTAAAAGCTAAAAACCTGGTAAATAACACACGTTTATTCACCAGGTTTGGAATATTATATCTTAAATTTTAAGACAGGAATTCTTTAGCGTTGCTTTATAAGTGAAAGCACACTTCAAATTTTAATAGCATCTAAAACTCTTTTACGAAACGAGTTTTAAACTATCTATTCTATAAATTACATCTTCTTTACCAACAGGTACTTCAACAAATGTAATTTTAAAGGTTTGATCGATATAGCTTTCATCATGCTTTAAATCGAATTGTTTTAAAGCGCGAGGATGGATTTCGTCAAAAATCATATCCTCACCATTTTCAAAGATAAACGTGTACAATCCGTCTGTGTAAGATTGAAAAACAGCAACTTTCATTTTAATTTATTTTATTTTAATATAGTTCTAATCGTTATCATCATCTTCATCCTCTTCTTCTACTGCTTCAGCATCTTCTGGTTTTACTTCATCAAAATCTACATCAACATCGTCTTCAACATCGTCTTCAATATAGTTTTCCATAGCCTGAGCTAAACGCACGCCTACTTTTACCAAGTAAATCGTGTCTTCGGTTTTAACTTCGACAGCTTCTACTAATTCATTTTTTGCATTTCTGAATGAAATAATATCTGCATCATCATAACCATCAGGAAATTTTTCTACTAGAAGGTTTAAGATATCTTCATTTAGCTTTTGGTAGTCTACTATTACTCGTTTCATTTTTTATAAAGGGGATTACATATCTAATAAATAGGCGAAAACTAATGGTGCAACTATAGTTGCATCACTTTCAATAATAAATTTAGGGGTGTCAATATCTAATTTTCCCCATGTTATTTTTTCGTTTGGAACTGCTCCAGAATACGAACCATAACTTGTTGTAGAATCAGAAATCTGACAGAAATAACTCCAGAATGGTGTTTCTGGACGTTCCATATCTTGGTATAACATAGGCACTACACAAATAGGAAAATCTCCAGCAATTCCTCCTCCAATTTGGAAGAATCCAATTCCGTTTTCAGAATTATTTGTATACCAATCTGCAAGGAATGTCATGTATTCAATTCCAGATTTCATAGTACTCGCTTTCAATTTACCTTTAAGCACATAACTTGCAAAAATATTCCCCATTGTACTATCTTCCCAACCTGGGCAGATAATAGGTAGGTTTTTTTCTGCTGCTGCATACATCCAAGAATCTTTTAAGTCGATCTCGTAGTGCTCTTCTAAAACACCAGACAACAACATTTTGTACATATATTCATGCGGTAAATAACGTTCACCTTTAGCTTCTGCTTCTTCCCAAATTTTGAATATATGCTCTTGTAAACGTCTAAATGCTTCCTCTTCAGGAATACACGTATCGGTTACACGATTTAGACCTTTTTCTAATAAATCCCATTCATCCTGAGGTGTTAAATCGCGGTAATTAGGAACACGTTTGTAATGCGAATGTGCTACCAAATTCATGATATCTTCTTCTAAATTGGCTCCTGTACATGAAATAATTTGCACTTTATCTTGGCGAATCATTTCTGCGAAAATTTTACCTAGCTCTGCAGTACTCATAGCTCCTGCTAAAGACACTAACATTTTAGCACCTTTGTTTAATTGATCTTCATACCCTTTAGCTGCATCAACCAAAGCCGCTGCGTTAAAGTGTAAATAATACTTTTCTATAAAGTTTGAAATTGCTCCTTTAGTACTCATCGTCTTCTACGAATTTTGATGTGTTATTTTTTTGTGTTTTACTCTCGAATGTATTGTCGTAATCATCCTCTATGTTTTCACCCATAAATTTATAACTCAACATTTTGTAATATAATTTTGCAGCAAGAAAATCTGAAGATTTATCTGTCGCATTCGGACAAAGTTCTACAATATCGAATCCTACAACATTCTTTTCTGCAAAGACTTTCTTTAAAAAATCTAAGGTTTCGTACCAAAACAATCCTCCTGGTTCTGGAGTTCCTGTACTTGGTAGAATAGACGGATCTAAAGCATCTAAATCGAATGTAATAAATACATTTTTTGTCATTTGATCTATGGCGCTATCCATCCAAAATTCGTTGGCTGCCAACTCATGCGCAAAATACGTCTTTTCAGGATCCATAACCGTAGTTTCTTTAACGTCCATAGAACGAATGCCAACTTGGATTAAATTCGTGGTCTGACTCGCTTCATAAACGGCACAGGCATGATTACATGCAGAACCCTGATAGGTTTTACGTAAATCGGCATGCGCATCTATATGTAACACGGTTAAGTTATTAAAACATTCGTTAAATGCTCTAATCGAACCTATAGAAATAGAATGTTCACCTCCAAAAAGGGTCACAAATTTATTCTTTTTAATATATTTTTTAGTGGCTTGATGAACCGCATCAACCATAGCTTCTGGCGAACTGTTTTCAGTAACCGCATCGGCCAAAAACACACCTTGTTGGTAAACTTCGGTTTGGGTTTCTATATCGTAAGTTTCCATGTTTTCTGAAGCATTTAAAAAGGCTTCTGGCCCTTTATCTGCTCCTTTTTGCCATGTACTTGTCCCATCATAAGGCACTGGAATTAAAACAATTTTAGATGTTTCTAATCTTGCATAATTTTCAGGAATCCCAGCATACGTTTTATTGCTCATTGTAACCTAAAATTTTAAGTAAGTCTTCACTTTTTTGTTGTTCTGCAAATAATTTAGTGGTGATGTTTCCATCAGCATCTTTATCTATTAAAATATGTTTTGGCGATGGAATTAAACAGTGTTGTAAACCTCCAAATCCTCCAATAGTTTCTTGATATGCTCCAGTATTAAAAAACCCTATATATAATGGTTTGTCTTTATTATATTTTGGTAAGTAAATCGCATTCATATGCTGTTCACTATTATAATAATCGTCGCTATCACAAGTTAAACCACCTAATAATACACGTTCGTAACTTTCGTACCAACGGTTAATTGGTAGCATTACAAAACGTTTATTAATGGCCCAAGTATCTGGTAATGTTGTAATGAAAGATGAGTTTATCATATTCCATTTTTCACGATCATTTTGTTGTTTCTGGTATAACACTTCGTATATAGCCCCACCACTTTCACCAACTGTAAAGCTACCAAATTCGGTAAAAATATTAGGCACATCGACTTCCTCTTCTTCACAAACCGTTTTGATTTGATTTAAGATTTCATCAACCATATATTCGTAATCAAAATCGAATGCTAATGAATTTTTAATCGGAAATCCTCCACCAATATTTAAACTATCTAAAGATGGACAAATCTTCTTTAACGCCGTATAAACTTTTAAACATTTTAATAATTCGTTCCAATAATAAGCATTGTCACGGATACCTGTATTGATAAAAAAGTGTAGCATTTTAAGCTGAACTTTTTCGTTATCTTTTATCTGACGATTATAGAAAGGGACAATGTTTTTGTATCCAATTCCTAAACGTGAAGTGTAAAACTCGAATTTTGGTTCCTCTTCTGAAGCAATACGAATACCAACATTAAATTTTCCATCAATTTCTTGAGACAACAAATCTATTTCCTCGTAATTATCTATTATCGGGATACAGTTCTTGTGGCCGTTATTAATTAATCTGGCAATGTTTGTAATGTATTGCGCACGTTTAAATCCGTTACTAATTACATAAGTGTTATCTGTAATTTTACCTTCTTTCTTTAAATTCTCAACAATATCAATATCGAAAGCCGAAGACGTTTCAATATGAATATCGTTTTTTAAAGCTTCATTTAAAACGTGTTTAAAATGCGAACTCTTTGTACAATAGCAATAGTTATATTCCCCTTTGTAATTATTCTTTTCGATGGCTTTTTTAAACCAACCTTTAGCTCGGGTAATATTATTTGAAATTTGTGGTAAATAGGTAAACTTTAAAGGTGCACCATATTCTTCAACCAATTTCATTAAATCTATATCGTGAAATTGAAGTGTTTTATCTTCTAATTTAAATTCTTCTTGTGGGAAATAAAAGGATTGATTTATTAAATCAATGTATTTAGTATTCATAGTTATTTGATGTCATAGTTAAATAAAAAAATTAAATTACACAGAGTTATCCGTGTAGCAAAATTAAAAACGTTAACTATTTATCAAATTTGTATTTGACTTTGGGTTGTGGGAATAAAGCCAAACACATGTTGGCTTTTAACGATGGAGTATGCGGAAGTTAGCTCTAAAATTCGGTTGCTCATCTTATAAGCTGCTTTTGAGTATAACTTCCTAAGTTTCAAAAGCCCGAACATATAAACACTATTCATTATGTTCAGCTAATTGCTTGTACAAATGTGCTATAAAAAATCGAAAAAAAAAGATTTTTTTCGATTTTTTTGAAAAACTTTTAAAATCTGATTTACAGCATTTTAAGATTTACGATTTCTTGTTCTGTTAAGTGCTTCCAATGTCCGCGTGGAATATCTTTTTTAGTAAGCTGTCCAATACTTACGCAATCTATCTTTTCGATTTCGTATTTCAAGTAATCGAAAATAGAACGAATTATTGTACTTCCTGTATTTTTAACTTTTAAACCAATCTCTTTTTTAGAACCTTTGTCGATATAACTAATTTCTTCTACAGCAACTAGCTTCCCTTCAATCTTAAAACCTTCTTGAATTTTCTTAAAATCTTCGTGCTTTAAGTTTTTATCTAATTCGATATGAAATAATCTTGGCACTCCATTTTTAGAGTTTGTAAATTTATTTACAATATCCTCATCGTTAGTAAATAAAATTAACCCTAGAGAATTTCTTCCTAAACGTCCGATTGGTTTTATTTTTGAAGATGTAGCATTTGCTACTAAATCCATTACCGTACGCCCTTTACCTTCGCTAGTTGTTGTTGCAAAACCTTTTGGCTTATTTAATAACACATACGCTTTCTTCTCTGGATTTACTCGACTACCATCAAAACGTACTTCGTCTGCCAACTTCACTTTATAACCCATTTCGGTTACAACTTTACCATTTACAGACACTAAACCTGTTGCAATATGCATATCTGCATCGCGACGAGAACAAATACCAGAATTGGCAATGTATTTATTTAAACGGATTTCGTCAGGGTTCGAATTTTTAACAACCTGTTTAGGTTTACTCGTAACGTCCTGTTTTTTAATAGGCGCATTTCCTCTTGCATAACTTGTATTTCGTGAATTATCCGATCCACGTCCTGAAGCTTTTCCTTTTTTACTGCCGCCTTGTTGCTTGTTCATTTGAAATATATATTTTGTGCAAAGATAAACTATAATTTACGATTTCATATTTTTATGTAAATCCTTTTAAAAAAGTCGGTTTAACACCAAATTTACATTAATTAAAAGCACGCTTAATACACCAGAAAAAATAATGAATTTTAAAATATTATGAAGAATTAAATAGTGTTTTTTAGAACTAGAGTTCCATAATAATACTAGAAATATGGCCAGCAAAATCATTGTAAAATAAAAGAAGTAATACATATGACCTATATCGTATCTCGTCAATAAAAAATACGCAGGAATTAATGTTAACAACGCTAAAATGGTAAGCATTATTTTAGAATATTTTTCGCCGTAAACAATAGGAATCGTTTTATAACCTAAGGCCAGATCGCCAGGAATATTCTCCAAATCTTTTGTCAGCTCTCGCATTGAAATAATTAAAAACAGATACGTAGCATGTACAAAAATAACATGTTCGAAATTCTGATAATACATAAAAATGGCGAAGAATGGCGTAATCGTTAAAATAGCAGAAGTTAAATTCCCTATAAAAGGCATCTTTTTTAATTTATGTGAATAAAACCAAATAGCGAAAATATACAGCGCAAAAAAGATAACGGCTTTAAAAGACACATAACTCGCCATAATAATAGCAAGTAAATTAAGAACAAAGTAAAAGGAAAGTTTGGTATTCTGACTAATTAACCGATCTAACATCGATTTTTGTGGGCGATTTATTAAATCTTTTTCAGAATCGTAAAAATTATTGATAATATATCCGCCCGCAATTGTTGCCGAAGAAGCCAAAACTAACATCAATAAATTGATATCGAAAACAACCTCTCGCACAGATTTTTCGTGAGCTAAAATATAAACGGCTGTAACGTATTGCGCACCTAAAACCATTAACACATTATATCCTCTAACCACAGAAAACATACTGAAAAACTTCAATAAAATATGTTTATGTTTTCTAGAGAACATAGCTAAATATTAAGAGAGATGGAATAAAAAACGACTGTTCTTACCGACTAGAAATTGTAAACAACTTCTAATTTATGACCGTGTAGTGCCAGCTTTGCTTTTTCAAAATCTTCAGCAAAACCAAGAATATAACCACCTCCTCCAGAGCCACAAAGTTTCAAATAGTAATCGTTAGTTTCTAAACCTTTTTTCCATAAGTCGTGAAACTGTTGTGGAATCATAGGTTTAAAATGATTTAAAACGACTTTAGATAATTGTTTGGTGTTCTTAAATAACGACTTCATATCTCCTTTTAAGAAATCGTCTACACAAGCATCTGTATGCTTTACAAACTGATTTTTAATCATGTTTCTAAACCCTTCTTGCTTCATGTTTTCCATAAAAATATGAACCATAGGAGCTGTTTCTCCAACAATACCACTATCTATTAAAAATACAGCACCTTTTCCATCACTTTTTTGCGAAGGAATACCTGTAGCTTCAATATTATCTTTAGAATTGATTAAAATAGGAATACTTAAATAACTATTTAAAGGGTCTAAACCCGAAGATTTTCCGTGAAAGAAAGATTCCATTTCAGAGAAAATGGTTTTCAACTTTAAAAGCTTTTCACGAGTTAAATTTTCTAAAACTGTAATTTTATCCTGAGCATACTTGTCATAAAGCGCGGCAACTAAAGCGCCACTACTTCCAACACCATAACCCTGAGGAATAGATGAGTCGAAATACATCCCAGCATCTATATCGCTATTCAAAGTATTTAAATCGAACACCACTAAACCGGCACTAATAGTCGCCAAATATGCAGCAAAACGTTTTAAACTTTCGTTAGATTTTAAAGTAATTTCAGTAGGGGTATCCGACATTTTTAATGCTCCATTATAAAAGTTATAAGGAATAGACAATCCCTTGCTATCTTTTATGATACCATATTCGCCAAAAAGTAAAATCTTAGAATAAAATAAAGGTCCTTTCACGTATTTTAATTAAAAATTAACAGTGCAAAGTTAACAATTATTTTTAGATGATTTCACAATACTAATTAATAATCGTAACATTTCCTGAGATTTTATTTTATAGCTATCAAATTCATTTTTAGACAGATAATTCGCAGCAAACAACAGGTCTAGCCAATAATCTGTTTCATTTGCCTCTTTTAATGCAATTGATAATTTATGTATAAAATCAGCTTTACTTTGCGCAAATTCAGCTTCTCTAATATTAGCTCCAATCGAAGTCCCTGACCTTAGAAGCTGTTTCGACATTACAAATTCTTTCTTATTCGATGTCAGATTTTTATAAAGACTTACAATTTCAACAGCAAAAACAAAACTTTTATTCTTAACAATATTTTGTTTCATAACATATAATTAAAGCATAATTTACACTTTTAATTACGTATTATCACCTCTTAATTTTTATTTATTCATTATTAATTACGAAGTTGTTTCGCTCCAAAACCTATCTCGTCGCAAATAAATTGTCCGTTTTGGCAATGGCTAGCTAACTCTGCTTTTATGAATTCCAAAATGGCTTCTGCTTCTGCTTTCGGATATAGCACATGTACATTCGCACCTGCATCTAAAGTAAATCCAATATGTAAACCGGTTTCTTTCCGAAACGCCCAGATTTTATTAATCACCTCCAATGTATTTGGTTTCATTAAAATGAAATATGGCATACTCGTCATCATCATCGCATGTAACGTCAAAGCTTCACTCTCTATAAGCGCTATAAATTTATCTAAATCTCCTGACTCTAAAATCGGTTTTAAATGGGCTAGATTTTCATGAGCTTGAGCAAAACGTTGCTCGGCAAACGGATGTCCATGCATTAAATTATGACCAACCGTACTACTCACTTGCTTCTCTCCTTTATCGACTAATAAAATAGTATCCTGATACCCTTTAAAATTCTCATGAACCGCATACGGATATTTCACACCGAATAAATCTGAACTGCCTTCAACCGTTTTATTTTCTCCCCAAACAATTAAATCACCTTCAATACTTCTACAAGCAGAACCCGAACCTAGTCGTGATAAAAATGATGCTTTTTGATTGAAAAATTCAGTCGTCATTTCAGGCTGAAGCTGTTGCTCCAGACTCATTAAACACAACGCCAACGCACTCATTCCAGAAGCAGACGATGCAATTCCAGAACTATGAGGAAAGGTATTTGATGTTTCAATTTTAAAAGTATAATCCCTTAAAAATGGTAAATACACGAACACACGTTCAAAAAAGGTTTTAATTTTTGGTTGAAAGTCAGGTTTATGTTCACCATCTAAATAGACTTTAAAATCGAAATCTGAAGTCGTTTCTTTTTTAGAATACGACAAAACAGTCGTTGTTTTACACGCATTAAGCGTAAAACTAATTGATGGGTTTTCAGGAATTTGGTCCTTTTTCTTTCCCCAATATTTTATAAGTGCAATATTACTTGGCGATTCCCAAGACACTGTTCCTTCGCTTTTAGCGCTAGAATATGTTTGAGGAATAAATTGTTGTTCGGTCATGACATTATAAATCTGAGCACAAAGATAACAACTTCTGCATCGTTTTAAAATTTCTTGTGGTTGCTGAAACTTTTAATTTTCGCTCAAAAAAATTGGTATTACATTTCGCTTTTCCGTAACCGTGTTCTGAATGAAAATACACGCAGGAGTCTGAAATGACAAATATTTCATCTTTATAAGATTCTTCGGAAACAGATTCAACTAAACCTTGATTTGGAATGTCTCTTAAAAGTGTAAAATAACTTGTTTCTTTTTGTACTTCTGAAAACGGACAAGAATCGAAAATCAATTGAAATTCCGATTCACTTTTAACCAAAACGGGCACTTCAAATCCGAAAACGTTTAAAATAGCTTCTGAAATTTTAGATTCTAAAACTGATTGATTTTCTTCTAAAGATTGAAACACCACATTCCCACTTTGTATATACGTTTTCACATTTTCGAAACCTAGATTAGCCATGAGTTCTCGTAAATCTGCCATCGGTACTTTTTTCTGACCCGAAACATTTATACCTCGTAATAAAGCGATGTACGTATTCATTATTTTTTAGAAATTGCTTTAGCCACAATAAAAGCTCCTGTCCAGGCATTCTGAAAGTTAAATCCACCAGTCACCGCATCGATATTTATCACTTCTCCTGCTAAATACAGGTTTTTATGAAGTTTACTTTCAAAAGTTTTAAAATTGATTTCTTTTAAATCGACTCCTCCAGCCGTTACAAACTCTTCTTTAAACGTACTTTTACCATCTACTTTGAAGGTAGCCTGAGATAACTGACTCGCCAAACCCTCCAACTGATTCTTATTAATATCTCCCCAACGGCTATCTTCCGTAAGTTCTGAAGCTAAAACCAATTGTTGCCATAAGCGTTTCGGCAAGTCAAATTGCGGAAATTTATAAACCGTTTTCTTGGCCGAATCTAATTTCACTTGTTTCAAATGGTCTAAAACATCCTCGAGACTTTGCTTTACAAAATTGACTTCCACATCAAATTTATAATCACGTTTTGCTAATTCTAAGGCTCCAAAAGCGGATAGTTTTAAAATTGCAGGTGCACTCAATCCCCAATGCGTCACTAGCAAAGGCCCTTCGGAATACAAATCGGTTCCTAAAACTTTAACTTCTACATTCTGAGCGACAACGCCGGGAATATCTTTAAGTCGGTTATCTTTTATATTGAAGGTAAACAAAGATGGAACAGGCTGAGAAATAGTATGTCCTAAGCCTTCTAAAACGTTCCAGATTTTCGGACTACTTCCTGTGGCAACCAATAGGTGTTCTGACTTAAAATCGCCATGATTGGTTTCTATTTGCCAAACCTCTTCAATTTTAGAAATTGATTTTACCGAATGATTCGTTAACACTTCAACCTTATGTTTTTTCGCTTCAAACAAAAAGCAATCAATAATTGTTTGTGATGAATTTGAAGCCGGGAACATGCGTCCATCTTCCTCAATTTTCAACTCCACACCACGCTCTTCAAACCATGCCATGGTATCACCCGTCATAAACTGATGAAATGGACCTAATAATTCTTTTTCACCACGCGGATAATACTTTACTAATTCCTGCGGAACAAATTCAGCATGCGTCACATTACAGCGTCCGCCACCAGACACTTTAACCTTTCCTAAAACATCTTTCCCACGTTCTAAAATCGCAACTTTTAATTGCGGATTTTGTTCAGCAATATTTATAGCTGCAAAAAAACCTGCAGCTCCACCACCAACGACAATCACATTATATTCTTTCATACTATATCTGGATTATCAGAAATTATGGCATCTACACCATAATCTTTCATTCGGTTTATGGTTGCTTCATCGTTAACCGTCCACACATTAACCGCGTAACCTTTACTCTGTGCAAACTTTACATTATCTCGTGTTACAATTGCCGAACCTGGATGAATCGCCTTTGCTTTTACAGTTTCGGCAAACTCTATCGCTTCCATCATATTCGCTTTGGTTAACACGCCTAACGGAATATTTTTATCAATTTTATATACATCTTCTAATTCGTGGTGCTGAAAACTGGACACTAAAAAATCTGAATATTGCCAACTCTTATATTCAATATAGTTCTGAATCGTTTTACAAGTTGCTGCCGCAGTATACTTTCCTTTCAATTCAATATTTAGGATGCATTTTCTATCAATTAAATCTAAAACCTCATCTAAAGTCGGAATAGAAAACTGACCATCAACTTTCAATGCCTTTAATTCAGAAAGCGTCTGTTTTGCCAATTCACCTTCACCATTAGTCATGCGATCTAAAGTAAAATCATGAAACACAACCAACTCACCTGAAGCACAACAATGCACATCAATTTCTATACCGTCCACATTAAAATCTAATGCCTTTTGAATGGATTCTAAAGTATTTTCAGCGATATAGGCCTTAGCTCCGCGATGTCCCATAACTAAACAATTGGATTTCATTTATTACTCAGATTTTTTAACCAATGGTCGCATTAAACCTTCTTGAGCAACACACGCAATTAATTTACCATCGCGAGAAAAAATATTCCCTTTAGCGAAGCCACGTGCGCCAGAGGCGTTAGGTGTTTCTATAGAATACAACATCCAGTCGTCGAAATTAAAATCTCTAAAAAACCACATTGAATGATCTAAACTGGCCATTTGAGTATTTCCAAAATGAGCTTTACTGGCGTGAGGCAATAAGGCCGCTGCTAGAATATTATAATCGGATATATAGGTTAAAATTTGTTGTTTTGTAGCCAAATCGGCATTTGGAAGCGGATTTTTAAGTTTAAACCAAACATTAGAATATGGTGGCAAATTTTCTTTCTTAAATGGATTTATAACCTCGACAGGTTTAAAATCTATAGGTCGCTCGATTTCTAAAAAGTGTTTCGTTATTTTTGGCAAAACACTTCCGTATTGTTCTAACATTTCACTCCAACTCAGTAAGTCTTCGGGCTGCTTTAACTCCGTATTCATTTGTATTTGATGGTCGTAACCGTCTTCTACTTTATGAAAAGAGGCTGCTAAAATAAAAATCGCTTTCCCATTTTGGCTTGCTAAAACACGACGTGTAGAAAAACTACCACCATCTCGAACTTCATTTACATTAAAAATAATAGGAACATTTAAGTCTCCAGCTTCCAAAAAATAGGCATGAAGCGAATGTAAAATACGTCCGTTTGTAATGGTTCTATAAGCAGCATTTACAGCTTGTGCCAAAACCTGACCGCCAAAAACATGTGGACTTCCAATGGTTTTGCTCAATCCCTCAAAATGCACTGAATCTATAGATTTTAAATCTAAAAGTTCTAATAGCTCGTTTACAAACTTCATATAAAATGGGATTTATGAATTTCAAAATTATTAAAATGATTTTTGAAAGTATCACTTTAATTGGCTTTTGTGATAAATGAAGATGTTTTAAACAAAAAAAAACACCAAATCGTGTAAATTAATACACAATTTGGTGTTAGAATAAGCTACTAACCAACCTGAAATCACCTATTCTTTTTCATATAAGTTTCATAATCTGAAGCAAGCGACGTTTTCTGCTTTTCGGACAAGGTTTTACCTGCCAATTGAAAAAACGTATGCTCTTCATCCTCCAAATGATGTTCTACTTTATCTTTTAATTTTTTTGCTATTTTAAGCCACGCAGACGAATCATAATCCGTATCCTCAAGTTCTTCGATAAGTTCATCGATTTCATGATGTTCGGCAATTCCATGTCTAGAATGCTCTTGCATCATATCTGTAGAGATTAAAGGCTTGTAAAAGTGGCGCTCTTCTGCATTTGCATGAACTTCCAATTCTTTTCTCACCGCTTTAAACAGCTCGTCCCTGTTTTTTGTATCGCCTGAGGTCTGTACCAATTTATCGAGTAAATCTCGCTGAATATCATGATCGTGTCTTATGGCTTCAAAAATAGTCATATCTAAAAAATTAAAAGGTTTTAATTAAACTGTAGCACTTGATTTATTTGCTCCGTTTGTTTTAGACTCAACATCTTTCATAAAATGTCTATTCTTAGTTTTTAAAACTTCTAATTTCTTTTCAAGAGCATCAATAACTTCTTGAGATTTATTACTTGTATCTGCAAGAATGCTTTCGATTTGCTCCTCTAAAGTTCCTTTTTTAACATTAACCTTTTTAGCAACGGCATCTGCTAGTTCTGAAGCTTGGTCTGCAAGTTTATTTTTTCTTGTTTCTGCTTCTTCTGCAATCATCTTACGTGTTTTACTACCTTTGTCAGGAGCAAATAATATTCCCATTGCTGCTCCTAAAGCGGTTCCTGCTATAACACCTAAAATTGTATTTCCTGAATTATTCATAGTATTGTTTATTTAATGGTTAAACTTAATACTACAAAGTTACGTTAGAAGCATAGATCCAATTGACTCTAATCATTTTAAAATTGACCGTATAAATAAGATGTTATCTTAACGCCACTCTAACGCACTGCGCTCGTCCCAATATGCTTTAGATTGAGCTGCGAAGATTTGAAGCTGATGAATTTCTTCTTTCTTTAATTGAAACTGAAGTGCTTTTAAATTATCTTGAAGCTGATCACTGGTTAAAGCACCACTTAACACATAATCGGGTTGTAAAGTATCAATAATAAATCGGATAGCTATAGCGTCTATTCCAACATTATAATGCTTAGAAAGTAAACCAAGGTAGATATAAGCCTCTGAATATTTAGGAAATGATTCGTTTTTAAAAACTCGCCCATTGGCCAAAGCTTCTTTAATAATCACCGTTTTATTCTCGCTTAATAATTGCTTTAAAATTTTAAATGTAGATTGTTCGAACACATTATATGTGACTTGAAAACTATTGAATAACGCTTCGCCATTTACTTCTATCTTCAAAGCTGTTTCAATAATTTCATTCTGATTTGTACCGCTAGTAGAAATACCAATTTGTACACCCGTTTCTTTCTTTATGCGATGTAATTCTTGTAGCACTTCGGTATTCGTAAAAATGCCACTATCTAAAGTTGCAGAATGCACTTGATAGATTCTTAATTCGGGTAAAAGTATTTGAGAAACCTCCCACTGCTCTTTTAATTTTGGTAACGTATGCGATTTAATTTCATGTTTCCCGGTATAACCCAGTTGCCAATTTGCCATATAGGTATAGCCCCATTTGGTACTTAAATTTACGTCTTTATACTGTCTTAACTTATGCCAATCAATTAAAAACTGTTCTCCTTTTCCGTAAGATGGAGCGGTATCGAAATAGCGAATTCCAAAACTATAAGCGTCATCTAAAACCTGCATAGCATTCGCTTTAAATACAACTTCAGACTTCGTGATTTCTTCTTTTTTAATATTGATATATTCCGGGCGACCAATAGCAGCGAGACCTAATCCTATTTGCGTTTGTTTTGGCATCTTCAATTTTTATTTGATTCGAATTTACAAAATGATAAGCAATTTATAGAATAGTTTCCAATTCAGAACTGAATTTATTTTTCCCAAAGACTATCTGTAAAGTAATGTTTACAATCTAAAAAATGATTATTAGTTTTAAACCCTGAAGTGATTGCAAGTGATTCAATTTCTGTTAATCCATATTTTTTTGAAAGCTCTGTCCAAATCAATTCATTCTGATTGAATAATACTAACTCCCCCAGCGCCTTAAAATAGACTTCTTGTTTTTTTAAACTCACCAAATAACTTTTAACATGTCCCGTTATGGGATCGTAATGACAATAAAAATCAAAATCGTCTAACTTAAAATCTGCTCCAAATTCACGATTCATTCGGATTAATAAATTCAAATTAAAACGCTTAGTAATTCCGTAAGAATCGAAATACGCATTTGTAATGGTTATGGGATTCTTCTTTAAATCAAACCCGATTAAAAGCTTATCTCCGGTATTCATATTTTTATAAAACAATTGAAGTAAATCTATTGCATCTGCTTTTAAATAGTTTCCAATATTACTCCCTAAAAAAAGTAATAAATTTGGAATGGTTTCAGCAGACATTTCTTTTAGAATTTCGAAATAATCGCCTACTTGAGGTTTAATATGCAATTCTGGTAAACGTTCTTTTAATTTTGAAGACAACATCGTAATTGCTTCCTGCGATATATCGATAGGAACATAGTTAAATTGAATGCCTTTAGACACTAGATATTCTAGCAATTTGAAGGTTTTAAATCCATCGCCTGCACCAAGCTCTATAATATTGAATGGCTCTGAGAATTTTAATGCATGGTGAATTTGTGCGGCTTGAAGTGATAAAATTTCAAATTCACTATCTGTTAAATAATAATCTTGCATCTGCATAATTTCCTGAAAAATTCTGCTACCCGCATCATCGTAAAAATATTTCGAAGCTATATGCTTTTTTTCTGCAGTTAAACCTTCTATAATCTCGTGTTTTACTAATGTATCCATATTATTTTACTAATCTAATTCCTGAAAATTGCCATCTTAAATTGGGATGAAAAAAATTGCGATACGTAGATCGACTATGCCCTTCTACTGTAGCTACTGATGCGCCACGAAGTACCATCTGATTAATCATAAACTTCCCATTATATTCACCCAAAGCACCTTCTGCTTTAGTAAAATTAGGATATGGCAGATACGCACTGTTTGTCCATTCCCAAAGTTGTCCCCAATTAAATTGAGCTGAAGCTACTTCCCATTCAAACTCTGTGGGCAAGCGCATTCCTTTCCATTCTGCATAAGCAAAAGCTTCATAAAAACTAATATGCATAACTGGCTTACGGCCCTCTACAGGTTTAAAACCATCTAATGTATAATAGTGCCAAACGCCCTCTACCTTGTGCCAATATAGCGGTGCATCTATTGTGTTTTCTTGTATAAAATCCCAACCTTCGGCATGCCACAGATTGAAATTCTGATAACCTCCTGCTTCAATAAATTCAATATATTCTGAGTTATTAACCAAACCAGTACTCATCTCAAACTGTTGCAAAAACACCTTATGTACACCTTGCTCATTATCATAACAAAAAGAATCTTGATCGTGTCCAATAGTATAAAGTCCTTCTGAAATAGTAACAAAACCTAAGGGATTTGAATCTCCTTCAATTTCAACTTGATTTGCTATTGAAGGAAACGTTGGTTGGTTTCCTAAAATATATTTAATATCGTAGCAGAATAATTCTTGATGTTGCTGTTCATGATTAATACCTAGTTCTATTGTGGTTTTAGCCGCTTTTGTTAATTCAGTATCTAAAAACGCATCCATATGTTTATCGACATAATCGCGATAAGCAAATACCGACTCAACACTAGGTCGTGTCATTAATCCTCGATTTGGACGTAAGACACGCTTTCCTGCATTGTTATAATAACTGTTGAATAAATACGCGAAATCATCATCGAAAACCTGATAACTTTCAACATATTTACACAATACAAATTGCTCGAAAAACCATGTAGAATGTGCTAAATGCCATTTAGGCGGAGACACAAAAATAGCAGGTTGAACGGAATAATCTTCAACTAACAAGGGCTCTGTAATACTTTTAAATCGCTTACGAGTATTTTTAAATTGTGCTTTTAATAACATAGGTTGGTAGTAAATTATAAAAGTCTTTAATTATTGCGATTTGCTTGAACTGTATCGCATAAAAAAAGAGCTTATTCCATTATAGTTTCAATAATTGTATCTGTAACTAGAGTTTTGTGCACAGGACATTTTGAAGCAATTTCTTTTAATCTTTCTTTTTGAACTTCAGTTAAATCACCAACAAATTTCAAGGTCTTTTTTAAATAATCTATTTGTGCAGGCTTTTCTAGATTCATGTTTAAATCTTCACTATGTTTTTTAGAATAAGTAATGTATACGAATACTTCCTGTAAATCCCATTTTTTCCGTTCTGCATATAATTTTAATGTCATCGCAGTACAAGATGCTAAGGCTGAATTTAAATATTCGTAAGGTGAAGGTCCAAAATCATCACCACCAACACTTGTTGGTTCATCGGCAATTAGCGTATGCTTTTTGGTCTGAATATTAGTTGTAAAATTATCCTCCAAAAGATTTAAATGCGCCACCAACTGTTCGCCTTCAGTATCTAAAATATCATGATTTTTAGGTTCAAAATAACGCTGAACCCAAGTACCAATCATATCACCGGTATATGTGCTATCTCTATCGTTAGACAACAAATGATCGGCTTGATCTAAACTCACAAAACTTTTTGGATGGTGAGCCGTTTTGTATAATCTTTCGGCGTTTTCTATTGGAACAATTTGATCGAAAGGTGCATGCATTATAAGAATTGGCTTTCGTAAATCTTTAGTTATTTCAGGTAAATCCGTTTTACTAAAATCATCTACAAAATCCTTATTAATTTTAAATGGTCTGCCGCCAATAGCAACTTCCACATCTCCTTTTTCCGACACCTCATCAAAACCATGCGAAAATAAATGTGTCACATGATCTACAGTTGCCGGCGCTCCAATGGTTGCCACTGCTTTAACCGACTCTAATTTTGAAGCTGCAACAATAACTGCAGCTCCACCAAGCGAATGCCCGACCAATAAAGATGGTGCCTGATAATGTTTTTCTAAATATTCACTAACTGCTAATAAATCGGAAACATTAGATGAAAAATGACTATCAGAAAACTCACCATCGCTACGTCCTAATCCTGTAAAATCGAAACGTAACACTCCAAAATCATGGTTAGTTAGTGATCTACTAATATTTTTAACAGCCTTTAAGGTACTCGTACATGTAAAGCAATGTGCAAAAACAGCAAAATAACTAGGATTTTGGTTTGCAGGCAACTCTAAATAAGCTTGGAGCTTCACCCCGTTTTTATTTACTATTTCAAGATTCTGACTTTTCATAAAATGGTGTTTTAATTTTTTATAGCGTAGATTTAGTTTGAATTGATTGTTTTAAATAGATCGAATAGCGTTCTAACAAAAACAAAAGTTTGGGTGCGATATAACGTTCGCAAAATGGTTTTTCGGGGTTATTAAGATAGTAATTTTTTATGGCATCTCGAGACGCTCTAAAAGCATGAAAAGAATATACTTTTGTTATTAAACAATTATTAAAATCCTTTTGAAAACCATTTAAGAGATTGGACAAGCTTTTATGTTGAATTTCAGAAAACACATAAACTGCCGATCTATACGCATGGCGCATACTATGCATTGAAGTACTTTTATGGGTATGAAGATGAATTTCCAATAGCACTGTTTCAGAAATCACCAAGGGATTAAAATGAACGATAACCGCTTCAGAAAATGTAGATGCATCGCCCGTTGAAGCAATATAACCTTGCTCGACAAGACGTACGCCATTTAGAGATTGAAACACGGCTTCTGTACACCAATGACATCCGCCTCCAAAAGCAATTTTATTTTCGGTTTTTAATTCCATAACTAAATGGTCGTAAAGTATTTAAACTCTTAAGTTTTAAATCTAAATATTCGATTTACGAACTACACGACAACATAGAACAACCAACTTTATTCCGTGCCCATTCTGGTCGTTTAGCAAACCATTTTAGAGAATCTTCTTGCTCTGAATATGGATTTTTAAGCAAATTGAATAATTCATCTATCAATGTATAATCTCCTTTTTCAGCAGCATCAATAGCTAATTGCGACATATAATTTCGGAGTACATATTTTGGATTCACACTATTCATTCTAGTAGCACGTTCGGCAGAAGAAAAAGATTCTTTTTGTAAACGCGCTCCATACTTTTGAAACCAATTTTGCCATATCTCATTAAGTTCCTTTGTCCTTGCCTCAGGATTATAAAATGCATCTTGAATAATCTGCAATCCGTTTAACGGTTTATCATCTTCAAATTTTGATAGATTTCTGAAGAATATCGTCATATCCGTTTCCATCATCTGCAACACATCTTCTAATTCTTGAATCAACTTAAAATCATCTTCATCGGCTTGAAAAAGACCTATTTTAGAACGCATCATCTCTAAAGACTGTGTTTCAAAATCCGTTTTGTAATCATCTAAAATAGTTTGTAGCGCTTCTACATCCTCAATTAAAGGGTACAATGCATTTGCTAATTGATATAAATTCCAAAGTCCGCTATTTGGCTGATTTCCGTAGCGATATCTTTTATGTTGTCTGTCGGTAGTGTTTGGAGTCCAACCAAAATCAAACCCTTCTAACCAGCCGTAAGGCCCATAATCTATGGTTAACCCTAGAATCGACATATTATCGGTATTCATTACACCATGTACAAAGCCCACCCGTTGCCAATCGATAATCATCTTTAAAGTACGCTGCGAAACTTCTTTAAAAAAGGCTAAATACGTCTCTTTGGAAGGCGCTCCTAATTCCGAATAAAAATGTTTTATGGTATAATCTGTAAGCTGCTTTAAGGTTTTTGAATCTTCTCTAGAAGCTAAAAGTTCAAAACTACCAAAGCGTAAAAAACTTGGTGCCACACGACTTACTATAGCACCCGCTTCATATTCAGGATTTCCGTTATACATAACGTCTCGCAACACTTGGTCTCCAGTAAGAGAAAGTGACAACGCACGCGTGGTTGGAATACCTAAATGAAACATCGCTTCGCTACATAAGTATTCACGAATCGAAGAACGTAACACTGCCAAACCATCTGCAGATCTAGAATAAGGGGTTTCGCCAGAGCCTTTTAGTTGCAATGCCCAATGCTGATTTTTGTAATCGATTTCGGTTAAATTTATCGCACGACCATCGCCTAATTGTCCTGCCCAATTACCAAATTGATGTCCGCCATAACACATCGCAAATGGTTTGGTATTTGGCAACACTTGATTTCCTGTAAATACATTTAAAAATTCTTCAGACTGACTTTCTACTTCAGATATTCCTAAATTGTCTAACATGTCTTTTGAAATATGTAGCAATTCAGGATTTTTAGTCTGCTTCGGGTTTACGTAGGAAAAACAAGCCTTTTCTACTTGTCTTCTTTTACTTCCTTCAATAGGATCTGCAGGAAGTTCGCTTGTAAACGTGTCTTTTATATGTGATTTAAATGTCTTCAATTGGAAAATCTATTTTAATTTATCGGCGTGCATCTGTCTTAACTTGGCAAGTTTCGGACTAATAACTGCGGTGCAATAACCTTGTGTTTTATTGTTTTCGTAATAATCTTGATGATAATCTTCAGCTTCAAAGAAAGTACCTAAAGCACTCACTTCTGTTACGATTTCATCATCAAAATAAGGTTTGATTTTTTCTATTACCGTTTCAGCAATTTCCTTCTGTTTTTCATTCTGATAATAAATTACAGATCTGTATTGCGTACCGCGATCGGCGCCTTGACGGTTTAATGTTGTAGGATCGTGACTTGTAAAAAAGATGACTAAAATATCTTCTAAAGAAATCACATCTGTATCGAATGTAATTTGAATCACTTCTGCATGGCCAGTTAATCCCGAACATATTTCACGATATGTTGGTACGCCAGGAACATTTCCTCCAGTATATCCTGAAACTATTTTTTCTACACCTTTTATTTGCTGAAAAACGGCTTCTACACACCAAAAACAACCTCCTCCAAGGGTGATAATTTCATTTGTATTATTCATTATTTTCTGCTTTCTCTAAAGTAATTGATTCCGAATTTACACAATAACGCAAACCACTTGGTTCTGGTCCATCTGGAAAGACATGGCCCAAATGCGCATCGCATGTATTACACATAACTTCTACGCGAACCATTCCAAAAGCAACATCTTTTTCGTACTTAATTGCATTTTCTTGGATAGGCTGAGTAAAACTTGGCCATCCTGAACTAGAGTCGAATTTTATTGTAGAATCGAACAATAAGGTATCGCAACATACACAACCGTATTTTCCAGCTTCATGGGCACTACAAAGTGCTCCAGAATGTGGTGCTTCAGTTCCTTTTAGTCTTGCAATTCTAAATTGTTGTGGTGTTAATAATTCTTGCCATTCGTCTGCAGATTTCTCTACTCGACGATCTGGCTCTGGATTGCCATTCACAGCAAAATCCATTATATTTTTCCATGTAAGCATACTATTTCCTTTCTTTTAATTCGTACTTAAAATAACACTGATGGTTTTATTATATCTCTATTAGACTCTTTAAAGTACACCATCTTACATACAAATATGATTATTTCCTGTTGCCGATAAAAATATCGCTTGTTAATACTATTACAATTTTTTGCTTTCTGAATCATTTAATCATTCAGACTCATAATCTATTACATCCTTACAAAACACACAATATCTAACTACATAATATAAAGCAATAAAACCTATCTCAATCGCATACTCGATTAGGATAGGTTTTATAATTAAGCTTTAAACGCATTACTTTTAATTATACATTCACTGCAATTTTCGGGAAATCAGTTTATTTATAAATATAATATCACTTTTATTTTAAATATGATTGCTGCTCGTCATTATTTAGACACATCAGCCAATTCTAATAATACTATATTATGTTCGTTATCTATAACAATATTTCCGTTTTCGACAGTATGAATAGTATTAGAATAAGCATCACGAACCGTCATTCGTTCTGGAAAAACGCCACCAACAGGTATTATTTTCTTACCTTTTTCAAGATCTAAACCAACAACTACAGCATCTTTATAATCGTCTTTAACATACGTTCTTGAAAACACATAAGGTGATTTTGAAATCATATGGTGAGAACCAGCTCCAACAGCAGGATGATTTGCTCTAAATTTACCTAGATTTTGCCAATGTGCTAAAACAGCTTGTGTAGTTGGGTTTGATTTTATATCGTCCCAATTCATAAACGTTCTTAAATTAGCATCGCCTGTGGCACCATCGGCATGTAAAATTCTAGCGGATTCATCGCCGTAATAAATTTGAGCCGCACCAGGTGTTAATAGTAATTTTGTTGCAGTTTCAAATGGTTTCTCACGCATAGGGTCGAAAGGTTGCCCATCGTCATGAGAACTTAAATAGTTTAAAACACTGTAGCCTTTTAAATCGTTATGAAGTATGCTATCATATTTAGTAAACATGGTTTCATAATCCATTTGCTCTGCATTCCATTTAAATTCAAAATTGATTAATTGATTGAAAGCGTTATCGAAATAATTCACTTTTCGATCTCCAAAATCGAATGATTTTTCATCACTTATATTATAATTATAAACTTCACCTACGAGATAAAATCCGTTATCGTCTAATACTTTTTCAGGGTGTTCTGTTTTAAATTGAGCAAACGCAGTATCTACAACTTTTCTAAATTCTTGCCATACATAAGGCTCTGTATGCTTTACCGTATCTACACGGTAGCCATCAATTCCGTATTCTGTAATATAATCGGCTAACCATTTCATAATATAAAAACGAGGGGCTCTAGGATATCCTGTGTTTTCAAAAAAGACATCTAATTCAGCAACTTCTTGTTCATAACGACCTTCGTCTTTCCACTTTTGAACAAGTTGCGGAGGCAATTCAACCGCATCGTTACTCTCTGTTCTAATGTCTGGTAAATTTTCAACCAAGGTACAACTTACTGTACTATCGAAATCATGATAATCGCAAGCAGGCCCCGTTCTTACCCAACTGTCTGGCCACACCGGATCTTTATCGGTTACTGGACCTCTATGATTTATAACGGCATCCAAAACGATACGAATACCTTTTTCATGTGCCACTTTTACAAGTTCTTTTAAATCTTCTTTTGTTCCAAAATCGGGATCTAAATTCGTCCAATCTTTTGCCCAATATCCATGAAAACCATAAGACAATCCTGTCCCTTCGTCGGTTCCGCCATGAATTTGTTCTACTATAGGAGTCATCCAAATAGCATTTACACCTAAATCTGTAAAATACCCTGATTTAACTTTTTCGGTAACACCTTTAATATCACCTCCTTCAAAACCTCTTAACACACCCGTTTCCTGATTCCGATCGTAATTAAAATCGTTAGAAGTATCTCCATTATTAAACCGATCGAGTAACATAAAATAGACGGTTGCAGCATCCCAAGTAAATGGAGTTTTAACTTCTTTTTCAATAGGTTTTTCAGTTTTATTTTGACATCCTGAAATCATAATTCCTAAAATTAAAATGACTATAAAGTTACGCATATTCTACTGTAATTTAAAAATGAAAGATTGTAAAGGTTTAACTGCTATCTTGGCTTCAGCACCATCTTCTGAGACATGCAATTGTGTTTTATAAGTATCGTACAACTGATCTACTAACGTATACTCACCAGGTTCTAACCCCCATGCTTGAACAACATCTTTAGGTAATTTTAAATAGAACTCAGTACCATAATCAGCATCAAAATTATTTACGATAATCAATTTTTCATCGGCATTCCAACGGGCATAAGAGAACTGTTTCAGTCCGTAATGCTCGGTATTATGCGTGTTAAATTCGTGAAGATCTTGGTATTCTCCCATTAAAGCATCGCTAGTAATAGTGAAGTTTAGTAAACGTTTATAAAAATCGTATAATTCTAATTCTTCTGGAGTCGATTGTCCGCCGTCGAATTGTTTATTATTCACCCAACGGTTTAATGTTGGCACACTTCCATAGTCGAAAATTGAGGTTCTTGAAGGATCTCCAAATCCTAAATCTTCTGCTCCAGGTTCACCAAATTCTTGTCCGAAATAAATTAATGTTGGAGACGTACTTATAGTTGCAGAAACGACCATTGCTGGTTTTGCTTTTTGTGCATTTCCTGCAAACTCTGGACTTGCGATACGTTGCTCGTCGTGATTTTCAAGAAAGTGCAACATATTATGTTCAATATCCTTTAAATCCTCCTGAATTGGTGCTATATAATCGGTTTTCCCCCAACCTTGCATAACGTGTTTTAACGTATCGTAAAGCTGAACTTTGTCGTATAAATAATCCATTTTTCCTTTACGGATATAATCTCTATATAAACTTGGATTATATACTTCTGCTAATAAAAATGCATTTGGGTTTTTCATTTTTATAGCTGAATTCATATAGCTCCAGAACTCAACTGGAACCATTTCGGCCATATCATAACGGAATCCATCAACACCTTTTTCTGTCCAATACAAGGCAATATCTTTAAATTTCACCCATGAATCTGGCACAGTTTTATCTTGCCAGAATTCGAAATGTGCTTTATAATCTTTAGAATCAAAATCTTCTGGCAAACTATCAAAATCGTGATGTCCGTCTGGACTTACACCGTAATTAATCTTAACAGTTTCGTACCAATCGTTAGGATCTGGTTGCGATAAACGCGAACCATTACCTGTCCATTTTGAAGGATCCTCATCGAACTTACCATCTAACAACGCATTTTCAGAACCTCCCAAAGGCACATATCCATCTCTACGTTCTGGAACAATAAACGGTTCACCAGGATTATAGTAAAAATTATTATTCACGTTGTACACAACGGATTTGTCATCGGTTTCACCAAAATCAGTAATCCCATCAGGCTTAGAGACACTCTTATAATTTCGTGCCACATGATTGGGTACAATATCTATAATAACTTTTAAACCTGCTTTATGAGAGCGTGCTATTAAAGCTTCAAATTCTTGTAAACGCTCAGCTGGATTTTCAGCTAAATCTGGATTTACATTATAATAATCTTTAACGGCATAAGGCGAACCTGCTCGCCCTTTAACCACGTCTGGATCGTCGTTAGAAATGCCATATTCAGTATAATCCGTAATAACATCGTGGTGCGGCACACCTGTATACCAAATGTGTGTGACTCCTAAATCCTTAATTTTCCCCAACGCTTTATCGGTAAAATCGTTAAATTTTCCTACTCCGTTTTCTTCAATAGTTCCCCAAGGTTTATTGGTCGTGTTTGTATTACCGAATAAACGCGTAAACACTTGATAAACGACTTCTTTTTTTGGTGCTATGGCTATCTCAGCCTTATTATTTTCTTTCACAACATTTTCCTTTTTATTATCACAACTGATTAAAACTAGTAAAATCATTGCAATTGACACTATATGATGTTTAAACATTATAATATAATTTTAATTTCTAAATCGGAGCTTGTCTCCCATATCACTGGTATTTCTAAAATATGTTTTTGCTTGTCATATGTAAAAGACACATCTTTCCTACCAATTTTAATACTCTTTGGTTCGGATGCCATATTATGAACAGTAAGATTTATAGGTTTTGACTGTGCAGAATATGATGACCCTATTTCTGCTGTAAACGCAAATTGTATCCCTTTTTTATCATTTAGAAATGAAAACGTAAGGAGTTCAAATTTGCCTTTTTCAAATGCATTTACTGTTTGCCCATCATCGTTATATAATTTATATCCACTTGAAGTTACTGAAGCATCGTTATAATAATGAAGCACTAAATCGTTTCCAGTATACGATTTGGTATTTTGCATAGGTTTAGCCATTGGTATAAACGCACCTGCTTTAACATATGTTGGAATGGTGTTTTGGGCTACCGAAACTGTTTTGGTTTGTCCGCCTTTAATCTTTTCATCGCTATAAAAATCAAACCAAATATGGTTTTTTGGAAATACAACATCATGTGTAGTAACTCCAGCTTCTAGAATAGGAGATACTAAAAATTCTTCTCCCCAATAATATGTATTTGCTAGATTTTGAAGTGTAACATCATCTGGGTTTTCAAAAAACAAAGGACGCATTAATGGTGTTCCTTCTTGATTATTCTGAAACGCTAAATTGTAATTATATGGCAACAAAGCATATCTTAATCGTATGGCTTTTCTCGCCAAATTCTTAGCTTTTTCATTTCTAAAAACAGGTTCGCTAGGCACTTCTTCTTGTGCATGAGGTCTGTAAATAGGCTGAAAAACGCCATATTGTAACCAACGCACATACAATTCATCATCTAAATTTGCTCCGGCAAAACCACCTAAATCACTATGCATATACCCCAAGCCTTGCATCCCCATTTGAAGCGCGATTTCTGGCTGACTTTGTAACCCTCCCCAAGTACGATTAACATCACCAGACCACGGGATCAATCCGAAGCGTTGAGACCCCGAATACCCTGCGCGCATAAGAATAAATGGTCGTCTGTTTGCATTCACTTTTAAGCTGCTTTCATAAACTAACCTCGCCCAATCGTGACCATAGATGTTATGAACCTCATCTGCTGTTCCCGTAGCGTGAATTAATGCTTTTGGGTGTACTTCTGGCTCACCTAAATCTCCCCAAATTCCTGTAACTCCCATTTTAAATAAGTCTACATATATATTAGAAAACCAGTCAAAACCGGTCGTACTATATATATCTATAAGTCCAGTGTTTCCAAAATAAAAATCGTAAGTAAACGGATTACCCAAAGAATCTTTGGCCAACACATTGTTATCTACGGCTTCTTGCCAGCGGCTTGAGGTTGTTAAAACAAAAGGTTCGGTAATTAAAATGGTATTTACACCCTCAGCTTTAAAATCCTTAATCATTTCTATAGGCGTTGGAAAAGAATCGGTGTCGAAAGTTAAATTTCCCATGGTACCTTGCACTTCTTTTCCGAACCAATACAAATCTAAAATTACGGCATCTACAGGAATTTCATCCTCCTTAAATTTAGAAACTGTAGCTCTTGTTTCTGCTTCTGAATGGTATCCAAAACGACTTGAAAAATTCCCCAAAGCCCAACGTGGTGGCATAGGTTGTTTTCCCGTTAAATCGGTATAATAATCTACGATTTTCACCCACGAATCGGCTGCAATAACTTGATATGTTTTACGTCCAGAAATGGTTTCGTAGATTAAAGTATTATCTTTTTTACTATCCAAATCTAAATACCCAATTGGTGCATTATCGAAATGAATTAAATATTTTTTTGAAGACATTACAATTGGTAATGTATAATTCATGAGCTCGCTACGTGTTTCGTAACCATAATGTGCACGGTTATATAGTTGTAAACGATTCCCTCGACGATTCATACCCAAAGCTCTCGATCCACCGCCATACAACACTTCTGTATCGTCCAGATTAAACTGAATAACTTCATTGTCTTCATTTTTAGAATAACCCATTTTTTCAGAAACTATAGGTTTTCCTTTATATGTATATTGAATTTGAAAAGGTGCTTTTTTTACATAAACAGAAAGCCCTTCAGACGACAAAATAATAGCATCTAAGGTTTCCGAAATATCACTAAATTTATCTAAATCGTTTAATACAACGGCTTCAGATTTGGGTTTAAATTCTTCTCCTTTCGGAACAAAAGTAGTTTCGACAGTAGATTCGTTATACATTTTAAACAGATAATAGCCATCCTTAACCACTATCTTATAACCTTCAGGCGAAGGCGCGGCACTTACAAAAAGTCTATCTGAATTTTGCGAAAAACAAACTTGAGAGATACATATAAAAAAAAAGAAACGAAGTAAGTTTATCATTTTATTTGGACATTAAAAAGGTGAAAGGAATATATAATCTTGTTTGCCAAGATGCTTCAGAATGGTCGGCACCTTCAAACTTTTTATTCATAAAATTAGCAGATGTATATCCTGCCGTTTGAAACAACATATTAACGTCTGCCTCGTATTTTGGATAATATTGATCTAATGTTTTTGTACCAAAATCGAAATATATTTTATGCGATTTTGGATCCGGCATATTATCTTTTATATAACTAAAAAAGGCCTCAGGAAATGGACCATTTAATTCCGGATTAGCACCTGGCCAGTGTGTAGATATACATGCAGCACCACCAAATACTTCTGGATATTCGCAAATGGCATACCAAGATATTAATCCTCCCATACTTGAACCTGAAACAAACGTATTGTCTCGATCTTTTAATGTCGAAAAATTACGGTCTATATAAGGTTTTATCTCCTCTACAAGATATTTTAAGTAATTATCGCCTTCAAAAACCAAATCAGGGTTATCTGTTTTAGCATACTTTAAAAATGCTTCTTTCTCTTCAGAATTTAAATTACTGATGGCTTTCTGAGGGAATAAATCGGCATAACGAGTTTCTGAAATATTATGAATAGCAACAACAATAAAGTCTCGTGTTTTATGCGATTTCATTAATTCTGAAGCAACCTCATCGACCATCCACTCTTGATGATTCCAAGTCGTAGAGGCATCGAATAACATTTGTCCATCATGCATATACAAAACAGCGAATTTTTTACCTTTAAAATAACCCTCGGGTAACCAAATATCGACATCTCTTGGTGTGATATATTTTGAAGGAAATTTAGATACTCGTAATAATGTACCAGAAGACAACTCAATATCAAGTAATTCTACATGCTCTATCTGAGCATTTAAATTAACACCTAAAACACAACAAAAAAACAACAAATAAAACCGTATCATACCTAGTATTTTGTCGTTAATAAAAGTGGTCCTTTCTCCGTAAGATGTAAATTATTGTCCCATATTACAGTCTCGCCAGAAATTAGATTTTTAAGTGTTTTATTATCCAAACCTAACTCTTTATAATGTGCTAAATCTAAATCTCTAGGTGCTTCATTTTTATTTAAAATTAGTACGACCGTCTCATCTCCCGCAATTCTGCATAATATATAAACGCCATCTTCTGGAGCAAAATGCATTGTTTTCCCTTTCTGAATAGCTTCACTGTGTGTTCTATAATTCAATATTTTTTTTACAAAATCTTGCATATTTGCCTGATCTTCTGTTAATCCTACTCCCGTAAATGCATTTACAGTATCACCCTCCCAACCTCCAGGAAAATCGGATCTAATAAGACCATGATCATCAGGTTTCTCTGTGTTTTGCATTAAAATTTCGGTACCGTAATACATCTGAACTATACGTGGCATAAGGAAAATATAACTCAATGCCATTTTAGTATTTGGAATATTTTCTCTTAACTGAGTAAACACACGATCCATATCGTGATTATCAGGGAATATTAAAATTGCTTCCGGATTTGTATATGCAAAATCCATTGCTAAACCTTCGTACATTTTCACAAAACCTGATGCCCAACCTTCATCTTCATTTAAAGCACTGACTATATTTTCTTGCATCGGAAAATCCATAGTCGATGTTAAATGCGATTCGTAGCCTTCTTTATTAGGCGTTCCCGTTTGCCAATAACGCACCAAAAGAGGGTTCGTACTCCACTCTTCCCCAACAATGCTAAAATTGGGATATTCTTTCATAATCGCACTAGCCCAATCGCTCATGAACGCTTTGTCAGAATACGGATACGTATCTTGACGAATACCCCCAAGTTCTAAAGTTTCTACCCACCAAATATTATTTTGAATGATATACTTTGCCATGAATGGATTCTTCTGATTTAAATCGGGCATGGAAGGTACAAACCATCCTTCACTCATGTTTATTTTATCAATTTTTGAAGCATATAAATCCTGATTGGCTGTACGTCTGTGGTTAGAATTTTTAAGGTCTCCATTTGTTTCAAAAGCTTTTTGCTGGTTTACCCAATCTTCGAATGGTAAATCCTTCATCCACCAATGTTCACTTCCACAGTGGTTTGCAACCATATCCATGACTAATTTTAAGTCACGTTTGTTCATTTTGTGAGCCAATTCTTTGTAGTCTTCAAGTGTCCCAAATCGCGGATCTACTTCATAAAAATCGGTCATCGCATAGCCATGATACGATGATGAATCCATATCATTAATAAGCAATGGTGTTGGCCATATAGCAGTAAATCCTAATTCTTGTATATAATCTAAATGATTAATAACCCCTCGAATATCACCACCATGCCTCCCATAATCATCTTTACGATCTATGGTTTTTTCGTTCATGCTTTTATCTACATCTTGCGAGGGATCTCCATTTGCAAAACGATCTGGAGTAATTAAATAAATTGCATCTGAACTATTAAATCCAATATAATCCTTAGCATTTTTAACGCGTGATTTCAACTCGTATGTATGGACTGTAGATGCACCTGTTTTATGATTAAAAACAATATCAAACTGTCCCGCTTGTGTTGTTTTATCAATCTTTAAATCGATAAATAAATAATTCGGGCTCTTAGCTTTATGCACTGCGGTAATTGTGACACCCGGATAATTAATTTCAGGAATAGCATCTCCTATTTCAGGGCTGTTTACCAACAATTCCAAATCTGAATTTTCGAATCCTACCCACCAATTTGGTGGTTCTAAATGAGTCATTTGCGCCTGAATTGTTAGTGTTACGAACATAAAAACAAAAGAAAAAATAGTTTTTTGTTTTGAATTACGACATGCCCTTAAAAAAAGATTTTTTATCATGACTTTGAAAGCTTAAATCACTGGTTACCATTTTTTTTTTAAACAACTAGTCAGCAACTTTTAATTTCTTGAATGGAATGTGCATTTTGATAATTATCTGATTCTAGTTGAAGGGTTGCAAAAACACCTTTTCAATAAAGAATAAAAAAACCTAACTATCAAAATGCACACTTTTTAATTTACTAATCTTCTAATTGAAGAAGTAGTTTTTTACTATTCGCGATTATTTCTAATTCGCTACCTTTTTCAAGTTTAAATTCAGCTCCTTTTTGAGTCACTTTCACTTTTACAACTTGATTTCTAAAATTCACTTTAAATGAATATCCTTCCCATTGTTGAGGAATTTTAGGCTCGAAAGACAACATATTATCTTTAATACGCATCCCTCCAAAACCTTCAACAATACTCATCCAAGTTCCTGCCATAGATGTAATATGTAAGCCTTCTTCAACTTCTTTATTATAGTCGTCTAAATCTAAACGCGATGTACGTAAATAAAATTCATAAGCTTGATCCATACGGTCTAATTTCGCAGCCTGAATACTGTGTACACATGGCGATAGTGAACTTTCGTGAACCGTAAATGGCTCGTAAAAATCGAAGTGACGCTCTAATTCTTCAGTAGTAAAATGATCTTCGAAAAAGTAGAAACCTTGTAACGTATCGGCTTGCTTAATATACGGCGAACGTAAGATGCGATCCCAAGACCATTTTTGGTTAATTGGACGCGATGCTTTGTCTAAATTAGCTACTGTAATTAATTCTTTATCTAAGAAACCATCTTGCTGTAAATAGATATTATGCTTTTCTGAGAAAGGCAAATACATATTCCCTGCGACGGCTTTCCATTGTTTTAATTCGGTTTCCGAAAGGTTTACTTTCTCTTGAATTCTATCAAAATCAGATTCAAATTCTTTAGCTACTTTTTTAATGTTTTCAATAGCATAATCAATACACCATTTTGCAATATAATTGGTATAGAAATTATTATTCACGTTATTTTCGTACTCGTTTGGACCTGTAACACCAAGAATTACATACTTGTCGTGTGCTGTAGATAATGTTGCACGTTGTTGCCAAAATCTAGCAATCCCGATTAACACTTCCAATCCTTTTTCTGGAATGTAGCTATAATCGTTTGTATAACGATAATAGTTAAAAATCGCAAAAGCAATAGCACCATTTCTATGAATTTCCTCGAACGTAATTTCCCATTCGTTATGGCATTCTTCACCATTCATAGTAACCATAGGATACAAAGCAGCTCCGTTTTTAAATCCTAATTTTTCAGCATTTTCAATTGCACGATCTAAATGATGGTAACGGTATTCTAATAAATTACGGGCAACTTCTTGATCTTTGGTTGCCATGTAAAACGGAATACAATAGGCTTCGGTATCCCAATAGGTACTTCCTCCATATTTTTCGCCTGTAAATCCTTTAGGACCTATATTTAAACGGGCATCTTTACCTAAATAGGTGTGGTTTAATTGCATGATATTAAATCGGATACCTTGCTGTGCTTTTACATCTCCGTCGATTGTAATATCTGCCATATCCCAAATTTTAGCCCAAGCCAATTCTTGCTGAACTAATAAATGTTGAAATCCTAAACTTAACGCTTTAGCTACGGCTTCTTTTGCTGCCGATACTAATTGCGACGTTTCGTGATTACGATCTACAGTATATCCTCCATATTTATGAATAGAAAATGTTTGGTTTTTTTTGACTGCTGAAGTATATTTAAAAGTAATGGTTCTATCTGTATGTGACACATCTTCCTTTACGTCTAATTTTTTCTCATTTAGGAAATATTCTGAAGCCATAAACGTACACGTTTTAAACTTCGTTTTCATAGTGAAGGCTTCAATAAACGCCATATTTCCATCTTGGGTTACGGCTGTGGTTTCCCAAAATTTGTCGTCCCAATTGGTGTCTTCATTTGTAATTCCTGAATCTAAATACGGTTCGAACGTAATTTCTGCATCGCCAGTTAAAGGCGTTACATTATAAGAAATGGCTCCAACCTCATCTAAATCGATACTTAAAAAACGTTTTGTTTCAACACGAATTTGAACTTCGTTAGGTAATGTAGCTTCAAAAGAACGCGACAACCAACCTTCTTTCATATTCAATTCACGCTTAAAATCTGATACGTGCTTACATGTAAATAAATCTAAAGGATTTCCGTTTACAAATACATTAATACCAATCCAACTTGGCGCATTTAGTACTTTTGCAAAATATTCTGGGTAGCCGTTTTTCCACCAACCTACACGTGTTTTATCTGGATAATACACACCAGCGATATAACTACCTTGAAATGTTGGTCCTGAATAGTACTCTTCAAAATTAGCACGTTGCCCCATGGCACCATTTCCAATACTAAATAAACTCTCTGACGATTTAACGCGTTCTACATCAAATCCTTCTTCAATAATCGACCAATTGTCTGGTTTAATATAATCTTGATTCATTTTATTTAAGATAATATAGAATAAGGCGATTTATATACTGAAAAGGAAAAATTCAGTTTACGTTACGCTTTTAGGTATTCTAGTTGTTAATTAATTTATTTATAAATTCTGTTGAAATTTCTGTGAAGTCGTTAAAAATATAATCGGCTTCATGTAACACGTCTTTACTTCCAATACCTATAGAAATCATATTTGCAGTATTTGCTGCTTGTACTCCAGCAACAGAATCTTCGAATACAATACAATCTTCAGGCTTAATATTTATCTCTTTTGCAGCATTTAAAAACACTTCGGGATCTGGTTTTGCTTTACTAACATCGTTCCCATCTACAATAGCGTCAAACTTTGATAAAATATGAACTTTTTCAAGTATTACTCTTGCGTTTTTACTTGCAGAACCTAGAGATACGCCTTGCCTGTTGTCTTTTAAATAATCTAAAACACGAGGCACATCTGGCAAAATTTCAGAGTCGTCCATTTTATTAATAAACTCTAAATACTCTGTATTTTTTAAAGTCATTAATTCTTGAAACTTTTCGTCGGTAACTGTTGTATTTCCCCAGTTTAATATTTTTTTAAGCGACTCAACGCGGCTTACGCCTTTAAGTTGTTCGTTTTGAGTTTCTGTAAAATCGAACCCTAAACTATTGGCAAGATTTTTCCATGCCAAAAAATGATATTTTGCGGTATCTACGATAACACCGTCTAAATCGAATATAAATCCTTTTGTTTTCATTGGTTTTCTAATTCTGGTTGATAAGATATAGCATTTTTATCTGTAATTAACAAGTTACAAAATCCCGCAATAATTAAACTAAAACCTGCTACCAACATCGCATTAATAGTGTCTGGTCCTATTAAATTAGATACAAAGTTAATACCTCCTATGGCTGCAATAATTTGCGGAATTACTATAAACATATTAAAAATTCCCATTATAACACCCATTTTTGTTGGATCGACAGCACTCGAAAGCATAGCATATGGCATAGACAAGATGCTACCCCAAGCAATTCCTACGAGAATAAATGAGTATTTTAAAAACTCTGGTGCCGGGATAAAGTACATGGATAAGAATCCTAATCCACCCATAAAAAGGGAGAACATATGTACGTACTTTCGGTTAATGCGTTTTTTAGAGGTATAGAATGCAAGAACTAAAGCAAAAGCCATAGACGACAATCCGTATACACCCATTGAAGATCCTACTAAATTTGAAGATTTCTGAAAAGCTGTATTTTCAACATCAAAAGCAGCGGCCTGTTCTGGAATTGAAAAATTATAAGCAGACTCTACAGGAGCAGGCGTATGATATACGTGTTCTGTTAATGCTGGATTAGCTAAACTCCACATGGTGAAAAATGCGAACCAACTAAAAAACTGAACGAGTCCTAGTTTTTTCATTGTAGTTGGCATATTCCCAATATTGTTTGTAATATCTGAAATAAATTGATTTTTCTTAGCTTTCTCTTTTTCGAAAGCTTCCATGTCTTCCGGTGGATATTCCGACGTTGTAAAAACAGTATATAAGATACTTACTAAAAACACAACGGCTCCTATTGCGAAGGCGACTTTTACCGACATGGGCACAACACCCATTGGAGCGGCATCACTAACGCCAAGTTTAGAAACCATCCAAGGTAAATTACTCGCTACCCATGTACCAATACCAATAATTAAAGTTTGAACCACGAAGCCGTAAGAACGTTGAGAATCTGGTAATTTATCGGCTACAAGTGCTCGAAATGGTTCCATAGATACATTAATACACGCATCTAGAATCCATAAAAAACCTGCAGCAACCCATAAAACGGGTGAATGTGGTACAATTAATAAGGCTATTGAGCTTAATACGGCACCAACAAGAAAATAAGGTTTTCTTCTACCCCAACGCGGACTCCAAGTCCGGTCGCTCATGTAACCTATTATAGGCTGTATTAATAAGCCTGTTAAAGGCGCAGCAATCCATAACAAAGGAATTGCTTCTTTGTCGGCACCTAATGTTTGAAATATTCGAGACATAAAGCCTCCTTGTAATGCAAATCCGAATTGTATTCCTAGAAATCCGAAACTCATGTTCCAAATTTCCCAGAAATTGAGGGCACGCTTTTTCATTAATAGTATATTTAAATGAATACCATTGATAAGCGAAAAACTTATCAAAACTTATTGTGAGAAGTAAAAATACAAGTTTTGATTATGGCGCTAATATACAAAAGATTTTAATTTACGCCATATTAAATTTTATTTCGTTGATTCTCTTTCTATCAACTCCGTTTCTATAACTACTGTTTTATACTGCTCTTCTTCAGACTCGCTCTCTAATTTTTCGATAAGTAACTCGGCGGAAACTATTCCTATTTTTTTTCCGTGTTGACTAACTGTTGTTAGACTTGGCATGGCATGTCGAGACAAAACACCATCTGTAAAACCAATAACTTGAAGATCGTCTGGAATGTTTTTTCCTAATTTCCGAGCAACCTTCATTGTTGTTATAGCATACAACTCATTTACTGCAAAAACACCATCAATTTTAGGGTTTTCAATAAATAAATTCATGATTTCTTTTTCTAAAACTTCAATATAATCTTCGGAAACTAACTTATCATCAACCTTTAAAATTAAATTTGATTGAGATTCTATATTATTTTCATTTAAAGCTTCTAAATAACCTTCTGTACGTAGTCGTCCAACAGTAACATAGTCTTTAGTAGTAATTATAGCTATGTTTTTACATTGATTTTCAATAAGCTTTATCACCGCTTTTTTGGCGCCTTTAATGTCGTCTACAATAACCTTGTCGCAATTAATTTCGTTTACAATTCTATCGAACATTACAATAGGCATTCCTTGATTTATAGTTTCATTAAAATGATGATAATCTTGTTGTTGTAACGTTTGTTTAGAAATCGATAAGATAAACCCATCAATACTTCCGTTAGCAAGCATTTCCATGTTAATTACTTCCTTATCGAAAGACTCGTTAGACAACCCAATAATTACGTTGTATCCCTTTTTGTTAGCGACTTCTTCAATCCCTTGAATAACCCTAGAAAAGAAGTGATGTACAATTTCTGGTATTATGATACCTATAGTTTTTGTCTTCCTATTTTGCAAACTTAAAGCAATGTTATTTGGCCTATAATGATACAGTTTCGCGAAGGCTTTGACCTTGTCTCGGGTATCTTCGCTAATCTCTTTACTGTTTCGTAAGGCTTTAGATACTGTCGCTATAGATACATCGAGTTCTTTAGCAATTTGTTTTAAGGTGACTTTCTTTTTCATAAGAAGTTTTTCTTTTTGTAAATATAGGATAATCTTGTCAATTTTCAATATTCGGCAGACTTAACCACTAAACATTGCGAAATATTAAAAAGTTATTAACACGAAAACGTTTACGTTAGGGATATCGCAAAATTAAAAATAGTTTTAACATAAAATTTACATAATTTTAATCTCGAGAAGTAAAAATATAAACAAACAAACCAAATTCAGATTTAAATTAATTCACATTGTATGAAAACAATTTTAAACAGTTTATTACTGGCACTGTTTTTTGCTCCATTTATGCTTTTGGCGCAAAATACTGTCACAGGAAACGTTTCCGATAATACATCTAATTTACCCATTCCTGGAGTAAATATTATTATCAAAGGAACATCAACTGGAACGGCTACAGATTTCGATGGAAATTTTTCGCTCACAGTTAATAGTGGAGAAGTTATTGAATTTTCCTTTATTGGGTATAAGTCACAAAACATACCTTTTACTGGACAAACAACTTTAAACATTAAACTAACAGAAGACGCTGCGCTTCTTGACGAAATCGTAGTTATTGGTTACGGTTCCGTTAAAAAGGAAGATGTAACTGGTGCTGCAGATTTAGTAACCAACAAAGACTTTAACAAAGGGCCAATTGTTTCTGCGCCTCAATTAATTCAAGGTAAAGTCTCAGGAGTTTCGGTAACCAATAGTGGTGGTGCTCCCGGTGGTGGTCAAGAAATTAGAATTCGTGGAAACAGTTCTTTATCACTAAACAGCAATCCATTAATTGTATTAGATGGAATTCCATTAGATCAAAATGGAATTGGTGGTTCTAGAAACCCGCTTAACATGGTTAGCCCTAATGACATTGAAAGCATGACCGTTTTAAAAGACGCCTCAGCAACTTCAATTTATGGTTCTCGTGCTGCAAACGGAGTAATTATAGTAACTACTAAGAAAGGTAAAAATTCAGATTTTAAATTTAATTTAAGTTCGTTAACATCTGTAGGAACTTCTATAGATCAAGTTGATGTACTAAATGCAGACGAGTTTAGATCTGTAGTCTCTACACATCCTAGAGCCGATGCTACCACTCTTAGTTTATTACAAAATTATGACACCGACTGGCAAGACGAAATTTACACGACAGCTTACGGGCAAGATCATTCCTTTAGTGCTTTAGGTGCTGCTTGGGGTGTGCCAATGAGAGCTTCAGTTTCATACACAAATAATGGTGGAATTTTAGCTAGAGATAATTTTGAAAGAACAACGGGATCTATCAGTTTAACTCCAAAATTATTTGAAGATCATTTAAAAATAGAACTTAATGCTAGAGGGAATCATACCGAAAACTTTTTCGCTAACCAAAGCGCCATCGGTTCTGCTATAAGCTATGCTCCTACAGAGCCTGTTTACGATATTAACTCGCCATACGACGGGTATTCTTCTTGGACAGAGCAAAGTGGTTTAAAACCAAGTTTAGCAGGAACAAACCCTGTTGCTTTACTAAACTTACAAAATGACGAATCTAAAGTGCAACGTTTTATTGGTAATGTTAAATTAGATTATCAATTACATTTTTTCGAAGACCTTACGGTAACCGTTAATGTTGGTTTAGACAAATCTAAAAGTGAAGGAGGAACAGTTGTATCAGACATGATGCCAACTACAGACCCAACTTGGAATGGCTCTAATAACACATATAATGACGAAACAACTAATGAGTTATTCGATGCATACTTTACGTATACAAAATCTTTTAATGATGTTAATAATATAACAGCCGTGTTAGGATATTCTTACCAATCTTTTGAATATAATAATTACAGTTATAATAGCGAACTTGAAGAAGATCAAATTGCAAATCCAGACCAAGTAATAGATTATGAATTCGTAGATAAATCTAAAAGTGTTTTATTATCGTATTTCGGAAGAGTAAATTACGATTACGACGGACGTTATTTAGTAACCGCTACACTTAGAGCAGATGCTTCTTCAAAATTAAATCCTGCAGATCGCTGGGGATATTTTCCTTCTTTGGCTTTAGCATGGAACATACATAAAGAAGGTTTCTTACAAGATACTGCTATTAATGAATTAAAATTAAGAGTAGGTTATGGTGAAGTTGGTAACGTAAATGGATTAGGCGACTACTTGTTCTTAACACGTTATACTGGAAGTCAATCTGGTGCAAACTATCAATTTGGAAATAACTTTTACACAACGTATAGACCAGACCCTGTAAATCCAGATTTACGTTGGGAAATTGGGAATACCTTAAACGTTGGTGCAGATTTTAGTTTCTTGGACCGAAGAATTTCAGGTTCTGTTAATGCATACATTAAACAAACCAAAGACCTTATCGCTTCTGCTTCTGTAGATCCGTTTACAAACTTTGGTAGCAGAATAGAAAAAAACATTGGAGACATGGAAAACAAAGGGATAGAATTTTCTTTAAATCTAATTCCTGTAAGAACCAACGACTTCGAATGGTCTATAGACTTCAATATTGCTGTTAACGATAATAAAATCACAAACCTTCCATTCGACCAAGAAACTGGAGGAATTTCTGGAGGAACAGGAAATCAAATCCAAATTCATACAGAAGGTGAAGCACCATATAGCTTTTATGTATATCAACAAGTTTATGATGCAGCAGGAAAACCTATTGAAGGTGCTTTTGTAGACAGAAATGGAGATAATGTTATAAACGACGATGATAAATACATTAACGGAGACCCTTATGCAGATGTATTATTGGGTTTAAGTACAAATTTAACGTATAAAAAATGGGACTTTTCTGCAGTTTCTAGAGGAAGTGTTGGTAATAGTGCTTATAACAACGTAGCTTCTGCAAACGCTTATTTAAATGGTGTTATTCCAACAACAAACAACTTTCTAAGCAACTTACAATCAAGCTACTTAGATAATGGATTTGTAGACCCTACAGAAGAAAACTTTAGAAGCGACATCTTTGTAACAGATGCATCTTTCTTCAAAATTGATAACATTACGTTAGGTTACACTCTAGATGATACTTTTAAAGATTCTACCATAAGAGTATATGGTTCTGTACAAAATGTATTAACCATTACAGATTACGATGGATTAGACCCTGAAATTAATGGTGGTATAGATAATAATTTCTACCCAAGACCAAGAACATTTGTATTAGGACTTAACGTTAGCTTTTAAAAATTGACATATGAAAAACATAATAAAAATATTCATTCCTATTTTAACTATCTCTTTAGTCATGGTTTCATGCCAAGACGAATTAAATCAAGATCCAATCGATCCAGATAGTTTTACAGAACAAGATGTATTTGCTAATGCAACCGAAGCAAAAGGTGCTCTAGCAAAACTATACGCAAGTTTGGCTTTAACAGGTCAAAATGGAGGCGACAATGGTGCAGCAGATATTCCCGATATTAACCAAGGGTTTTCGCAATATACGCGTATGCTATTTAATTTAAACGAAGTCACTACAGACCATGCTGTTGTAGGATGGGGAGATCCAGGATTACCAGATTTACACGGTTTATCGTGGACTTCTAGTAACGATTTCTCTGGCGCAATGTATTTAAGGTTAGCACAAGAAGTAACTTTTTGTAATTCGTTTATAACAAATGCTTCTGGTTTAGATGCAACCGAAAGTCAGTCGTTTGTTGCTGAAGCCCGTTTTTTAAGAGCTTTTGCATATTACAACTTAATGGATTTATTCGGAAATGTTCCTTTACTAACTCAAATTAGCACAGAATTACCATCACAAAGTACTAGAGCAGAATTATTTGCTTTTGTTGAAAGTGAGTTATTAGAAATTCAAGATGATTTACCTGCAAGTAGAGGCAACGAATACGGACGTGTAGACCAAGTAGCTGCATGGGCATTATTATCTAAATTATATTTAAATGCTGAAGTTTGGACTGCAGAATCAAGATATAACGATTGTATTATATACTCAGACCAAGTTATAAACTCATCTTACAGTTTAAATACTAACGATGCGAATGGAAACGGTACGGCTTACGATGAATTATTCTTAGCAGACAACAATACAAATGGAGCTCAAAACGAGTTTATTTTTACTGTTAATTTTGACGGATTATCATCCACAACTTACGGAGGTTCTTCTTTCTTAATCCATGCTGCAGTTGGTGGCTCAATGATTCCTTCAGACTACGGTATTAACGGTGGCTGGGGAGGTAACCGTGTAACTTCTGCATTGGTTAATAAATTCGAATCAAGCGATCAACGTGCTATGTGGTATACAGATGGGCAATCTTTAGAAATAGAAAACATACCTACATTTACCGAAGGATATGCTTGCGAGAAATTCAAAAACATAAATTCTGAAGGTCTAATAGGTCACGATAAAAGTGGAGAATTTACAGATCCTGACTTAGCACTTATACGTCTTCCTGAAATTTACTTAAACTACGCTGAAGCAACCTTAAGAGGTGGAAACGGTAACATGGCTACTGCAGTCTCATTAATTAACCAATTAAGAGAACGTGCTTACGGTAATGTGTCTGGAAATATTTCTGCAGTCGATTTAGATTTAAACTATATTTTAGATGAACGTTCTAGAGAGTTATACTGGGAAGGTCAGAGACGTACAGATTTAATACGTTACGATTTCTTCACTTCAGAAATCTACTTATGGCCATTTAAAGGAAACCAACCAAACGGAACTGGAGCAGATAGTTATAGAAATATATTTCCTATTCCTAGTAACACGATTTTAGTTAATCCAAACTTGGTACAAAACCCAGGATACTAATATAAAAACATTATAATATGAAAAATATAGTTTCAAAATTATTTAGTATAATGTTAGTAGCCATAACATTATATAGTTGCAGCACAGACGACGAGATTACCGTGTTAAATGCTACAGCAACAACAGACCTAATAACATCTGCAGACGACATTGTTCTGCTTAAAGAAAATGAAGAAGCTATTGCTTTAACATTAACTTGGACACAGCCAGATTACGGCTATAGTGCCATAGCAGATTACAATGTTTATTTTGATGTTGCTGGAAATAACTTCCAAAATGCAATTATAAAAGACGCTGGAAGCAAATTAGAGTACTCTCTTACAACTAAAGACTTAAATACCATTCTGCAAACGTTAGAAATTGTACCAAATACAGAAACCGTTTTAGAAGTAAAAATAGAAAGTGTTGTTGGAACAAGTACCATTGCTGCAGTTTCGAATATTAGTAATTTAACGGTTACTGGTTATGCCAATGTTTTAGATTTAGTATCTGTTTGGGGACTTGTAGGAAGTGCAACTGTTAACGGTTGGGATGGTCCTGATATGCCATTTTACAAAACAAACGTTGCTAATATTTTTAACGCTTATGTTACTTTAACTGATGGCGAATTAAAAATTAGAGCAAATAATAGCTGGGATTTAAATTATGGTGATACTGGTGACGACGGCACTTTAGAAGAAGGTGGCGATAATATTCTTGTTAAGGCTGGAACTTACAAAGTAACCTTTAATGAAGCGACATTAACTTACAAAATAGAGCCTTACACTTGGGGACTTGTTGGTAGCGCTACTCCTAATGGTTGGGATGGTCCTGATACGCCGTTAACTTACGATCCAACTTCAGACCAATGGCGTGCTATTGTACCGCTAACAACTGGAGATATGAAGTTCAGAAAAAATAATGACTGGGCATTCAATTACGGAGACGATGGAAATGACGGGGCATTAGAAGATAATGGAGCAAACATTCCTGTTACTGCCGGAAATTACCTTGTCACTTTAAACCTAAACGATTTAACCTACACTCTAGAACCTATAGAAAAATTATGGGGTATTGTAGGTAGTGCAACTCCTAATGGCTGGGATGGTCCTGATACGGTTATGAATATAGATTACACTATAGAAGGTGTATGGTATCTATACCAAATTACACTTACAGATGGGGAAATGAAATTTAGAGCCAACAACGATTGGAACATAAATTATGGAGATGATGACAATGATGGTTCCTTAGAAGATGGAGGGGGAAATATTACTGTTGAAGCAGGAGTTTACGATATTGTATTAGACTTATCAGACACCTCTAACCCAACGTATACTTTAACTAAATAACAATACATACGGGCTGTGATGTACTACATTACAGCCCGTATTGTTTTTAATTTATATCTTATGAAAAAAACGATACTCGCTTTATTACTTTTAGTTCTTGCAAGCTTTAGTTATGCTCAAGTAACCACAAGTCCTACTACGTTTAATACGACAGAAACCATAACCATTACCGTAGATATTAAAAGTACAGATACAGATTGTAATACTCTAAATAATCCAACCAAAGTCTATATGCATTCTGGTATTGGTAACGATGCCGATCCTTGGGGCTATAACGTAGTTGGAAACTGGGGACAAGATGATGGTTTTGGAGAAATGACTAATAATGGAGATGGCACCTGGAGTATTACTATGGTACCTAAAACCTATTATGGTTTAACCGATACTCAAGCAAATTCTGCTACCAAAATGGGAATGGTATTTAGAAACCCAGCAGGAAATCAAGAATTAAAAGCATCAGGATGTAATGACTTTTATATAAATGTTGGTACGTTTCAAGTGACTCTTAATTCTCCTTCAGAAAACAGCACAACTATAGTTGCTTCTGGTAGTAGTATAAATATATCAGCATCTAACACAAACGGCAATGCGAATTACACACTTAGTGCAAACGGATCTGCTTTAAACTCTAAAACAGGAGCTTCAACTTACTCGTTTACACATAGCAATATCACTACAAACCAAAACTATATTTTAACTGTAAATCAAGGATCTGAAACGCTTAGTAAATCTTTCTCCGTTTTAATTAATCCAGGAACTATGTCTCAAACCATGCCAAGCGGATTAGAAAACGGAATTAATTACAATTCTAGCGATGCTTCAAAAGCCACGTTAGTTTTAGACGCGCCTTTAAAAGATTTTGTATACGTTGCTGGAAGTTTCAATAATTGGGAACCTTCTTCTGCTTATGCAATGAAAAAAGATACAAGTTCAGGAAAATTCTGGTTAGAATTAACGGGATTAACATCTCAAAAAACAGAGACGTATCAATATTGGGTCGTAGATGAAACGCCAATCGCCAATTCACCTGTCATGGTAAAAACTGCCGATCCGTTTTCTACTTTAGTATTATCACCATTCGACGATTCAGGAATATCTTCGGAAACTTATCCTAATTTACCAGCATATCCTACAGGTCAAGAACGTGAAGTTACCGTACTTGAAACAGGTAAAAGTGATTACAATTGGAACGTGACAAACTTTGAAAAACCTAAAAAAGAAGACTTAGTAATTTATGAAGTTTTAATCCGTGATTTCGATGAAGATAGAAATATTCAAGACTTAATTGATCGTATCGATTACTTCAAAAACTTAAATATTAATGCCATTGAATTGATGCCAATCATGGAATTTGAAGGCAATGAAAGTTGGGGTTACAATACCGCTTTTCATATGGCTTTAGATAAATTTTATGGCACTGAAGATAAGATGAAAGAATTTATTGATTTGTGTCATGAAAATGGAATTGCAGTGATCTTAGATATTGCTTTAAATCACGCTTACGGAAGAAATCCTATGGTACGTATGTGGATGAAAGATGCCGATGGCGATGGTTGGGGAGACCCAAGTTCTGAAAGTCCATATTTTAATGAAGAAGCAAAACACAGCTACAATGTAGGTATGGATTTTAACCATCAGCAAGAACGCACTCAATATTATGTAGAACGCGTGGTGAATCATTGGGTAACCGAATTTAATATAGATGGATTCCGTTGGGACTTAACTAAAGGTTTTACTCAAAACTGCTCCCCTAGCGACGATACTTGCACAAATAATTACCAACAAGATCGTGTAGATGTTCTAAAAAAATATGCTGATTACTCTTGGAGTTTAGATGCTTCACATTACGTTATTTTCGAACATTTAGGTCAGGATAACGAAGAGCAACAATGGGCCAATTATAAAATTGACGAAGGCAAAGGCATCATGATGTGGGGAAAAATGACAGATCCTTACAACCAATTAACAATGGGATATGATTCTGACACTAACATTGACAGAATGGGATATAAATCTCATGGTTTTACAGGAAAGCGTTTGGTAGGTTATGCAGAAAGTCATGACGAAGAACGTTTAATGTATAAAAACGTTCAATATGGTGCGTCTTCTGGATCTTACAATGTAAAAGATCTAAATACATCCTTAAAAAGAATGGAAGCTTTAGGAGCAATTACCCTAACAATTCCTGGTCCGAAAATGGTTTGGCACTTTGGCGATTTAGGAATGGATAATTCTATTTTTACATGTACAGATGGCTCTGTTTCTGCAGACGATTCTTGTAAACTAAGCACAAAACCTCAGCCACAATGGGAAAATAATTGGTTAGGAAATGAAAACAGAAAAGCCGTATACGATACGTGGTCTAGATTAAATCTTTTAAAAGTTAATGAGGATGTTTTTGAAGGCGATTATACGATTACTTCAGGGAATTTAACACCTAGAATTCATGTTTGGAACTCGACTTTAGCTTCAACAGAATTAAGCGAAGTGGTTATTATTTCAAATTTTGAAACCACTACTCAAACCGTGGATCCTAATTTCCCGAGCAACGGAACTTGGTACGACTTAATGGACGAATCAGGAAACACTTCTATTTCGGCAACAAACGCGATTACATTACAACCTGGAACATTTAAAATCTACGGAAATAATGTACCACAAAGTTTAAGTGTTAACGATGCTGCTTTAGCTAAGCCTTTTGCTATTTTCCCAAATCCTACACAAAACAGCTTTAAAATTAATGCTGCAGTTACAAGCGTTAGCATTTTCGATATTACAGGAAAAGAAGTAAAACAATATAAAGGAAACTTTAATTCAGACTCCTCTTTTAATGTTTCGAATCTTAAATCTGGATTATATATTATTAGAATAATCAATTCAGAAGGACAACAAAACACTTCGAAACTTATGAAAATTTAAACCCTAACATTTCACTTTTAATCAGCGCCTTACAAAAGTTATTTGTAAGGCGCTTTTTTGTATTTAATACGTAAGTGAATTCAATTAATATAAGCTATCATTTAGAGACTATAAAACAGATTATTCCGTATTTTTGAACAACAATTTCTTAGTGTATGAAACTTATTTTAAAAGACTATATTCTTGAATTAAAACACACGTTTACAATTTCTAGAGAATCTATAGATGTACAACCTAGTTTAATAGTTATTTTAGAAGACAACGGTTTTTCGGGTTATGGTGAAGCAACTTCTAACCCATATTACAATATTACCGTTCCAATAATGACAAGCGAATTACTGAAGCTTAAACCTATTATTGAAGCGACAACCAATGAAACACCTGAAGCGTTCTATGCCAAGATGTATCCGCTTTTAAAACACAATATGTTTGCACTTTGCGCATTAGACCTTGCTTTTAACGACTTATACGCAAGAAAACAGCATAAAAAACTATACGAACTTTGGGGATACGACATCTCAAATAACCCGATAACAGATTACACGATTGGAATAGATACCGTTGAAAAAATGGTAGTCAAAATGAAAGAACTCCCATGGCCTATTTATAAAATTAAATTAGGCACGAACGAAGATATTAAAATAGTTACCGAATTACGAAAACACACAAATGCCATTTTCAGGATTGATGCTAATTGCGGTTGGAACGTAGATGAAACTCTAAAAAATGCCATTGCTTTGAAAACTCTAGGTGTCGAATTTCTAGAACAACCTTTAAAAGCCGATAATTGGGACGGACATAAAAAACTGTTTCAAGACTCTGCGTTACCAATAATAGCAGACGAAAGTTGCCAAGTCAGTGAAGATATCGCGAAGTGCCATAACCATTTTCATGGTGTAAATGTTAAACTTGTAAAATGTGGCGGCTTAACACCTGCACGCAATATGCTTATAGAAGCAAGACAATTAGGCATGAAAACGATGGTAGGTTGTATGACGGAATCTTCTGTTGGTATTTCGGCAGTTGCTCACCTTTTACCTCTACTAGATTATGTAGATATGGATGGTGCGATGCTATTAGCGAAAGATATTGCTACAGGAATAACCATTAAAGATGGTGTGACACATTATAGCGATTTAAATGGCACTGGAGTAGCTTTACTTTAATGGAAGTTATTAAGGCACCTAATGCAAAACTATTTTTAAAAACTAAAAGTATGTCCTATTTTGGAAGTACTTCTTATTTAGGATTAGCAACACTACCTGCTTTTCAAGATGCAGTTATAAATGGTATAAAAAAATGGGGAACGGCTTACGGAAGTTCTCGTCATGCAAACGTAAAATTATCCATTTTTAATGATGCCGAGATGCTTTTATCGTCACAATTAAAAACGGAAGCCTGTGTTACAGTCTCTTCAGGAATGTTAGCAGGAAAGCTGACAATAGATTTTTTAGCACAGTCGAATTCTAAATTTTATCATTATCCAAATACACATCCTGCCATTTTAGCACCGAACAGCTTACCCCTATTTATAAACACTAAATTACATCCAACATTACTAACAGATACTATTGAAAATATTGTTATTTCTGTAGATGCCATTCCAACAGCAAGTGTAACTGTGGTAAATTTCAGTTTTCTTAAAAGCATACCAAAACAAAAAAATATCACACTCCTTGTAGACGAATCGCACAGTATTGGTATTACTGGAGAATCTGGAATGGGTATTTTTAGCAGCATTCCAAAATCACTTATTGCTAAAAAAATAATGGTTGCTTCATTGGGGAAAGCAATGGGTTTACCAGGTGGTATTATCGCAGGAAATGCATCCTTTATTAACGCAATAAAAGAAACGACTATCTTTACAACAGCCTCTGGAATGAGTCCAGCTTATCTGGAAGCGTATTTACAATCTCAAGCTATTTACAAAGAACAAAAGGACAAACTTAAAAATAATCTGCTCTATTTTTTTGAGGATTTAAACCTTGATGAGACTTTCCTTTTCAATCCTAATTATCCTAATATCTATAATTTAAAACCTGGTTTTTACAACTATTTATTGAATAAAAATATAGCAATTACACATTTTAAGTATCCGACACCTAATGATGTTTTAAGCAGAATTATGCTTTCTGCAAATCATTCAAAGATAGATTTAGACCTATTAAAAAAGCTATTAATCAACCCTTTAACATAAATAAAAAGTTGAGAACCCACTTACTTTTAGTTTACAATGTGTAATCTAAAATAATGTCTGTGACTATTTTTTATAATTCAGCATCAATAGCTTCCTAACGATTGGTCTCTTTTTCAAAAAAGATATACCGATGTTAACTTTATAGAATTACTTGTACTTAAGGAGGTACTTTTTCTATATAAGTTGAATTTTGTTTTTTTGAATGGCCTATAGAAAATTTATCGTAAAATTTGAAGAGAAAGTATCGTAAAATTTAAAGCTGTTTGAGCTAAACGAATGTAACTACTTATCTGAATTTCAGTTGCGAATTCTTTAAATTTAGATTGTGAACGAAAAATTTAGATAAAAGTTCGTAAGCCTAGATTTTTTTGGCTTGGTTTATTCAGAGCGAAGTCGAAGAATCTTTTTATCAATGAAAAAAATGAGCATTTAATAATATTTAAGACACGATTGATTCAGCATCTGTAAAATTTGTAAATTGCACAAAAAATAACAACTTTTATGAAACAAATACTTATTTTACTTGTAGCCGTGATCTGTTTTTCATGTAATTCAGATGATGATGGAAATGTTAATTATTCATTTAACCCACCGTCATGGATTCAAGGATCTTGGTATACTGCCGAATTGAGTATAGAAGGTGTAAAATTCACTTCAGATGATTTTTGTACGATTACCAATGCAAATCAAACATGTTATAAAGCGTTAATTGCACAAGCTGATGACACTATAACTGTAGACAACCAACAAAGTACAGATAACGATTATACCTTTGTAGTAGTATACTTAGGGGAACCTGGTGTAGAAAAAGATAAATACTTCTATTTTAGAAAACTATCGGAAACACAGATAGCTTCTGTTGGAGAAGATGGGGAAACACTAGACATCTATACTAAACATTAAACAAACTCGATATTATAAATAATAAAAGCTTCAGACAATCTCTGAAGCTTTTATTGTTTTAGATTAAAAACTATAAAGTTGTAAATTGCAAAAAAACACTGCCATGAAAAAATTTATTCTATTAATCGTTATTACCACCTTTTTCGCCTGTGACTCTTCAGACGACAGTCAAGAACAGGTATTTAACCCACCAAACTGGATTCAAGGTACTTGGGACGCAGATAATGCCGACGAAGCGAATGTAAAGTTCACAACAGATAACTTCTGTACAATTATTCTAAATGTAGAAGCTTGTCTTGCCTCTGCAATTGAAGGATCTTATGGGACAATCAGGATCGAAAATGAAGTCGTTACAGATACTGATTACAAATTTACAATTAACAGAACAACTGGAAGCACTAATTTTCATTACAGAAAAAAAACAGACAGTACAATGGTATTTGTGCTTTTAAGCAATATTGAAACTGTAGTTTTCAATAAAAAATAATTGTATATTAATGAATACAAAAATGACCACCCTTTAAAACAAATATTCTATAAAAAAGTATTCACTGATGAAAAAGTCTTTATTAATTTACCTCATTAGACTTCGTGAGCAGTTATGGTTTAGACCGCTAATTTTTTGTTTTATTTCGATTATTGGCGCTCTTTTGGCACATCTTGCAGATGGCACGGGGTTAAAAGAATTTGTTCCAAACATAAAAACCGAGTCTGTTACTGGTTTATTAACCACTATTTCGTCTAGTATGTTAGTCATTGCTATTTTTGCGGTGTCTTCTATGATATCGGCATTTAGTGCCGCGAGCAGTACGGCTACGCCAAGATCTTTTAAAATTGTGGTAACAGATGATGCGTCTAAGAATGCATTATCCATGTTTATTGGTGCATTTATTTTTAGTATTGTAGCCACAATTGCCTTACAAAATGGGTATTACGCCGTTGCAGGCAGATTTGTACTTTTTGTTTTAACCTTGTTATTTTTCACTTTAGTAATTCTAACTTTTTTACGCTGGGTAGATAGAATTTCGAGATTAGGACGATTAGAACACACTATACGTCAAGTTGAAAATGTAGCTCATAAATCTTTAGAAAAATATATTAAATATCCGCTTTTAAAAGGTATTCCCATTTCTAATACAATTAATAAAGACGTCTTTATTTCTCCCACCAAAATTGGTTATATCCAATATATCGATATGCAATCTTTACAAGAACTTGCCGAAGAGTCACACATTACTATACAATTAAATGCGTTAGCAGGAAAGTATGTATATTCCGGATTTCCGTTGGTTTATTTGTCCACACTACAAGGTTTAGACACAAAAAAGATATCAGAAAAAATTAATGATGCCATTCATATTGGTAGCAACCGCCTTTTTGATGAAGACCCCCGTTTTGGATTAATTGCATTATCAGAAATTGCGAGTCGTGCACTATCTCCTGGGATAAACGATCCTGGAACTGCTATCCAAATTATAGGAAGTCAAGTGCGCTTATTTTTCTTATGGAATAACCAGGAGACTAACGAAGAAGACAATTCAAAATGTTATGACCGTATTGAAGTACCAGAATTACGCATTTCACAATTCTTTGAAAGTGCATTTAGACCCATTTCTAGAGACGGTGCTAACAATATCGAAGTTATGCTTCGGTTGCAAAAAGCATACTCATCTTTAGCAACCCTAAGTCATTCTGAAATACAAAGTGAATCAAAATTAAATTCTGAAACGGCTTTTAATCGCGCAAAACAAAAGCTTTCATTTGAAGATGATCTTGAGCTCCTAAAGCAAAAATCTCTATTTTATAAAATCAGTAAAGACCAATAATGATAAAAAATAAAAAGAGAAAAAGTCTTGCCTTATTTTTCGATTATATTTGCGTCTTCCTTAGGTAAAACTTGAAACACAGCTTAGTTATGTTTAGAGATAGTGGTCTACATAAATTTATTCGAAAACATCAAAAATATGCGCCAATTTTATTCTTTATTGGTGGGTTTATATTCGATACGCTTACACTTGGTCGCATAGACAGAGTTTATGATTTAACCATACTTTGCTTACATATGACATCATTAAGCATCACATTATATTTATATAATTTAGCTGATGACGGCAAATGGAAAAACACGTTTCTAGAACGCTTTGAAGACTACTTTCCACTGGCCATTCAGTTCTTTTTCGGAGGACTTTCTAGCGCTTATGTGGTGTACTTTTCTAGAAGTGTGTCCTTATCTAAAACCGCATCATTTTTCATTATATTAGTCACTTTACTATTCGCTAACGAATTCCTTAAAAAACGAATTTCAAATAAATATTTACAGTTTAGTATTTATTATTTTATAAGTTTTACCTTTTTCACATTCATGATTCCTGTATTTATTAGAGACATGAATCCCACAATTTTTCTAATTTCCGGAGCGGTAAGTTTAGCATGTACCTTAACATTAATTACTATTATTTATATTAAAAGTCCGAGTACACGTGCAGAAATTCATTTAGGAAAATTAACAAGTATTATCCTTTCTATTTACCTTACAATTAATGTGTTTTATTATTTTAAACTCATCCCCCCAGTGCCTTTGGCCTTACAAACAGGTATCGTAGCTTATGATATTAAAGTAGATAATAATAAATATATAGTGACTTACGAACAAAAAAGAGAGTTTATATTTTGGAGAGATTATCACTCAGTATTTATCAGGAACGCCAACGAACCAGTCTATATTTTCTCTTCAATCTTTGCCCCTACGGAATTAAAAAAATCGGTTATTCACAGATGGGAATGGTATAATACTACTTTAGACGAATGGATGATTGCCGACAATATTAGCTTTAATATTACAGGAGGACGCAATGATGGCTACCGTGGATATAGTTATAAAAATAACGTGAAAGCTGGGCTTTGGAGAGTTGAAGTTTTAACAGAAGAAGAATTAGTTTTAGGTGTAATCGACTTTGAAATCATAGAAGATCCTTCAAAAAAACCGAAACAATTGGTTGAAAAAGAGTTTTAAAAATCAGTCAAAGTATACTTAGTGAAACTATTATTTTTTCTAAATTTTTCTTTTTCCTATTTATTACAATTCAAATAAACCCTAACGCCAATATCCTTAAACTACTTAAAAACAAAAGCCAACGCAGTTGTTTTTCAAATAATAGTACATTAAAAACTACTCCTGCATGTGTTTTATTTGCATTTTAGGATCTGTTCTAAATCCTTGATAAAAAGTAACGATTTAAACATCTAGAAAAGATACTATTACGGGTTCCTTTTTAAAAACAAAATTATGGCGTTTTAGTGTTATTCCTTTATCGTTAAGATGCATTTCCTATAATGATAATCTTGAAACAAAAATAAGAACAAAAACACCAATTCCAGATATCATTAATTTTAAGCCAACATCTTTCTTTAGCCCAAATCGATCCCATAAAACAAGCTAAAAATAACAGCAGCAACGAGCACCAATAAAATAATTAAATCGGACATTTTTTATTTTACAGAGTAGTCTTTTTGGTTACTCAATTTAGGCATACAATCAATTTAAAATAATCAGTATTAAATAATCCTTAGTACCTAATTACTTATTTATTCCAATATCAAGATAAAGGTGTTTAAATTGTTAAACAATCATCTAATTATATAGCATCACACTTAATAAAAAAACGTATTTTTAACAAAAACACCTAACTATTACACACTACACTTTCTTTAAATTATTTATTGTTTTAAAAAAACACATAAAAATTATTGAAACAACATTTTAAAATACAAAAAAAAATACAATTTACAATCTTTAGCTTTTTTTTCACCGTTCACTTATTTATCGTGTAAAAATCACCTAAATTGTAATGTCTTTAACTGGATTATTTATGGCTTTAAAAATAGTAATTACTCACAAAACGAAATACAAGTACGACAGATTAGTATCGTTATCTCCCCACATTTTTAGATTACGTCCTGCACCTCATAGTCGAACTCCAATAGAAGCATATTCTATTAAAATCACACCAGAAGAACAATTTTTTAATTGGCAACAGGACCCTTTTGGGAATTATATGGCACGATTAATTTTCCCGGAAAAAACGAGAGAATTAACTGTAGAAGTAGAAATTATTGCTGATTTAAAAACCATAAATCCATTTGATTTCTTTGTTGAAGAAAGTGCTGAAGAATTCCCGTTTACGTACACAGACACCATAAGAAAAGAGCTTCTACCCTATTTAGAAATTACAGAAAGAGGTCCGCTTTTACTAGATTTCATTCAGACTATTGATATGACTCCTAGAAAGACCATTTATTTTCTAATTGACATCAATCAGAAAGTTTATGAATATTTAAAATATAACATCCGGATGGATCCGGGTGTACAATCTTGCGAAGAAACACTAGATCACAGAACGGGATCTTGTCGTGATTACGCTTGGCTATTTGTACAGGCTTTACGTCATTTAGGATTTGGAGCACGATTTGTTTCAGGATATATTGTTCAATTAAAATCTGATGAAAAATCGTTAGATGGTCCTTCTGGCCCTGAAGAAGATTTTACAGATTTACACGCTTGGGCCGAAGTTTATCTTCCTGGTGCTGGTTGGATTGGTTTCGATGCTACCTCTGGTTTATTGTGTGGTGAAGGGCATATCCCTCTAGCTTGTACGCCTTCTTTTGAAAGTGCAGCTCCAGTAAGCGGAATGACAGATATTTGTGAAACCACATTTGAATTTGAAAATTCTGTTAAACGTATTTTTGAATCTCCACGTGTAACCAAACCCTATACAGAAGAGCAATGGAATGCCATATACAAACTTGGTTTTAAAGTTGAAAAAGAATTAGAAAAAGGCGATGTAAGATTAACCATGGGTGGTGAACCTACATTTGTATCTATAGACGATATGGAAGGTGAAGAATGGAACACAGCTGCCGATGGTCCTCACAAACGTGAACTTGCAAAAAATTTAGCCGCAAAATTATACGACGAATACGATAACGGTAGTGTATTACATCAAGCGCAAGGAAAATGGTATCCAGGAGAACCGTTACCACGCTGGCAAATAGAACTATGTTGGAGAAAAGACGGTAAGAAAATATGGCATAATAAGAAATTATTAGCTCTATTTTCAAACAATCCAGTCCTTCCTGAAAATGCTTCAGAATTATTCTTAAAAACGTTAAGCCGGAAATTAGACATCACCGACGAATATATCATTCCTGCATACGAAGATGCGTTTTACTTTATGTGGGAAGAAGGAAAATTACCTGTAGATGTAGATCCTACAGTAGATGACGGTGCTTTATTAGTTAAAGACAAATTAAAACAAATCCTAAAAGACGGAAAATCTAAAGCCATCGGACATGTGTTACCATTAAATAACACATCAGACACATGGCACTCTAACACTTGGAGTTTTAGACGTAATCATTTATTCTTAATTCCAGGAAATTCTCCTATCGGTCTAAGATTACCTTTAGACTCTTTACTTAGAGACCCTGAGTTTGGTGATTTCCCGAAGCAAGAACCTGATAATTTTACAAAAAAGAAAAAATTACCGAGTTATAAAAATATTGTTTTAAGACGTTCAAAAAACGTTAATGAACATGGCATTTCCGAAGACACAAATAACTATTTTATACGTACAGGTTTATGTGCCGAAGTTAGAGATGGAAAAATGCATTTATTTTTCCCTCCTTTAGATACTGCAGAAATCTTTTTGGATTTAGTATCTTCTATAGAAGCAACAGCAAAAGAACTTAAGATACCCGTTGTTTTAGAAGGTTACGATGCACCACATGACACCCGTTTGGAATCGATGAAAATTACTCCAGACCCAGGTGTAATTGAAGTAAACGTGCAGCCGGCAAAAAACTGGAAAGAACTTACAGACAACACCTTAACCCTATACAGACTAGCTAAAGAGTCGCGTTTGGGTACAGAAAAATTCATGTTAGATGGAAAACACACCGGAACTGGTGGTGGAAACCATGTTACTTTGGGAGGTATTACACCTAAAGACAGTCCGTTGTTACGTAAACCAAGTTTATTACGAAGTTTGCTAACCTTTTGGCAACATCATCCAGGACTTTCATACTTGTTTTCTGGAGCATTTATTGGAGCCACAAGTCAGGCGCCACGTATAGATGAAGCGCGTATGGAAAACCTATACGAACTTGAAATTGCGTTCAGTCAAATTCCGAAAAGTGGAAAAGTGCCCTTTTGGTTAACAGACAGATTATTCCGTCACTTATTAACCGATTTAACAGGAAACACGCACCGTGCAGAATTCTGTATCGATAAGTTATACTCACCAGATTCATCTACTGGACGATTAGGTATTTTAGAGCTACGTGCTTTTGATATGCCTCCGCATCCACAAATGAGTTTAATGCAAAACTTGTTAGTACGAACACTTGTTGCTTGGTTCTGGAAGAAACCTTACGAGCACGATTTAGTACGTTGGGGAACAGAATTACACGATAAATTCTTAACAGAACATTACGTTAGAGAAGATATAAAAGACATTGTTACGCAACTTAACAAGGCTGGATATAAATTTAAAGAAGACTGGTTTAATCCGTTCTTCGAATTTAGATTTCCGCTTCATGGAATGGTTGAAATAAATAATATTAATTTAGAATTACGTGCTGCTATCGAACCTTGGAATGTATTAGGTGAAGAAATGACTGGTGGTGGAACTGCTAGATATGTAGATTCTTCTGTAGAGCGTATTCAAGTTAAAGTAACACATTTTACTGAAGAACGTTATGTTTTAACCTGTAATGGTGTGAAAATTAACTTAAATAATACAGGTGTAAAAGGCGAATTTGTTGCCAGTATTAGATATAAAGCATGGAATCCGCATTCTTCTTTACATCCAACAATTGACGTAGATACCCCTTTGGTTTTCGATATTATTGACACTTGGAATAGACGTGCCATTGGAGGTTGTACATATTTTGTTGCACATCCAGGAGGACGATCTTACGAAACCTATCCAATAAACAGTTATGAGGCTGAGTCTAGGCGAATTAACCGTTTCTGGGATATAGGACATACTCAAGGTGAAATTTTTGAAGTGGAAAAAATTGAACAAGACGACAATAATTCAAGTAGAAATGTCGAAATTCACGGCAGTTCTAGAAAATATAAATATCAAGAACAACCTATTAATTTCGAATTTCCTTATACTTTAGATTTAAGAAAAAAATAAACGATTAATGCCGATTGATAAAAACACCTTGTTTGAAAACTATTTTTCAAACTCAAAGAATTACGACGAAGTTCTTAAATCAAATATGTCTATTAATCCCAATTGGGAAAAATTATTGAGTAATCTTACTCAAGCAGGCACTAAAACCATGATCTCAAAACAAGATGAGATGGATTGGTTAATGGACGAAAACGGTGTAACCTATAATGTTTATAACGACCCTAAAGGGATGCACCGTTCTTGGAAATTAAATATAGTGCCCTTTCTTATTCATCAAAAAGAATGGGCTACTATAGAAAAAGGTATACAACAGCGTTCGGAATTATTAAACCTGACGTTAAAGGATATTTATGGCAAGCGTGAACTTATTAAAAACGGCATTTTACCGCAAGAAGTAATATATGCGCATCGCGGTTTTTTAAGACAATGCGATCAAATTAAGTATTCGACAGCCAAAAATTTATTAATTCATACTGTAGATTTAGCACGCGGTCCAGATGGCCAAATGTGGGTGGTTAACGATAGAACTCAAGCACCTTCGGGTATGGGTTATGCGTTAGAAAACCGTTATGCAACAAGCCGTATTTTACCAGATATCTTTAAAGATATTAATGTAAAACCGCCATCGTCGTTTTTTGCAGATTTTAATAAAATGCTAATAGACGCGGCACCTCAAAACAAAGAGAATCCAACTATTGTTATCCTTACTCCTGGCCCATTAAATGAAACCTATTTCGAGCATGCTTACATGTCTTCATTTTTAGGTTACCCTTTAGTTGCTGGAAATGACTTAGTCGTTAGAAGTGGAAAAGTTTGGATGAAGTCTTTAAAAGAACTTAAACAAGTCGATGTTATTTTAAGACGTGTAGACGATGTTTTTATGGATCCATTAGAGCTTCGTGAAGATTCTTATTTGGGAGTCGCAGGCCTTCTTGATGCTGTAAGAGAACAACAAGTAACTATTATTAATCCTATAGGAAGCGGAATTTTAGAAAACTCCGGACTTATCCCATTTTTGAATGCCATTTGTAAATACTTTTTTAAAGAAGATTTAATTCTTCCGCAAATAGGTTCATGGTGGTGTGGACAGAAAAAAGAACGTGATTATGTTCTAGAAAACTTAAAGAATTTAGTTCTAAAACGTATCGATAGATCTAACAGAGAAAGCATCTTTTTCTGTGAATTTTTAAAACCAAGTCAATTAGAAAGTTTAAAAAAAGACATTCTTTCGAATCCGTATGTTTTTGTAGCTCAAGAGAAAATATTATTTTCTACAGCTCCTGATTTTGTAAAAGACAAACTAGAACCACGCAAAGTGATGTGCAGAACATTCTCGATTGCAAAAGAAGATGGCTATTCTGTAATGCCTGGTGGTTTAGTTCGGGTTGCTTCAGAGCGCGAAGAATTATTTGTATCAAATCAACGTGGTGGTGTAAGTAAAGATTTTTGGATTATTACAGACGAGCCTCAGACTAATATTCAAAATTATTCTTGGGACAGTACTTTTAAAATTTCACAGTCAGGAATTAACGATTTACCTAGTAATACCGCTGAAAATTTATATTGGTCTGGACGTTATTTAGGAAGAGCTTTAGTTACCGCACGCTATTTACGGACAGTGCTAACCAAAATGAGTAACGAGCAGTACAATAAACAAAAAACGCAATCAGAAAGCTTGCTATGTTTATTTCAATCTGTAACACATATTACCTCAACATTCCCAGGATTTACAGGTAAAGAAGGAGAAAAGGCATTAGAAAACCCGTTAAAAGAAATTCTATCTATTATTATAGATAATAATCGTCCAGGAAGTTTTGCACAGACACTTGCTAGTTTTAATAATTCCTATTTTACATTACGAAATTTATGGTCTAAAGATATGTGGCGTGTGTTTGATGGCATCCAGAAAATTTGGAAAACATTTGTAGACGAACCTGGAGAAAAAAGATCAATTCAGTCACTTATAAAACTATTAGATAAAATTATTACAAGACTTATTGCTTTTATGGCTCTTATTGAAGAAAGCATAATGGTTGAACAAGGTTTACTTCTATATTTTATTGGTTTACAAAGCGAACAAGCCGTCATGAATATTTCTAAATGCCGTTCACTTTTAGTTGTTAGCCACAAAAAGCAACCACAATATGAAATCTTAGAAGCTTTATTATCCAGTCATGAAAGTTTAAATATTTACAGATACAGTTACCGTTCGCATTTAAGTACGGAAAACGTTATTAATCTTATTCTATTAAATAAAGAATATCCAAAATCGTTGACGTATCAACTTGAAAGAATTCAAAAAGATATTGATAGATTACCACACTCTGAAGACATTGGAAAAATAACAGATTGTCAGAAAGCCATATCGAAAGCAAATTCTAAAATAAGAAGTTTACAAATTAAGGACCTATTAGAATTAAGTGATGAAACAGTTATTAGACAGAATTTAGATGATGCATTAACAGAATTGAGCGACCTATTACATGAAATGTCTCTAGCAGTATCAGACACTTATTTTAATCATGCTTACCAGCAAAAACAATTGGTTAATCAAAATTTCCCCTTTTAATTATGGAATTTAAAGTATCACATACAACCAGTTACGACTACGATAGTGGAGTAACCTTTTGTCATAACATTGCGACTTTAAAGCCCAGAACAATACCCGGGCAAACGATATTAGAATATAAACTTGAAATAAGTCCAGAACCTTCAGAAATAACAGAACGTTTAGATTTTTTTGGAAATATAATTACAAGATTTTCCATTCAAGAACATCATAAAAAGTTAAAAGTAACTGCAAAAAGTACAATATTAAGAGATTATGCATCTCAACCAGATATTGAAACTTCTAAAATGGGTAAATCTATCTCTTTAGAAGATTCTTTAAAAATTTTAAAAACGAATAAACTCGATCTCATTGATGTCAATCAATTTAAGTTAGAATCTATATTTATAACTCATATTACTAAAGAAATAAAGGAATATGCTGAAGCGTCTTTTAAAGCAGACCGTTCTGTTTTTGAAGCGTCTTACGAGTTAATGCAACGTATTTTTACTGAATTTGAATTCGATTCCGAATTTAGTACTATTGCGACTCCTATTCAAGAAGTTATGAAAGAGAAAAAGGGTGTGTGTCAGGATTTTGCTCAAATAGCAATTGCATGTGTACGCTCTATAGGATTACCAGCCCGTTATGTTAGTGGTTATATTGAAACATTACCACCACCCGGGAAAGAAAAATTAGTTGGAACTGATGCGTCTCATGCTTGGTTTTCTGTTTATATTCCTACTTTTGGTTGGGTAGATTTTGACCCTACAAACAATCATATCCCTAAGAACCAACACATCACTGTATCTTGGGGTAGAGATTATTACGATGTACCACCTTTAAAAGGTGTTGTATTTAGTGCAGGAAAAACTAAAATGAAAGTAGCGGTAGATATAAGACCTGCTTAGGTTTTATACTGTTCAAATAACATACAATATTCTAAAAAGACATACTTTTCTCTGAATTAGTATCTCTATAAACAAAAACTGAATTACAAAACATAATGTTCGTAATTCAGTTTTTTAGGTAATATTGAGAAAAAATAAGTAGGCAAGATTTTAATCGAAATTAATTTACATAATTATAAATAAGACTTAAAGTAGAAGTCTCGTTATATCTTGTATCGATAGAAGTTAAGGTTGCTGATTTCGGATAATTATCTGCATCATAACTGTAATTCGCATTTAAGGTTAGTACAATTTCTCCTTTTTCGTTTTTATAAATTATTTGTGCCGGATTATTTAAAGGAAATAAAAGTTTTGCTTTAATAATTTCTGATGATTGTGTTAAACTGAAATTTAATTTAACCTTATCTAAAGCTGAAATAATACCAGCCGAATCTAAAGTGTAATAATATGGATTTGGCGCATTGTCGTATTTAATTTCGGCTGTATATTCCTCTGTCCAGTATTCTCCAGTTTCATAATCATATTCGTCTTCAAAAAACATTATAATTTTAGGATTTCCGTTATCATCGTATTCTAAAACTTGACCAATTTCAAAAGCATCATAAGGTGAATCGAAAAAACTCTCAACATTTAAAATATCACCATCTCCAGAAACGTTTGTTAACTGATTATCATCGTATACAAAAATACTAGACTCTTCACCATTACTTATAGTGTTTAATGTCCCATTTGCATTATAGCTAAGGCTAATAACTCTATTTTCGTTAGAATCCTGACCAGAAGTAAAAATTACGGATTGTATTAATTTCGTTTCAACATTACCATTAACCTCTTCAAATTCATCGGAAGTAGAATCACTACAGCTTATAGTTAGTAAAGCACCTAAAAATAGAGGCAAAAAAATGGTTGACTTTTTCATATTTATTATGTATTTAATTATCCATCAAATTTGATGTTATTAAATAACAACTCCTTCCGGTTTCCCGTAATCCCCTCTAAAAAACTTAATTATTTTAAAACAATAAACATATTACAAAAATAAAGCCTCAGGCTAAACGAACCTGAGGCTTTATAATTAATTTGTATTTGCTATTAATCTAACTCTACTTGATTATTAATCTTTTTATTCCTAAACCTAGATTAGTTTTTGTTTGAACGATATAAAGTTATTTTCATACTTTTTTACTATAAGTCAGATATAAAATTTTTAACCTCATATAAATAGTCACATCAAAGGTAGACACTCTAGATCTATAAGACTTCTATTGAAGTACTACCATCAGATAGGAAATAATTACTAGACTTCAAAAATTAAATTAGAGTTCTAGAATTCGCGCTTACCAAATTCACTATCAATAAACTTGGATTCGTTTTTCTTTTTATTGAAGGTATACGAAAGGTTTAAAAAGACCATATCTACTTCGTATACATAATTAGTCGTGGTATAAAAGGAACCTTCTTGCCAAGTCGATATCCGCTGTTCGTTGCTATCCAACAACCCCATATCTATATTTTGCCATTGCAAAGTTGCTATTAACTGATTATTCAAAAATGCCTTTTTAAAAGCTAGGTTTGGGGAGTAATATTGAGAGTCTTCTCCTTGGGCTGTGACACGATTGGACAAATAATTAAACGTAAATTGTAATGAAGCTGAGCTTGAGAAATTATAAGTAGAATTTATATTTAGCGAATACACAAAACTAGTTCCGTCTATAGGATATCCATTATAAGCACCGTTAATCGCAAAATTATATAAATTAGCACCAATGGAATTATTCCATTTTTGAGTGATATCAAACTCTGAACCTATCTCTAAACCAATAGATTGCCCCGTACCTACATTCGAATAAATGCGATTTAAAATAGTATCGTTAAACACTGTATTTACACGGTTAATTAAGTTTTTAACATCGCGATAATAAAACGTTCCATAAACAGAAGCACCACTTTTAAAATCTTTAAAAACACCAACTTCTGCTAAATCTATAAATTCTGGTTTTAAGGTCGGATCTCCTTGCTCTAAAGTTTCAGAATGTTCACGTTCCGGAAATGGATTCATTTTAAAAGAAGTGGTACGCTCAATTCTACGGCTGTAAGCAGCTTTCAACTTTAAACCCTCTTTAACTTTATATTGTACAGATGCCGATGGATATAATTTTACAAAATCGTAAGTATACGTGGTATCAATTTTACCAACCTTATCCTTTAAGTATAGATCTCTATTCATGCTTTCTAATCTTAGTCCCGCACTGAAGTCGAATTTTTCTATCGATTTATCTAACTGCACATAGACAGAATTAATTTGCCTTGTTAAATCTACTTCACTCGAAAATTCAGGAACTAAAATAAAATCTCCAGTATCCAAATCTTTACGCTCGTAAACAAAATCTCCTTTATGGTTTAAATTCCTAAACTGATATCCTACAGACAATTGACCGAAGTCCATAGGCTTAAAAGTATAATCTGCCTGAAAACGAATTCCGTTTAACGGGTTATCATTTGTATTATAATCTTCTTGTAAAACTTCTGTAATATCTGGATAACCTAAATTTTCATTTAAAGTTGGACCTCCTAAAAACGTATATTCATATAATAAGGATGTATATAAATTGGATTCATTTTCAAACGCATGTTCATAATCAAAACTAGCAACCACAAAATCACTTGTTCGATTCCGCAAATTATCATTCATATATTGAAACGTATAAAGACGGTCTTCTTCACCTCCATCCGCTGGAGTAATCGCGTGATTATCGTAATATAAAATATTTGCTCGTCTGTCTTTAGAACGTTTTCCAGCATACACGCCTAAAGTAAAAGTATTTGCATCGTTTGGTGTATAATCTAAATTCACACGGCCGGAATAATTCGTTTCATCATAGCTACGTTCTCCATCGGAAGGAAACCAAGTTATGGTATCGTTAATAATGGTATTTGCATTTCCTTCTCTACGTCCCGTAAGATCGTTACGCTGATAACTAGCTCCTAGTGAAAAATTCCATGTATCCTTTCTTAAATTGTAAGTAAAATCGCCCCCATAACGTCCAGCTGCTGCGTCATTATCATAATCTTCGATACTTGGCAATCCTAATTTTAGGTTAATTTGTGTAAACGCTCCATTAATTGCGCCTTTTTTGGTAATGATATTTATAATACCCGATGTCCCTTCCGGATCGTACTTGGCAGATGGGGCTGTGATTACCTCCACGCGCTCTATGGCATTGGCAGGAAATTGGGATAAAATCTGACTGGCACTACTTTGTACGGGTTTACCGTTAAGTAAAAGTGTAAAACTAGTACTTCCGCGTAAAGCGATTTCTCCCACACCGTTTACATTAACCGATGGTAAATTTCGCAATACATCGATAGCATTTCCCCCTTTTGAATTTTGAAAATTTTTAGTTGAAAACACTTGACGATCAACTTTATTAACCACATAACTTGTGGTCCCTTGCACAACAACTTCGTTTAAACGTTCTAAACTTGCCTGTAACAGAATAGTATCTAGCTGTATTGATTCATTATTTTTGGAAATAACGAAAGACTTGGTCTTTGTATTATCATACCCGATAAAAGAGACTTCCAAATAATAGCTTCCTTTTTTATATCCGTTGATTTTAAAAGCTCCTGTCTGATCTGTAATTACACCAGTAACCAATGTACTATCGCTAACTTTATAAAGTGCTACAGTTGCATAATCGATTCCTTTTCCGCCTTTAGAATCAACAACATTTCCTGTTACTTGTGAAAACCCATATTGAAAACATACGGAAGCAAAAAAGGCCAGTATTAAACTTTTGAAATTCATTTTTACATCTCTTTAGATTTTTCAAAAATAAATTATAGTCCATTTAAAATCATGGTCTATTTGAATTTAAAACCGTTTGCTTACAGCTGCTTTTCGATAATTAAGTGGAGTTATATTATTATTTTTTTTGAAATATTTTCCAAAATGAGATACATCCTTGAAATGAAGTTGATGTGCAATTTCGGTAACATTAAAGCTTGTATATAACAGTAATCGTTTCGCTTCTTTATTAATATAAGTTGCGATGACTTCTGATGCCGACTTACCGAATGCATGCTTGCATATCGTATTTAAATACTGAGGCGTGATGCATAATTTTTCGGCATAAAAAGCCACATTATTTTGCGGGCTTTCACTTAAATAATATAAAAATTGTTCAGAAACATCGCCCATCAGTCCGTTTACAATAGTGTTATCTAAACTTGTAATTTTAAACAATAAAGCTTTCAGTAAACCTTCCACTACATTTGGATTACCGTTTAACTTTGTCTCATTGCATAATAATTCAAATAAGGTTTCAATAACATCCTGTTCGGAAGCAGATTTAACATCTAACTTACTAAATTTAGATAATTCTAATAGTAATAAATTTATCTGAGTATCTATAGTCGTCTCAGCAAACTCATCTTTAAAGATTATGACATACCCTTTTGGTTCCGTTTCTATAGACCAATGATGTACCTCTTCACGTTTTACAAAGAAAAATTGTGGCACATCTATAGAGTATTCTGTGGCATCTATAGTATGAGAACCACTCCCCTTACTTAAATATACAATTTCAAAATATTTATTATGTTTATGAGGTTTTGTATACCTTTTAGACCTATCGAAAGGCTCTATTTTAATGGTCTTTTTAACTGCTATCTTGGTATTAACTTTTATTTGAGTATGCTCTATCATATACTATTTTATATATCACAAATAAATACTCTATCACTATAGCATATATACATTATAAAATACAATTTATTTAATAGCCATTACAAAAATAGCTTTTGATTATAAAAAACAATTAATATCGAAAGTAGTCAAATGAGGTTACTTAACTAAAGAAAATCATGAAAGTTTATAGAATGAGGAAACACCACTATTGAAACTAAACTAAAAAAGCCAACTATAAATAGTCGGCTTTCTCTTATTTTAAGGTAAATTTTCACTTCTTAAAAACTAAAATAAAAAAAAATAATTGAGAGAAAATTATTTTCTTAAACCATTTTGTAGCACATCTTTAATACCTTCTAAGTTTTCGGTAAATTGCATCATTTGCACAAGTAATTGCGCCATTTCATTCTTACCTCCAAAACCTTTAAGCTTATTATTCTTTTGAAAGGTTTCTCGAATAGACTCCCATCTTATTTGTTCATTTTCAGAAAGATCTCCGATAAGCTCCTTGTATTTTAATAGATTTGCTTCAGCAGAAGACGTCAACGTTTGTGATTCACTTTCATAATGAGAAAGCACTAAGGTCTTCAATTCTTTATCGTTCATTACAGGAACAACTTTTGCCACTAATTTATTCATGTCACGATAAGACCCCTGTAATTTAAACGATGGTTCTACTCTATACTCATCCTCCATAGCAGCGCTTTTAATATATGTTTCGTTAACTTTAAGCACGGTGTTCCTAATCTGAATAACTTTTTCTAAAACCGACACATATTCTTGAATCTCTTGATTTGTATAATTACCTGTTAATTGGGCTTCTTGATTATCATTTTCAATACGATCTAATAATCTATACACATCATCAAAGTTCTTACTTCCTAATTGCTGTAACACCGGATTAGATGTTAATGAATTTTCTATAAGACTCAGCCTAAACAAATGCGCTGTATCCCCAATAATATCTCCCAGATTATAAATATCTGCTCTATTGGCTAACATATCTGGAATTCTAAATTTATCGCCACTTTCTGTGTATGGATTTCCTGCCATGACTACACAAAACTTCTTTCCACGTAAATCGTAAGTTCTAGATTTACCGTTATAAACACCTTCTACTTTCCTAGTACCGTCTGATAATGAAATAAATTTTTGCAAAAATTCAGGATTACAATGCTGAATATCGTCAAGATATAACATCACATTATTTCCCATTTCAAAAGCTAAGTTTAACTTTTTCAACTCTTCTCTGGCAGCAGAATTTGTAGCCGAAGAAGGATCTACAGAAGTAACATCATGACCAATAGCTGGGCCATTTATTTTCATAAAAATTAGACCTAACCTATTCGCTAAATATTCCATCAAGGTTGTTTTACCATATCCCGGAGGAGAAATAAGGAGTAATAACCCCATTCTATCGGTTCTTTTTAAATCTCCAACTGTACCTAATTGTTTTGCTAGGTTATCTCCAAAAAGCGGAAAATAAACTTGATCTATTAATTTATTTCTAACAAATGAACTTAATATTCTAGGCTTAAATTCTTCTAATTTTAAATCTTCTTTTAACTGAATAGTAACATCATGTTTTGCTTTTCTAAAAGCATTAAAAGCAGGCACTTTTTCCTTGAAGTAATATTCGTGTAAAATAACAAAATCGTGAAAATTAAAACTATAAACACCATCTTTAATCGTGTTATGCTCACCTCTTAAACCTTCTATTTTTTCTGAAGGCGATGTGAATTTTGTATTTAAAACCGCTTCATCTTCAAATAAAATTAAACACACAACTTCATTTACATACTTCAATTTTAACTGGAGATCTTCAGTATTATCACTCGCTAAAAAGGCTTTCACCCACTGACTAATTAATGCTACTTTAGCTTCGTTTGCTTCTAACTTATCTAAGCTCTTTTTAAATTTTATATCTGCTTTTTGATCTTTAAGAGTGTTTAAAAAAGCCTCTTTAATTTGTATTGCTATACCACTTTTCTGAAAATCATTATCGATTTGAAGTTCTTCAAAAAGATATTCTGCAGCGTCCTTTGCTAAAGTCGTTTCATAAATCCCTGTCTGAATTCCAAATTCAAAAATTGACTCTTCTAATTTCTTTACAATAAACGCATATTCTCTAGCGGCAGGAAAAAACTGTACAACTTCTCCAGATGCTTTTATAGTTTCATTTAGATATTGCTGATGCTCTTTACTCGTGAAATTCCAAAAATACTGAGCACAAGCTCTAATCTCGGCATGATATCTTAATAAATCTAACGTTCTATATTTCTGAATAAGTGTCGATAATATTTTAGCTGCATCCTGATCATGAACACCTTTAACATAGCCTTCGGAATAGTCTTTACTACTCTCATCCTGAACCAATTTTAATAACGCTTCTTCGGTATATTCTAATATTTTATCTTGATGCTTTTTGAAGATTTTATAAGCCAAATATCCTCCACGATAGACCATTTTGTTTTCTGAAACATAATCCTGGTTCCAAAATTCTTCTGATTTTAAAAGTATTTCATTTTCAATTTTTTGATAAAAATCGGAACCCGTAAGATGATATTTTAAACTCCCATCTGTATAAACTATTGTTAAATCTAATTCTTGATTATTAACTCCAAACTTATGCTTACCTAAACGAATAACATTATCGCCATCTTCGTATAATTCCTTTTTATCCTTAAGTTTTCTTATAGCATCTTCTTTAGCAGATTTTAGTAATGACTGAATTTCTTCGGCCTTACCACTATCATCCATATCCTGAAGTTGCTTAGAAATGTCCCTAGCCTTATTTACTAAAATATCTGATGCAAAATACCCATGAATATCTGAAGATTCAGAAAATGATTCTGCCTTTTTACGTACACCTTTTAAAATACGCTCTGCTGAATTCTGTAGCATTAGAGCACGTTTATTACGCTTTTCTACAAGACTATTTTTACGCGCCTGAAAAGCATTATAAACCTCTTCTCTTTTTTCTATAATTAAACCAATAAACGTTTCATAATCGGCAAACTTCCCTTCAAGTTCTTCTAATTGAATGGATATTTTAGTTTGAAAATCATCACATTTTTCAGGCAAATCTGCAATATCAAGATAATTAATAATACTCTGATCTATTAATTTTAATTGTGCTGCAAACTCGGCCTGTGCTTCTTCACTCCCTAAAGCTTTTCTATTTTTTCTAATTTCTGCTTTTAACTGGTTTATGGTAGCAAAAATTAATGAGATATTATTAATAATACGTGTGGAGTGAGACGTATCTTCGATTTCTAAATTTGAAACGATTTCTATAAGTAGCTCTAAGTCTTTAGAAATTTTATTTACTTGCTCTTCTAAATCCTTTGCCTCAATAACCTTATTAACCTTAGTTAAAGCTTGCTCTTTTTCCTTAATAGCATCTTCGTAAGGCTTCAAAGCTTTATCGTCCAACAAAAAATGCGCACAACGTTCAGAAATTCGAGTTGTTTGTTCTGCAATATTCTCCTCTAACCTCGTTATAAAACCTTCATCTACGTAACGAATTTCTTTTAAACCAATAGCTTCACCACGCAAAGCTCTTAACTGGGTTAAATAGCTTACAAAATCATTAATACTTCTAAAACTTGTACTCTTAATTTTATTAAAAACCTGATTGGCTTTAACTTCTATTTCGTTAATCTTATCGCCTGCGTTTTTCTTTAATTGTATAACCTTCTGAAATTCATCGATTGCTGCATTGGCGGCTTGGTTAATCTCCTTTAAAGGTTCATTTAATTTTTGTGTTTCATCTTCAGTTAACCAATAATAAGAATCTAATATATCTTTAGAACGTTTTGCTAGGTCTACATATAAACCATCATAATTATCTTCTTTATTTAAAAGATTTATAAGTCCATGAACTTCAGCCATAGCTTTTACAATATCCTTATTCCCGATTTTATATAACAAACTGTCTTGATGTGCAGATGGAATAAAATCATCTTTTAAGTAAGGGGTTTGCCAAATCTGAATTACATGGTGTCTGGTTTGTTCGTTTTCATTCCTAAAATAACATAACTCACCATCTTTTAAAATTGTAAATCCATTACATATAATAGGAGTTTGTATTTCTTGAGAAATGACATTATAACTCATTAAATTATAAAGCCCTTGTTTGGCAGAATAAAAGACATAAAGGTAATCTTCTCCATTAGGAGAAGCTATTTTCTCTTGAAACTTTACATTTGGAATACTATTATCGAATATATAATATTCTCCCGTTTGCAAATAATACCCTGTTGAAAAAATTACTCCATGATTTTCTGGAAGTAAAACACAGGCTTCTTTTATACTTTCAATTTTCTGAATTTCTTTAAGTTTATGGTTATAAACAAAGTATCGAGAACTTTCTTGAAAGGGTTTTATATCTAAAATAATCAGGTTTCCTAAATTAGCAAATCTATACTGACCATCGTCTAAAGTTTGATCGCGGTGTTCTACTTCTTCAGAATAAATACCTTTTCCATCGTCTGTATTATCTTCAATTTTAATAGTTAAATCACCTTCAATAGTTTCTACAAAAACACGATCTAGAATAGACACATGAGCGTGCACACCTCGACGATGCATATCTCTAGTTACTTCCTGCCAATTAAATTCATGTTGTAATGGTAATTTATATTCGTGATCACTTCTATCGCCCTCATACTGAAGTTTATCATCTTTTATTAACCATTTAAAGGCTTTAATATCTGTAACACTTTCACTTAATTGAAAAATCATGTAAAGATAATTTCCTATTACAGCGAACTTAGAAAATATAGTATTACGATAATATTTATAAAGATTAGTGAAATCTGATTGAAAAACGGAATCATCAAGTAAATCTAAAGCAACAGATTCAAAACTATTATTTTTAAATCTATAAAGGCTCATAACATCATTTAAAGCAATTTCTGTTCTTAACCCAAAATGCACATTATAACCAAATAGACATGTATCACCAAGAGAAACTATATCTCTAGCAATACAGTTATTTTCAGTATTAATACGATCGCTAGTGATTAGTTTAGTTTCTAAAGAGCCAAAAACATCTTTTCTACCATCGTTTAATTTTTTAAGACGTTGTTGTAATTCAGTTTTTTGTTTTTGAAGTCGGTTTTGAATAACCTCATAAGTGCCAACATCTAGTTTTTGATTATGTTCTTCCTTTATAGGTTCCTTTTTCATTATATCCTATCCTGAATTTTAAATTAAAATTATAAATAAACTAACCTTATAAAAAACAGAGCCGACTAATATAGCCGGTCTGTTTTCAATGAATTAATTCTAGTTTTTCAACTTTGAAATGTCACTATTAGAAATCCCTAACCCTTTTGCCAGGTTTAATAAATTCCCTAACATAGTATGCTCTTCTTTATCGTTAGATTTCTTTTTCAAATCACTAATTAAGCTAGCAATACTCACGTTTTTAAGATCTTCTGTAGACACATTATATTTCTCCGCAAAATCTTTAACCTTTTCTAGCAAATTTCCTTTAACATCATCACTACCTAAAATTGCCGTTTTAACTTCCTGGATATTATTAGAATTCTGCACTAATCTATCGAAACCTTTACCTCTAGTAATTTGCCCAATAATTTGATCGAAGAACATCGTTTCTCCACCAACAATATCGATTTTAGCAGCTTTTAAAGCATCGCTAATAACTTGTGCTTGTGCATCTGCAATATCTTTTTGAATATTGATATGTGCAAGATCGACTTGAAGATCCTTATTAAGACGCAGTTTAAACTCTTCGTGCTCTTTACCTACACCATCAAGTTTTTTCATTGCTGCTGCTTTCTCTTCTATTCCAGAAGCATCTGCGATTGCTTTTTCTTTAATAACATCGGCTTCAGCTAATCCTTCTTTACGTTTCGCATCGGCTCTTACTTCTATTCCTACTGCTTCTGCTCTTGCTTTTTTCTCAATAATATTAGCTTCGACTAAACCTTGACGCTCATTAGCATCTGCTTTAGCATGCATAACTTGAGCTTCAGACAGACCTACTGTAGCCTCTTCTTTTGCTTGTGCTTCTGCTAATATTTTACGAGCCTCAGCTTGCTTCACACTAGCTTCTTTATGGGCCATAGCTTCAATATTAATTTCTTCAGCTTTTTGTTTAGCAGCTTGTTTCTGAGCTTCTGCTGCTTTTGTTGTTTTAATTAATGCTTCTTCGGCATTTGCTTCTGCTATAGTAATTTTAACTTGCTTATCTCTATCTGCAGTTTTAAAAGCCTGAATATCTTTCATATTCTCTTGCTCTTCTACCACACCTTTCTCAAGCATTACACGATCACGAATTACATCTTGAATGTTTTTCTTTTCTACTTCTACTACTTTTTCTTTTTCAATCTGAGCCAGTGTCACTACTCGTTCTCTCTCGGTAGCTTCTAATAATCTATCTTTTTCTACTCTTTCAGTTTCTACTGCATGTGTTCGCTCCTTATTTTTAAGCGCTACAATTATTTGACGTTGCATATTTTCTTCAGCAACTTTAACTTTTTCTTCTGTAGCTATTCTTGCACTTTCAGATTTTAAGCGCTCTTCTTCATTTACTTTAAGAATTTCAGCACCTTCTCTAGCTACAATATTGGCAATTTCACGCTTTTGTCGCTCTTCTTTTTCTGCTAACTGTTTATCCAACTCTAAAATAGCCTCTCTAGCTTCAACATCTTGTTTTCTTATTGTTTTTTCCTCATCTCTTTTAATAAGGTTTGCCTTCATATTTTGAACAGCAGTAAGCTCTGTAATTTTCTTGATTCCTTCCGCATCTAAGATGTTGTCTGGTTTCAATTCTTTAACCGATGTTTGTTCAAGGAAGTCAATCGCACAATCTTCTAAAGTATACCCATTAAGATCTGTTCCTATAATATTTACAATCTCGTCACGAAACTCTCTTCTGGCTTCATATAGCTCTATAAAATCAAATTTCTTCCCAACAGTTTTAAGGGCTTCAGAAAATTTTGCTTCAAAAAGATCTTCTAAAGTTTCTATTTTAGAAGCTCTATCAACCCCAATAGTTTGGGCTACTTTTTTAATATATTCAACATCATTATTTACACGTACAAAAAAGGCTACTTTAATATCTGCACGCATATTATCTTTACAGATAAGACCTTCATGAGCAATTCTTTCAATCTGAATTTTCTTTACAGAAATATCCATAATTTCTGTTTTATGAAACACTGGCACAGTATACAACCCTTTATCTGTTGCTACTTTTGTTCCCCCAAACCCTGTTCTAATTAGAGCCTGACCTTGTGGTATTTTTTTATAAAACATCGCGATTATCGCGAAATAAACAATGATTAGGAATAGTAAAAGACCTATTCCAATTCCAATGATTGGTAAAATTGATTCCATTTTTTAGTTAGATTAATTATTCGTTATAAGATTGTACTAAATAGTAATTATGATCGGCAGATCTTTTTATAATAAGGATATTAGAGCCATATGTTAATGATTCTCCTGTTAATGATTTAACATAAATAGACATTGTATCTCCATTAACTCTCACCTCTGCATTTCCCATTTTATCTTGAGATATAGAAGATAGTAATGTTGCTTTTCTTCCTAAATAATCAATTGGAGCATCTCCATCTTTATTTAAATTCTTGAAGAAACTTTTAAACGGACTAGTTAAAACCTTGGTCAGGATTAGAGCAGGAAACAGAGCCAAAAGCATGATTCCAAATCCAATATAATTATCATATGTATAGGTTGAGGCTGTAATTATTGTAGTTAAAAACCACCAAACAAAAACCCAAAATGTAAACGTGAACATAAACGGCAGTCCTACAAAATTAAAATAGATTAAAAATATCTGCCACCATTTTAAAGGAGAACGTTTTTTTCCTACAACATCTTCTTGGTTAATTTCTGTGTTTGAAAGATCTTCAAAATCCATATTACCGCCTTCTAAACTAGTATCTACATCTACGTCGGCATCAATATCTATATCAAAATCAGGGTCAAAATCTAAGCCCCCAATCATGGTAACGATCCAGTACAAGATAAGTATGATCAGTAAAGTGCTAAGCACCACATTAACTTCAGAAAAAAGTATGTTAGTCAGTTCTGTCAAGGTTTATTCGTTTTTAATGGTTTTCATTCCCAACTGTTCCTTAAGTTTTTCAAGGTCATTATCTGCTTTTACTTTTGTAACATCTGCGGCTTTATCAATTTCTTCATCTATAGATTTAGAGGCGTTAGCGATATCTCCATAAGCTTCTGCCAGCGCTTCTTCTTGAGCTACTTTTTCCTTCATGCGCTCCAACATAGAGACCGTTCCAGTACTATCCAGTTCTGCCATTTGTTTATTGAGATTTTTTGTTGCGTTGCTAACTTTAACTCGTGCTTTCAACGTTTTTAATTCATTTTCCCAATTACTAATATTAGCTTTAATAGTTTGAATATTTTTTTTCATCAGAGCAACATTATTATCGAATGTTTCAGATTCTTCGTTCGCTCTTAATACCTGTTGCTCTGCAGCATCTTTTTGCACCAAAGCTTCTGTTGCTAATCGATCTGCTTCAATAGGGTCTAATGCCTTAGATTGTCCTTTTTTCAAGATAATTATCGCTTTATTCTGATACTCATCTACTTTGTTCTGAAATTCTTCTTTTTCATTTGTTGCGCGTATTGCTAAAGCTTTAACTTGTGCTAAAGCTTCTAGACTTTTTTCTAGATCCAATTTCATGTCCCGAATACCTTGTTCAGTCATTTTTATGGGATCTTCCATTTTATTTATTGCAGAATTTGTTTCCGCCTCTCCTATTTTAAATAATCGTCTAAAGATGTTCATAGTGTATGTTTTAATATTTTGAAAATTCAATGATTTTATCTGAGTATTCGCTCATTAATAGACTTAATGAATTTAAAGATCCTTCCAATTCATTTAAATCCATATTTTCTACTTGTAAAGTGTCTCGGTAAATTACTTTTTCTCCAGAGTCGTCCAAAACAAAAGCACCATGAACAATATCTCTGTTCTTTTGTAAGAGGCTTTTAAAAATTTTCTCTGATTGATTGTTTATCTTAAAAATAAATTGCTCCATAATTAATATTGGAGGAGCAACTCCGATAATGAGATTTCTAATTCCAGAATTTTCTTTTTGAATTACCATAAGACCATCGTCTAGATTTTCTCTGGTGATATTAAAATTTAATTCCAGTAAAAAATCTCTCGTAATATTGAAATGATTTTTCATAGGTAATTTGGGTTAGCGTTAAAGTTATAGAGTTTAATATTACAAAAAACAATTAAGATTTTATTAAAGAATCTTGATTAGCTCACTGACAATACTTATAATTATAATGACCATAAAGTTATGTTTTAATTGATTAATAAATGTTTTAAAAAGACCCTTCGAACGGTTTTAAACTAAAAACATTAGCATTTAAGTATTCTTTTTGCTAATATTGTTAGACTAAGTTAATGAAATATTTTAATTATGCAAATAAAATTAGCAACAAATGTCGTTATTCGGAAAAAATATAAGAAAAATAAGAAGCATCAAATCACTTAGTCAACAGGCATTTGCGGATATATTTGAGCTTAAACGCGGGACTTTAGGTGCTTATGAAGAAGGCAGAAGTGAACCTAAAATTGAGACCATTATTAAAATTGCTAATTATTTTAGCATTACTATTGACGCCATCTTAACAAAGGAACTCACCGTTAATGAACTTTTAAAATTTAACGGGGATTTAGAAAGCAATCATAATATAGAAAAAAATGAATTCCCTAAAATTCCCTGCATCACACCTAAGGATCAAGATAGCTACATTAAACATTCGGAGAACTCAAACTATATAAAAGATTTACACCATTTAAGTTTACCTGTAGAGCAAAACAAAAAGTTGAGAGCATTTATTGTAGATAATTTAGAAATGAGTTCTGACAACAGCGGACTTTTCCCTAAAGATATTGTTATTGGCGAATGGATTCCTAAATCAGATTTTGATACTTTGGAAAATCCTAGCATATGTATATTATTAACGTCTAAGGATATTGTTTTAAAAAGAATACACCCAAGTAAAAATAAATTCACTTTAAGAGCAGATCATTCTGGAATTGAAGAATATACCATTAATCACTCTGAGGTAAACGAGCTTTGGGAAATTAGATATGTATTTAATTATAGAGTACCAGAACTTAAAAACAACCAAATCTTAAATAAATTAGCATATTTAGAACATGAATTCAAAAAATTAAAATCATCACTTTAAATATCTTTTTAAAGTGATGATTTTAAACAAAAAAAGCCAACTATAAATAGTCGGCTTTCTCTTACTGTGCGGGCGGGGAGACTCGAACTCCCACACCGCGAGGCACTAGATACTAAGTTCTTAAAAATTGCATATCAAAAAATAGCAAAAAACACTAAAAGCCACTTTTTCAGTCGTTTAATATTTTTACACTAACATATAACGTTATATGGCAGTATAAAAAGTGTTACCCATGTGTTACCCCTTTTTTATTACCTTTAAGTAAACACTGAAAATTATGGCTACCTTAAAAACAGTTTACATAGCAAAAAAGATACTAAGGGAGAAATCATTTATCGATTAGCTTTACGACTTAATGTAAATTAAAAACGCAGTTACTATCACCTAGGCCAAAATATTGAACCTAACCATTGGGATGATCATGCCCAAAAAGTAAAAAGCAAACATTCGAAACACAAACAAATCAATAGACTAATTCGAAAAAAATATGATGAAGTAGAAGACATTCTTTTCAACCTGGAATCGTCAAAACAAAAATATACAGCTAAAATGGTTATTGATTCTATTAGAAATAATAAAAGGACTCAATCCTTTTTTGATTTAGCAGAAGAGCATATAGAGGATCTAATAGGGCTAACAATTATAATCGCGCTATTTCAGACAACAGTAAGATTAATAGAATAAAAGAATTTTCAAATGGCAAGGATTTTACTTTTGAAGATATTGATGAATCCCTTCTGAAAAAAATGAAAATTTACTTACCAACGACCTCAAAACTTTCAGAACGTTCAATAATGAATCTTTTTGTATTAATTCGATTACTGTATAATAATAATGCCATTCGTAAGAAAATAGTTGATCAAAAATTTTATCCCTTTGGTAGAGATAAAATAAGAATAAAGTCTCGACAAATGCTTCAAAAACTATATAGACATACTAATCTTAGTACAACAATAGGTTACCAAGGCAATTTCACCCATAAAAACACAGATGATGCATTGGATTTAATTACGTCTTTTTAAACTTAAATAAGATTACATCTAAATCATTTATAATAACTTAATCTCCCCCAAATCACCATAACTTATCTGCGTATGGATCCTGTGCTGTTTTTATAGTATTCAGATAGATAAACGTGAAGTAAAAACAGTATAGGACGCATTTATGGTTTTGATTTGAAATTGAAGTTTTAAATATTCTTTTATTCTCCGCTTTTCTTCAAATCTCACCTTCTGTTCCATAATTGGTTTTCTGGAGAACTCTGCCTCTTCAATAAGTGCCTGCAACATCTCAACTGTTGGTTTGGTTTGATGCTTCTTTATGTTCTTCAACATCGCAATCATACCATTCATTCGTATTTTAAACACATTTTCCAAAGTCTGAATTTTGGAATCTAGAGAATCTAATGGAGTCATCTCATTTCTTCCAAAAAATTCTAACATTATTATTAACGTCATAGATTTTGATTTACCAATATACTTACAATATCTGTTGAATTTTTTAGCTACTGAGATTTTTATACTCAAGTTAGCAAATCGTTATTTTTCGTGTCCTTTATCCATTTTTGCGTGAATTTAGTGTTGATTTTACTGGACTCAGAGCCATTTTGCGTGAAAAACATTCAGATTTTTAATAAATTAAAATCTCAAACAAAATATAAATAATTGATTTTACAGTTAATTACAGGTAAATAAAGACAACATAACCTCGCGCAGCGGGTTACCCTCTTGCTACTCACTTTCGTCCCATCCAAAGTGGGACAAACCGTTTACCTTTTTTAAACTACTACTAGATTTTAATTTTTGTATTAATTCTTCTCATTTTAAGATGTTTATTGTTTTAATCTTGAAGTTTCTTTACTAAAATCATTATTTGATCAAAAATAATTTTCAATATAAAAAATCGACACTATTCTTAGACATAACGTCTTTAAACCAATGCGCAGATTTTTTTGGAAAACGTTCTAATGTTTCGAAATCAACATAGTGCAATCCAAATCTTTTCTCATACCCCAACGCCCATTCAAAATTATCCATAAACGACCACGCAAAGTATCCTTTAAGTTTTACGCCTTCATTAATTGCTTCATTACAAGCCTTTAAATAACTTTGATAAAAATCTATGCGCTCTTGATCATTCACTTCACCATCAACAATCTTATCTGCATAAGCACAACCATTTTCTGTGATATATATATTCGGACTGTCATAGCGATCATTAATCCAATGTAATAATTTTTTACAACCCCATGGCACTACTGCCCATTGCATAAGTGTAAGGTCCCAACTTTTATCTAAGGATAAATCGACATCTTGGTCTTCAGAAATACCGCCATTACCATAAATACTTCCTTCTTTAATAGTTCCATCAGAGTTTGAAGCATACATTGTGGTGTAGTGATTCAATCCAAAAAAATCTGAGCTTCCTTTGAGCATATTTTTCTCATCTTCAGAAAAAACAGGTAATCTATCGCCTAAACGTTCTTTCATAACTTTTGGATAATCGCCTTTATAAACAGGATCAGCAAACCATGCTAAGAAAAACTCAAGTGCTCGTTCAGCAGCTTCCTTATCTTCCTTACTATTTGTAAGTGGCTCACGCCAATCGCAATTATTAGTAATACCTATTTGACCATTTTGACTGCTATATTTATTTCGATATAATTGAACAGCTTTCCCATGCGCCAAAATTAAATTATGACCAGCTAAGTAAGGTGCAGATGTAGATACTCTCCCAGGGGCAAAAGCACCTTGACCATATCCTAAAATAGCAACCACCCAGGGTTCATTTAATGTAATCCAATTTTTCACACGATCTCCAAACCGCTCAAAGCATACATCGGCATAAGCTTCAAAATAATCTGATATAGAATCTCCCAACCAACCATCATCTTCCAGTTGAAGAGCTAAAGGCAAATCCCAGTGATACAATGTAACCCAAGGTGTAATATCTGCTTCAATTAAAGCATCTATGAGGTTATTATAAAAGGCAATACCTTTTTCATTAATAGCTTCTTTTCCTGTTGGCATAATCCTTGACCAAGCAATTGAAAACCTATAGGCCTTTACACCCATATTCTTCATAAGTTGAATATCTTCTTTATATTTATTGTAGTGATCACATGCAATTTCTCCAGTTTCTCCATTTTGGATTTTTCCAGGAATACTCGAAAAAGCATCCCAAATAGATGGTCCTTTTCCATCCGTAGTAGTTGCGCCTTCAATCTGATATGACGAGGTCGCTGTACCCCAAACAAAATCTACAGGAAATTTTTTCATTATAATTATATTTTTTTTTAAACGTGTTCTTTTAATTGTGCTGCTCTTTTAATATTTAAATCTGAGGTAATCACATCCATTTTTTTCTTATTAAGCGGATAGAGCATCATGACCGCAGCGGCAACAATGGCTACAATTGCGGGTACCCAACTCATAAGCATTATCATACCTGGAATAGCCCCTTCAATGGCTACTTGATTTTGACCATTATAATTAAAATAAGAAAGTACAAAACCAATAATAGCACCAGCAATACCTCCTCCAAATTTTGTAGCAAGAGATCCAGCAGAATATATTAGACCTGTTGCTCGTCGTCCATTTTTCCATTCTGAAAAGTCGGCTGCATCTCCTAACATTACAAATAATAGTGTTGGAAACATTGCTGAAGCGGCTTCGGATATAATACCTATAATAAAAATTGCTGTAGTATCTTGAGGCCCGCAAAATACAAACAAACAATTAACTGCAGCTGAAAAAATTAAAGCATAAATAAATAATTTCTTTTTACCAAATATTTTACCTAGAGGCGCTACAAGCATGGCACCACCAATAGATGCTAAAGTTAATGCCACCATGAAACTAGCTGCTAAAAGCTCTTGATGCAAATAATGTGCAAAATAGATAACAACAATACCTTGCTTTATAGCCGTATAAATATTGAACAATAAGCCTATTACTAATAAAACCGCCCATGGTTTATTTCTAAAAAGTTGCTTTAAGTCCTTTTTAATATCGCTTTTTTGATCTTTAGGCGCTTTAACTCGTTCTTTAGTTGTTAAGAATGTGATAATCATAAAAATGGCCAAAAACACCGACAATAAATACATTGATTTGCTATAACCTTCTTTTTGATTAATAATGGTTATGCGGTCTGCATTTAGGTCATCAATATCAGTGACAATAAAACGATATTCTTTATTAGCTTCCATTTGGAAACTTTTACTCGCAGTTGCATCATTATTTAAAACGGTATTATCTGCCCAAGCAAATTTACCAATCCCTTTGTCTAATTTTATACGAGCACTTTCCACATTTAAAGGTGCAGAAACAACGACTTCATAATTTGTAGAATCAGGAATATTGTAGACGTTAATTTCCGGATTTACATTCCCAAAAAAGACAACTAAATATAAAAGAGCACCCTGTACTAACATACCACCAGCAAAAGCACCAACCATTCGGTAAGACCCCAGACTAGTGCGTTCTTTATCGTCTCCAGTCATAACAGCCATAAGCGCTCCATAGGGAATATTATTAGCTGTATAAATAAGGGTGAATAATATATATGTGATATAAGCGTAAACAATTTTACTTTGTTCTCCCATTTCGGGAACTGTAAATAAAAGTGATAAAATAAGCGCTAATGGTACTGCCGTCCATAAAATCCATGGTCTAAATTTACCGTATTTTGAATTGGAACGATCTCCAATAACCCCCATAAGAATATCACTAATACCATCGCTAGAACGTGCAACTAACATTAATAATCCAACAGACACGGGGTCTAAACCAAAAACATCGGTATAGAAAATGAATAAAAAAGTCGAGACACCTCTCCACGCAATATTAGCTGCCCCATCACCTAAAGCATATCCTATTTTTTCTTTAATTGAAATTTTGTTTGTCATTTCACATGTTTTAATTTAAATACATACACTAATTGCCATATTTGTTCTGATATATCCTCCTTTTTCATTTCAGGTCGTTTTAAAAAAAATAGATTGCCAATTAAGAGATTCAAACAATTAACCAAAACAAACTAAAAAAGCAACTAACAATAGAAATGAACTAATTTTAATGGCTGTTTTTTTAGACATGGTTTATTTTATAAAATGGAGCTTAAGACTAATGTATCTATTCAAAGGTAATTCAACACATGAAGTAATTATTATACTATTTTATCATTAATGCACTAATTTTAATACATCTGCCCTGTTTGTTTTGAAATACAGCCTTTTTTAGCTTTAAAAAAAGGAATGTACACATACTAATAATCACTATTGAATATGGACACTTAATAAGGAATGTAAAAAACCTCTGAAATTAACTCATTAAGCGTATTCGATACAGGTAGGAAACAACTACACTTTAACAGCATATTTACACGAATCATTTAAATCAATTTCATAAAACAACCGCTGTTAAAAACCTTAATCTCAGTTTTTGTATTGACCAAATGTCATCAAAATAAACAACAGGCACTTAAACTAAAAAACAACCAAAATAATATTGAGTGTTTTAAAATTCTAAAAAACACTTATCTAATTAACCTTTATAAACTGTAAGAAATCATCATTTTTAACAGCAATGATATAATCTTCATTTTTAATTTTAATTTCCCCTAAATCTTTTACATCTCCAGTGGCATAAAAACCACTTTTTGCTGGAGGAATTGGGTTAAATGTTCCGTTTCCATTTCCTTCAAAATAATAACCAAAACCGCCATCGTTTCTTGGGGTTTCAATCTCTGAAACATATAAATTTCCCGCAATTACAAAATCTAATTTTTCATCATTGTTAAAATCTTCTACCACAATTTGATTGATACTTGACAATTGTGCTTCAATTGGTAATTGATGAATTACAAACTCAGTTTCTTTATTTTCTAAATAAATACTCGCAAATGATTTCACTTGATAATGCAGTGCATTCTCTAACTTTTCTTTAGAATAAACATCTACCAAAGTTGCTTCAGAAAAGCTGTCGTAGTTTTTAAACTTCGATTTAATACTTGGTATTTGTTGGGAAGAACATGAGCGACCTCTTACCGGAAATTGTTTACCTTCATTGTAATAACTCAACACTATATCACTTTGATTATTTTGGTCGAAATCATTTACATAAATATCAAAAGTTTCACTATCATTTGCCTGATACTTGTAATTTAAACCGTTGTTTCCAACAATATAATCCATGTCTCCATCATTGTCAAAATCACCTTCCTTGATGCTCCACCACCATCCGGCAGTTGCATCGGTTAAACCCAATTCTTCTGATGTATTTTGAAAACCATTTTCTGTATTTTTAAAAACTTTTATAGGCATCCATTCTCCAACAATAATAATATCTAAACGCTCATCATTATTATAATCGGTGATTACAGCACTTGTAGCCATTCCTAAATTGAAAAATTCTTTTGCTAATTTTTCAGTAGCATCTTCAAATTTGACTTCGTTTTTGCTGCTTTTATTCAACAATAAATAAGTGTTTGCTGGCGACGGATATTTTCCTGGAACTTGACGTCCTAAAACCAATACATCTTGTTTTCCATCGTTATCAAAATCGGCATGGCATACTTTTGAGCCACTTGTTTTCATCACTGGCAATGCATTCTCTGCCTTTGTAAATTGTCCTTTTCCGTTGTTTAAATACAAGCGATCTTGTAACATATCAGATTCTGGAGCAAACTCATAACCTCCGCTTACCACATACAAATCGTTATCTCCATCATTGTCTGCATCAAAAATTAATGCGCCAATATCTTCACTGTATTTATCTGTTTTGAAAGCTTCCATTTCTTGCAATTCAAAAGAAGTTGTTGTTTGAAAAAACAAACTTCCTAAATGATCAAAGGAACCACCTACATAAAAATCATCCAAACCATCATTATTTAAATCTCCAACTGCTAAAACTGGTCCAAATTGCGACATCTTATGTGGCATTAAAACCTGCGTTAAAAAGTCATCATTCACGTTTTCAACATGTTTAAACACTGGTAATTCTTCATTTTCAGTAGTTTCAAATAACGTATTTGGCTTTTCTTCTAAAGTAGTTTCAGCTACAGCATTTGCTTGTTGCAATGTTAACAATTGATTGATGGCTACATTTTGTAATTTTTCAACTTTTCCATCATTCCAAACAACTTTTAATTCATCTATATTTTCAGCTTTGTTTAAACCGAAATGTAATTGTGGTGCTACTGAAGATTGAAATCCACGAGACAAGGTTAATTCTTGTAGTTGAGTTTGACCTTCTGTAGTTACATACACTCTATTTCCTAAACCAAATTTATTAGCTGAAGTTCCTTCAAAATTAATGGTGATAAAATTGTTATTATCCGCATTTGTATTTTCGTAAACAGAAGCAACCTCATCCACATTATTGGTGATAATTTCTAAATCTCCATCATTATCTAAATCGGCATAAGCAACTCCATTAGAGAATCCTTCATGTTCAATTCCCCAAGCTTCATTTGCTTTTTCAAACGTAAGGTTTCCTTTATTTTTGAAAATAAAATTGTCTATTTTTTCAGAAGGAATGAGTAAGCTTTTTTCTAAATCAGATAAATTAGTGCCATCATTTTTAGAATAGGTATTAAAAAAGTCTCGGTTATTTACCTCTCTTCTAATACCATTGGTAATGAATAAATCTTTATTTCCATCGTTGTCAAAATCAGCAAAAAGTGGTCCCCAACTCCAATCGGTTGATGACGTTCCTGTTAATCTTGAAATGTTTGAAAACTGTGGAATGTCTTTTAAATAAACACCTGTATTTAACTGCATACAATTGTGCATGTATTGGTAGTGAAATCCAGACAATACGGTTTCCCAAAACAATTGTGGATTCATACTTGCCATATTTGCTTTTTGTCGACGATTATTATTGGCATCCATATCTGCCTGAAAAATATCTAAGTTTCCATCGTTATTAAAATCTGAAACATCTACACCCATGCCGTAGAACGCAGTTTGAGCTGTCGCTTCTTTAACGACTTCTTTAAACGTTCCATCTTGGTTATTGATGTAAAAATAATCTGGAATACTATAATCACTTGAAATGTAAATATCTTGCCAACCATCGTTATTTATATCTGCAGTGACTACTCCATATGAAAAACCATAACTTTTTACACCTGCTATTTCTGAAACATTTGTAAACGTATCGCCGTCATTCCGATATAATTTATCAGATTCTGCATCAGTAACTCGTAGCATTTTATTCTTATACTCAAAATTAGAACTGTTTACATTAGATTTTGGATAATTTGCCACATACAAATCTAAATCGCCATCATTATCATAATCAAAAAAAGTTCCTTGTGTTGAATTTGCACTATCAGCCACACCGTATTCTTGTGCCTTTTCGGTGAAAGTACCGTCACCGTTATTTATGAAAAGTTGGTTTTCAGTGTTATCAAACATTCCTGAAACCGAACAATAAACATCTAAAAAACCATCACCATTTACATCGGCCATAGTAGTACCTGTGTACCAACGGTCGTCTCCTCCAATGTTTGCTTTTTCAGTAATATCTTCAAATTGAAGATTTCCTTTATTTAAATATAATTTGTTTTGAACCATATTTCCTGTAAAAAAAATATCAATTAACCCATCGTTATTAATGTCTCCTACGGAAACGCCTCCACCTGAATATATGGATGTATAATTGAAATAATTTAAAGAATCGTTTTCAGTAATAGTATTACTGAAATCAATACCTGATGAAGCCGTTTTTAAGGCTATAAAATTTTTACTTTCAACCGGTTTAATTTCTTTTTGACAACTCACTAAAAATACGAGACCAACTAATAAAAAAATATTTTTTTGTATCATAAAAATCTACTATTAAAAGTATAAAATTTGGTTATAGCTAAAAAGCAACGTGTTTTTAGTACACGTTGCTTTTAGGACTTAAAACATATTCAAATTTTCTAAATATTAGTATCCTGGATTTTGATCTGCAGGTGTTAATGCGGCATTTAAATCAATCTCTGTAATAGGAATTGGGAATAAATCATTTTTAGATGAATATCCTGTTCCTGCTAACTCTGTAGACGCTTTTCCCCAACGAACTAAATCCCAAAAACGTGGACCTTCGTGCGCAAACTCTAAGAATTTATCATCCATTAAAGCGTCAAATAAAGCATCTCCAGTTACAGTATCGTCTAATAAGCTGATTTCTGCTCTTAACCTAACTTTATTTAATTCAGTTCTTGCTTGATCATCAGCTCCTGTTTTGTTATACGCTTCTGCAGCTAAAAACATGACCTCTGCCAATCTAAACAATCTCCAATTTGAAGTATAGTTTAACTCCAAAATTCCAGCAGGACTAGTATCAGAAGTACGTGTTGCATATTTAATTCTAATAGCTCCTTCGTATCCATATATAGGTGTTGATTTGTTCACTGAACCACCTGCATCTATTAATTCTTGTTCCGTTAAAATAGTTGCTGATCTTCGCGTGCTTGGCCCCTCAGGTCCAGCAGCTTTAAATGCATTGATTACTTTTGTAGAAGGATAGTTGAATCCCCATCCGTTTATTAAGCCAACTGGAGTAATATCAAATTCTGTACGTGGCCCCATTAACTGAACGTGTAGGTTACTTTCCATTCTTCCTCCCCATTGCACATTACCCCAATCGTATCCATTGGTAGAAATGTATCCCATTTCAAATAATGATCCACTTCCAAATTCACCTTCTACAGACCATACATCTTCCATAGTAGGAGCTAAATAATAGCTTGAATTTGAAAGCACTGGCTCTAAATATTGTAAAGCTTCTGTATAATTTTCTTCAAAAACTAATACTTTTCCCATTAAGGCTTGTGCTGTAGCAACCGAAACTCTAAAATTTTGAGCTACTGCCCCTCTTGTAGGCAACCCAGCTATTGCTTCTGTTAAATCTGCTTTTACTTGCGTATAAATTTCTGCTCTTGTACTTTTAGGAATTGCAAAAGCTTCAGAATTTAATTCTGTTGGGTTTATTAAACGTAAAGGTACATCTCCCCACATTGTTGTTAATTCAAAATAACACCAAGCTCTCATAAATTTAGCTTCAGCTAACACAAATTTCTTATTTGATAAGTCTCCTTTTTCTACATTTTCAATCACTGTATTTGCCAATGCAATTGTACGGTAATATAAATTCCAAACACTTGTAATTGCAGGGTTAGAAACTGAAATATCTGTATATTCACTAATTTCAACTAACATAGGTTGATCTGTAGCAGAACTTCCTCCTGCAATAACATCATCTCCTGGTAACATTTTTACAAAATAGGCAGCTGTCCAATCTCTTGAATAGTTGTATTGCATTAGGTCATATATACCTATCAATGCTTGTTCAGTATTTGCTTCGTCTTCAAAAAAGGTTGAAGCATCTAACACTCCTACTGGAGGAATTTCTACAAAATCGTCACTACACGATACACTTATTAAAAGTATAATTATCGTACTATATATTAATTTTTTCATATTTATCTAAATGTTTTTTATTAAAAATCTACTGACAATCCAAACATGATTTCTCTAGGGATTGGATAAAAACCTCTATCAACACCAACACTATTATCTTCGAAACTACCTGCTTCAGGATCTAGACCTGAATATTTAGTAAACGTGAAGTAGTTATCCATAGATATATACAATCTTAAACGTTTAAGATGTGCTCGTTGTACTAACTCATTAGCAAAAGTATATCCTAATTGTAATTGTTTAATTCTCATATAAGAACCATCTTCAACAACTAAGTCTGATTGGTAAGCATCAGCTACATAAGCAGCACCTGGCATAGAAGCTACATCTCCTGGCTGTGTCCATCTATTATCAAACCAACTCACCTCTTTGTTTGTTAAAGGACGTGAAGGTTGGTTGTAAGCTGCAATAATTTGATTTCCAGAAACGCCTTGAAACATTAAGTTGAAATCGAAATTTTTGTAAGCTAAAGCAATGTTTCCTCCGTAAATTAAATCTGGTTGAGGTGAACCAATGTACGTTTTATCATTTGAATTAATTTCGCCATTATCATCCGTATCTACAAATATTGGAGCTCCCGTTGCTGAATCGATACCCGCAGTCTCGTATCCATAAAAATACCATACTGGGTAACCTTCTTCAAATCTTGTAATACCATCTCCATTTTGTGGGGATTCTGCTCCAATAAGTGGTGCAGGTACAATTACATCAGTAACTTCATTTTTCAATGTAGAAATATTAAATCCTACAGCATAACTAAACCCACTATCCGTTTCATCATTCCATCCTGCTTCAAACTCTAAACCTTTATTGGATACTGTTCCACCATTAATTGCTCCTACTGTTTGCCCTAAAGAAGGTGGTGCCATAACGTTTCCATCAGGAAGAATTAAATCACGAGTAATTTTACTATACCAATCTGCTCCAAAGTTTAATCTACCGCCAAAAGCTCTTAAGTCAACACCAATATCTGTTTGTTCTGAACGTTCCCAAACTAAATTAGGATTCGCTAAATCTCCAGGAGTTACACCTGTAATTCCCTGATAAACAACAGGAGTCGAACCATCAACAGTTCTAAAAACTTGAATATCACCATTTCCTGCTAAGTTAGCATCTGAACCATTTTGTCCCCAACTTGCACGTAATTTAAAGTAATCGACAGCGCCATCAGCATTCCAAAAATCTTCTTTTGAAATTACCCATCCTCCAGAAACTGCAGGAAAATAACCTCCTTTATTTTCTTTAGGGAATACACTTGAACTATCGTATCTTAATGATCCTTCAAATAAATATTTACCAGCATAATCATAAGAAATTCTTCCAAATGCTGAATTCATACTTTTTTGATAAATACTTCCTCCAATTTTATCATTATCTCTATTGGTATAGTCAAAATATGCAAACTCATCTGATTGATTTGCGACATCTCCTCCTTGTAAATAATACCAAGGTGCTTTAGTTTTCTCAGCAGAATAACCAACTATAGCAGAAAAATTATTTTCTCCAAAACTTTTTGTATAGTCGACAAAATTCTCCCACAACCATCTAGAATTTCTATTTACTGAATTGTTTAAAGAAACTTGTGTGTTTTGAGCTTCAGAACTCACATAATAAGCAGGAGTCCATCTATTGTCAAATGTATTTGATCTTTCGTAACCAAGTCTAGATGTAAAATTTAAACCTTCATACAGTTTTAATTTAGCATACACTGATAACAAAAATTTATCGGTATCAATTCCACCTCTATATAAATAGTTTGAGGAACCTACAGGGTTCATAACCTCACCATCTGAATATGTTGGATAACCATAAACATTTCCGTAAGGATCAAGCATCGCTGTTCCATTTGCAACACCATCTTGTGCTCGTGGAGGTAACGCCCCTGTATACACTACTGGAGTTAATGGATCTATTAATATCATATTATTAATAGGACTTCTATAAGAATCATCTTCCGCAATTGGAGAATTTCCAATATTAGTATAGGTCATATTAGCACCTACTTCTAACCATTCTTTCACATCACTTTTAACATTTAAACGTGTTGTATATCTTTTATATTTACTCTCATCTCCTACAGTACCATCTTGATCTATATAAGAACCTGATAAGTAATAAGAAAGCTTTTCAGTAGCTCCAGAAAAGCTAATATTATAACGTTGTACAAATGCATCATTAAATGTCTCGTCAATCCAATCCGTATCAACACCATTGTCTACAACTTGAGATTGCCCAGCTTCATTCATATAGGTTACAAATTGACTAGCATTCATTAATTCCATTTTCGAATTAATAGACTGAGAACCTAAACTAGTACTAAAACTAACTACTTGCTCTCCTATTTTACCCATTTTTGTAGTTACAATTACAACACCATTTGCACCTTCAGTACCATAAATAGCAGAAGAAGCGGCATCTTTTAATACTTCAATATTAGCAATATCACTAGGAGCAATATTATCCATTGAATTTACTTTCATTCCATCTACAATATATAATGGATCTGAACTACCGTTTGAACCTGCACCTCTAATTCTAACTTTTGCACCTGAACCAGGAGCACCAGAAGAAGAAATTACGGTAACACCCGAAACTCTACCTTGTAGAATATTCTCTACACGTGGACTTTGAGATTGTTCAATTTGTTTAGTATCTAAACTACCAATAGCTCCTGTTACTAAACTTTTCTTTTTAACACCATAACCAATAACGATTACTTCATCTAAAGCGTCTAATTCTTCAACCAATAACACATCAATTATTGATTTTCCTTTAACATTTACTTCACGTGAGCCGTACCCCACATAACTTACTACCAATATAGCATCTTCCGCTATATTGTCTAAAGCATATTTACCATCAAAATCACTGGTAGTTCCATTCGAAGTGCCTTTAACAATAATACTTGCACCAGGCATAGGACCATTCATGTCCGATACTGTTCCTGTTATATTTTGTGCGTATGCAGAGGAGCATAGTATAAATATACCAAGAAACAAAAAGTTCTTAAAAATTTGAATTTTCATAGATATTTAGTTTAATTAATAATTAGTTTGCGCTAAACTCTGTTTTTTTCAGTAAGCTTCGCAATTCAATATTACTTATAATGTTAATTAATTGTTAATACAATTTCGTCATTTGTTTGTATTTTTTATCTAATTGTGTACCTTTCTACCTTATAATTCAGAATATGATACATAACGCTCATAGAGAAATTACAAGACTGATACCTGAAGACAGCTTTTTGGTAGAAGAACGTATAAAAGATGACTTTGATTTCCCGATACATTTTCATCCAGAATATGAATTAAACCTTATCTTCAAAGGAAAAGGAGTTCGTAGAATTATTGGAGATCATATAGATACTATTGATGAATTAGAACTGGTATTCGTCGGTTCAAACCTAGTACACGGGTGGGAACTTCACGAGTGTACTTGTAAAGAAATTTATGAGATTACCACACATATTCATCAAGACTTATTGAATGAAAAAACCTTATCTCGAAGAATTTTTAAACCGATAAAAGACATGTTTAATAGAGGTAAACATGGTATTTTATTTTCACGGGATACAACTATAAAAATGATGCCCCGCTTAATGGCATTAACTAGAATTTCTGGAATTAAATATTACTTAGAGTTTATCGCAATTTTAGATGATTTGGCAAAATCTGAAAACCAAATTATGCTTTCTAATTCAGCTTCCGAAAAAGAAGATTTTGACAATAGCGATAAAATTAAAAAGGTATACGAATACATTCAAAAGAATTTTGACAAAACAATTACTTTAAAGGAAATTTCAGGCTTGGTAAATATGAGCCCGGTGTCTTTCAATCGCTTTATTAAAAAACGAACTGGAAAAACATTTATCACTTATATTAATGATACGCGAATTAGTTTTGCTTCGCGTTGGTTATTAGAAACCGATTCAAGTATTGGTGAAATTGGCTTTAAATGTGGGTTTAACAATATTGCCAATTTTAACAGGTTATTTAAAAAATCTAAAAATTGTACCCCAAAGGAGTTTAGAGAACAATTTGTTGGGATTAAAAAAACATTATAAATTAAAAAAACTCTCAAAATAAATTTTGAGAGTTTTAAACAAACTCTAACCAAACAAAAAACAACTTACTTACTTACTTACTTACTTACTTACTTACTTATTTCATTGTAACTATTATAGTGTGTTCTTTTCCTGCTTCAAGGATTGGAACAATATGCGTATTCATTTCTTTACCGTTCACACTAATTTTTGCAACACCTTTACTGTTATGGTTTGGGTTTACAACTTCAATATTATAAGTTGCTCCTCTAAATTTACGTGTCATATCAAATCCATCCCATTCTTTTGGAATACAAGGATTAATTGAAAGCCCATTATAATCTGGCTTTACGCCTAAAATGTATTGCGTAATTGCATAAAAATTCCAAGAAGCCGTTCCTGATAACCAAGAATTTTTAGCTTCCCCTGGTTTAAAAGCTTCTTTTCCGGCAATCATTTGACAGTATACGTAAGGTTCTACTTTGTGCAATTCAGAAATTTCTTCTAAAAAACTAGGTGCAATTTTTGTATAATAATCATAGGCTTCATTTCCTCTTCCAATCATAGTTTCACCAATCATAATCCAAGGATTGTTATGACAAAAGATCCCTCCATTTTCTTTATATCCTGCTGGATATGTAGAAATCTCACCATATTCAATATAATATTTTGTAAACGCTGGACTGTTTAACACAATGCCGTACTCACAATCTAAATGTTCTTTTACTGCGTTTAATGATTTTTCAACCAAGCCTTCTTCTTTACCAATCTCAGCCATGGTACACCAACCTTGAGATTCAATAAATATCTTTCCTTCTTCATTTTCGTTAGAACCTACTTTTTTACCGTAATAATCATAAGCACGTAAATACCATTCGCCATCCCAACCGTGTTTTTTCACAGCTTCAATCATATTATTTACATGGACTTCTGCCGCATCAGCTTCTTCAGTTTTGCCAATAACATGACATAAATTCACGTATTCTTTACCGTACATTACAAACAACCCTGCAATCATTAAAGATTCTGCAGTACCACCTTTTTTATTTCCTGTAGTTTGAAAAGATTCATTTGGATCTTCGGAAAAACAATTCAAATTCAAACAATCATTCCAATCTGCGCGTCCAATTAAAGGTAAATTATGTGGCCCTAAATTATTTACAACGTGGTAAAACGATGCTGTTAAATGATCAAAATGTGGTTTTGCTCTTGATGCATCATTATCGAAAGGCACCAGTTCATCTAACAATGAAAAATCTCCTGTTTCTTTAATATATTCAGTAGTTGAAAGAATTAACCAAAGTGGATCATCATTAAAATCTCCACCTACAGCAGCATTCCCCTTTTTGGTTAACGGTTGATATTGATGGTAACAAGAACCATCTTCAAATTGCGTTGAAGCAATATCTACAATACGTTCTCTTGCTCTCTCTGGAATTTGATGCACAAACCCAATTAAATCTTGGTTTGAATCACGGAATCCCATGCCTCGCCCAATTCCAGATTCAAAAAACGAAGCAGAACGTGACATATTAAAGGTAACCATACATTGGTATTGGTTCCATATATTTACCATTCTATCTAATTTCTCATCGTTAGATTGAATGTTTATTGTTCCTAATAAATTATCCCAATAGGCACCTAACTCATCAAAAGCATCTTGTACTTTTTCAACCGTGTTATACTTGGCAATCATTTCCTTTGCAGGGGTCTTATTGATAACCGATTTGCTCTCCCACTTATTATCTTTATCAACCTCAACATAACCCAGCATAAAAACATAGTCTTTTTCTTCACCTGGTTGCAACTCAACTTCTATATAATGAGATGCAATTGGCGACCAACCATGAGCTACGGTATTTTTTGGTTTTCCATAGGCTACAACATCTGGATTTTCAAAGCCATTGTACAAGCCAATAAAAGATTCCCTATCAGTATCAAATCCTTGAATAGCTTCGTTTACAGAATAAAAAGCATAATGATTTCTACGTTCTTTAAACTCCGTTTTGTGATAAATTACGGAGTCTTCAATTTCAACTTCACCTGTATTAAAGTTACGTTGAAAGTTGGTCATATCATCTTCCGCATTCCACAATGCAAATTCAATAAAAGAGAATAATTTTATATTTTTAACTGCTGAAGTCGTGTTTTTTACACTTACTTTTTGAATTTCACCCCAAAAACCAAGTGGAATAAATTGCAATACTTCCGTTTGAATTCCGTTTTTAGCACCTTTAAACTTGGTGTAACTCATTCCATGACGGCATTCATAACTGTCTAATTCAGTTTTTACCGGTTTCCAACCTGGAGACCATGTAGTATCACCATCTTTTATATAAAAATACTTTCCACCGTCATCAACAGGCACATTATTATAACGATAACGTGTTAATCTTCTAAATTTTGCATCTTTATAAAAAGTATAACCACCTCCAGTATTTGAGGTTAGTGAGAAAAAATCTTCATTCCCAAGATAATTAATCCATGGGTAAGGTGTTTTTGGGTTTGTGATTACATATTCCCTATTTTCATCATCAAAATGACCGTATTTCATAGTTCTATTAGTTTGGTCTATTTTCTTAAATATTTCTTGTATTGGTTAAAACAACACGTTCTAAAATTCAAATAAAATAGTCATTGGTTTATCAGTTAATTTCAGCAGAACATAAAAAGGATATGCTTCATTCCTCAAAAGTAATTCACCTCATCACTACATTTTGATACTATTTTGTCATATTCTAAAAGGAATTATTCTTTAAAAACACCTTGTGATAAAATCGTTTACTAAAATGTAATTATTGTATTAAGTAGTGGGTTCTTATACGTTTAAGTTTACATTCAGTAAAAAACCAGTTCTATATAAGGAGCTTTTTATTTTAATTATTTATGAAAAACTACCTGTTTATACTTATCGGTTTTTTGTGTATTCGATGTGGAAACTCATCGCACACCTCAACTAAAAAAAGTGTACTAAAAAATGAAGTCTCTATTTCAAAAGACAGTTTAAATATTGACAGTCTTTTAGTAAAAAAAACTTTTAACGCTGCTAATGGATTACAATTGCCTTACCGATTTTTTACGCCAACTAATACAGAACAAGACATTCCTTTGGTTATTTTTTTACACGGAAGAGGCGATCGCGGAACAGACAATGGTTCTAAAATATATCACGAAGCCGGTTTTATTGTAAATGATAACGGATTGCTTTCTGAAGCGATGCAACAAAAATATCCGTGTTATATTTTAGTTCCGCAATGTTCTGATAAAACTGAGAATGAAGAATGGGCCAAATGGATTGGAAACACACCAGAAACGCCTTTTGAAGGTTTAAGTGAAGGCGGCTCTTACCATATGAATGAAACACCTTCAGATTCTGGAGCGGCAACTTTAGAGTTGATTGGAGAAACCATTGCAACCTTGAATATTGACCCAGACAGGATTTATTTAGTAGGACTTTCTATGGGCGGATTTGGAACTTGGGAATTTACGGCTCGAAAACCAAATTTATTTGCTGCAGCAGTTCCAATGGCTGGATATTCTGACCCAAGTAAAATTGAAACCATTCAACATATTCCCTATTGGATTTTCCACGGAGAAATTGATCAATGGAATCCCGTTGCTGGTTCTCGAAACATGTACACCTTATTAAATAACCAAAATGCAGATGTTACATATACCGAATATAAAAACACAGGACACGGAGATGCATTTAAAAAAGCATTCTCAGAACCCGAATTAATTCCGTGGCTATTTTCAAAAACGAAAACGAACTAAACTACCAAACCATGAAAAAATATTTTTTAATTCTTATCATCTTCACTTTTATTAGTTGTGAAACTAAAACAGAAAATACAACTAAAACTGAAGATTCTTCTGAACAATTTATTTCTGACTTATTAACCAAGATGACCTTGGAAGAGAAAATTGGTCAAACTAGTTTAAAAGGAACTTCAAGCAGAGTAAAAGGTGCGCTTCCAGAAGCATTGAAAGAAGCTGTTAGAAAAGGTGAAATTGGAGCATTTTTAAATGTTATGAATACCGAATATGTTGATGAATTACAACGCATCGCTGTAGAAGAAAGTCCAAACGGAATTCCTTTAATTTTTGGAAGAGACGTTATTCACGGTTTTAAAACTATTTTTCCAATTCCAATCGGTCTTGCCGCGACTTGGAATGCGGACATTGCAAAAAATTCTTCTAGAATTGCAGCTATTGAAGCAACATCGGTTGGTGTGCGTTGGACATTTGCTCCCATGTTAGATATTGCCCGCGACAGTCGTTGGGGACGTATTGCGGAATCTCCAGGAGAAGATCCTTATTTGGCATCCGTTTTAGGACAAGCATATATTGAAGGATTTCAAGGTGAAAATTTAAATAACCCAACAAGTATGGCGGCTTGTGCTAAACATTTTTTAGCGTATGGCGCTGCTATTGGAGGAAGAGATTATAACACTGCTGATATTAGTGAACCTTTATTAAGAAACGTGTATTTACCACCTTTTGAAGCCGCTTTTGAAGCTGGTGCTGCTACAGTAATGACTTCCTTTAACGAGTTAAATGGGATTCCAGCATCTGGAAATGAATTTTTACTAACGGAAGTATTAAGAAATCAACTTCATTTTGATGGGTTTGTAGTAAGTGACTGGGATTCTGTTATAGAAATGATTGCGCACGGATATGCAAGTGATGAAAAACACGCTGCTGAATTAGCCTTTAACAGTGGTTTAGATATGGAAATGGCTAGTAAAACGTATGATGATCATTTAGAACAATTATTGGAAGAAGGAACAGTTTCTATGGATCAATTAGATTTTTATGTAAAAAATATTTTACGCATTAAATATCGTTTAGGTCTATTTGATAACCCAACCAGAAGAAAAACAGAAGCTTCAGAATTTTACAAACCAGCATATTTAAAAGAAGCTAAAAGTGCTGCTATAAAAAGTAGCGTGCTTTTGAAAAATGAGCACGTATTACCATTAAAAAATGAAACGAAAGTAGCGGTTATAGGTCCGTTAGCAAATGCAACGCGTGAACAACTAGGAACGTGGTCTTTTGATGGTGAAAAAGATAAAACCATTACACCTTTGCATACTTTTAAAAATGAAAATGTAAACTTTCAGTTTGCTGAAGGATTAACGTATAGTAGAGATAAATCTACAAGTGGTTTTGCCGAAGCCATAAAAATTGCAAAAGCAGCTGATGTCATTTTATTTTTTGGTGGTGAGGAAGCAATTTTATCTGGAGAAGCACATAGTAGAGCAAATATTGATTTACCTGGAGCACAAGAACAATTGTTAAATGAATTAGAAAAAACAGGAAAACCAATTGTCCTAATTATTATGGCTGGAAGACCAATAACTATTACCAATATTATAGACAATGTAGATGCTGTTTTAATGGCTTGGCATCCTGGAACTATGGGTGGACCGGCAATATATGATATGATTTTCGGATTGCAAGAACCTGGCGGAAGATTACCTGTTTCTTGGCCAAAAACCGCTGGACAATTACCTTATTTCTACAATCACAAAAATACTGGAAGACCTGCAGATAGCCTTTCTTTTATTCAAATGGACGATATCCCTATTGAAGCTTGGCAAAGCTCCTTAGGAAATGATTCTCACTATTTAGATATTGGTTTCACTCCTCATTTTCCTTTTGGTTACGGACTTGGATACACGAAGTTTTCTTATGAAAATATTCAAATTTCAAAAGACACCATCAATTTCACAGAAGAACTTCAAATTAAAGCTATTGTAAAAAATATTGGAGAAAGAGCTGGAACTGAAACTGTACAATTATATGTCCGAGATCTTATTGGAAGTATTACACGACCAGTAAAGGAATTAAAAGGATTTGAACAAATCACCCTAAATCCTGGTGAACAAAAAGAAGTTGTATTTACCATTTCTTCTGAAAATTTAGAATTCACCAATCATAAATTAATAAAGGCGGCGGAAGAAGGTGACTTTACTATTTGGGTTGGACCAAATTCAGCAAAAGGATTACAATCTTCATTCTATTTAAAAAAATAAAGGATTATGATTATCATAATAATGGGGGTTAGCGGTTGTGGAAAAACTACGATTGGAAAACTTTTATCTAAAAAAACAGGAATTAATTTTTACGATGCTGATGATTTTCATCCTTCGGAAAATATTGAAAAAATGAAAAACAACATGCCTTTAACAGATGTTGATAGAACACCTTGGTTACTAACGCTATCAAAAAAACTAAAGGAATGGGATCAAACAACTGGAGCTATTTTAGCGTGTTCAGCCTTAAAAGAATCGTATCGTGAGCTCTTAAATTCAGAAATTGAAAATCCGTTATGGATATATCTTTCTGGCTCTTTTGAACAAATAAAAGAACGTTTAGAATCTCGAGACAATCATTATATGCCTTCTTCCCTATTAAAATCTCAGTTTGAAACCTTGGAAATTCCAACTTATGGACTTCATATTCCTATTGAACAAACGCCAACAACTATTACAAATACCATCATCTCAAATACAAAACGAATGAATAAAGCAACTATTGGAATTATTGGATTAGGCGTTATGGGAAAAAGCCTCAGTTTAAATATTGCTGAAAAAGGTTTTCCTATAGCTGTTTATAATCGTAAAGAAAAAGGTGAAGAAAATATTGTTTCAGAATTTTTACAAGAGAATAAATCTTTTGAAAACTTAGTTGGATTTTCCAATATTCAAGACTTTATTAATTCCGTAGAAAAACCACGACAATTTTTTTTAATGATAAAAGCAGGTAAAGCAATTGATGCTGTTATTGAACAGATAATTCCTTATTTATCTAAAAACGACATTATAATTGATGGTGGAAATTCGCATTATTTAGATACTGAAAAAAGATATAATTATTTAGCTACGAAACAGATTAACTTTATTGGTTGTGGTGTTTCTGGTGGTGAAGAAGGCGCCAGAAAAGGACCTTCTATTATGCCTGGAGGAAACCCTGAAAGCTATAAAATAGTTGCTCCTATTCTTGAAGCTATTTCTGCAAAGGACTCTCAAAATAATCCTTGCTGTACATTTATTGGAAATAAAGGTGCTGGCCATTTTATTAAAATGGTCCACAACGGAATTGAATATGCAGAAATGCAATTATTAGCAGAATTGTATGGATTACTGTCTTCAACAATGAACAATATTGAAATCGCCAATCTTTTTTCAACTTGGAACAAAACAGATCTAGCGAGCTATTTATTAGAAATTACAATTGAAATTCTACGTAAAAAAGAAGGCGACAACTATCTTTTAGAGTCGATTTTAGACAAAGCAGGAAATAAAGGAACCGGATCTTGGTCTAGTAAAGCCGCTCTAGATTTAGGAGTTCCAAATACCATGATGGCTTCGGCTGTTTTTGCTAGATATATGTCTTCATTTAAAGAAAAACGAATAGCATTATCTAAAAAATTAACTATTAAAAAAAGTGCTCCCCAAGAATTAAACATCGCTGCTATTGAAAACGCTTATCGATTTGCTCGTATTGTAAATCACCATCAAGGTTTTGATTTAATGCAAGAAGCTTCAACAACATATTATTGGGATTTAAACTTATCTGAAATAGCAAGAATTTGGACAAACGGCTGTATTATTCGCTCCAATTTCATGGGAAATTTAGTTGTATTATTCAAACAAAATGAATCCATTTTAGACCATGCTACACTATTCGATGATTTAAATAATTCCGAAGATGAACTAAAAAAACTCATTGAAATGGGGTTAACCAATCGAGTTCCTTTAGACACTTTTTGGGCTTCTTATAACTATTGGATATCGATGACTTCTGAAAATTTACCTGCAAATTTAATTCAAGCCCAACGTGATTATTTTGGGGCTCATACATATCAACGAAAAAATGATACGAGCAATCAATTTTTTCATACAAACTGGCTGAAAAATGATTGATTTCACACTTATTTCAGCCGTATGTATTGGAATTGCAGTCTTACTTTTTTTAATATTAAAACTGCGAATTCAAGCTTTTATCGCTCTGTTAATAGCAAGTATTATTGTTGGTATTATTTCAGGAATGCCTCCCATGGAAATTATTGCAACTATGCAAGAAGGTATGGGAAACACCCTTGGTTTTGTAGCTGTAGTTGTAGGTTTGGGAGCTATGTTTGGAGCTATTTTAGAACATTCAGGTGGTGCAGAAGCTTTAGCGAATTACTTACTGAAAAAATCTGGCGAAAAGAATGCTTCTTGGGCATTGGTATTCACTGGGTTCTTTATTGCAATCCCCGTGTTTTTTGATGTCGCTTTTATCATTTTAATTCCATTGATTTATTCCCTTCAACGAAAAACTAAAAAATCATTATTACTATACGGAATTCCATTACTTGCCGGATTAGCCATTACACATGCTTTTATCCCTCCAACTCCAGGACCCGTAGCGGTTGCCGATATATTAAATGCAGATTTAGGTTGGGTGATTTTATTCGGTTTTATAACTGGAATCCCTACAGCCATAGTATGCGGTCCATTATTTGGAAAATACATTGCTAAAAAAATCTATATTGAAGCTCCTAAATTGACGCTAGAAACCCAAGAAAAAACTTCTTTTCCTTCGGTTTATCTAATCATTTCAATTATTAGTATTCCTATTCTTTTAATAGTTAGTAATACGGTAATTAATAGTCCGCTAGTTTCCAATGAAACCATTCCTTTGCACGTTAAAGAATGGCTACAAATGATTGGGCACCCTTTTTCAGCATTAATAATTGCTAATTTAATAGCTTGGTATGCCTTGGGAATAAAACAAAATTTCAGCAAAGAATCTTTATTAAAAATCACCACAAAATCAATGGAACCTGCAGGAATTATAATTTTACTAACGGGTGCTGGAGGTGTTTTTAAACAAATATTGGTAAATACTGGAACGGGTGAAATGTTGGCAAATTATTTTGCAAATGAAGGTGTTAGCATTCTTTTATTTGCATTTTTAGCAGCAGCAATAGTCCGTATTTTACAAGGATCTGCAACAGTTGCAATGATAACTGCTGCAGGAATTACAGCGCCATTAATCGCTTTAAACACTTCAGAAATAGACAAAGCTTTATTAGTAATTGCAATTGCTTCTGGAGCTTCAATTATGTCGCATGTAAATGATAGCGGATTTTGGTTGGTAAGTAAATATTTAGGGATGAATGAAAAACAAACGTTTAGAAGTTGGACGGTTATGACTACCCTATTAGCAATTACGGGTTTTGCAACGGTTTCTGTTTTATCATTGATTTTTTGAAAACTATTTTTATAAAATCATATTACAACTTGTTAAATATGGCTTATTATTATCGCTATTTAATCTTTAATTTTACAATTAATAAACTTTTAAATGAAAAAACACGCAATTCTTCTAACAGTTACATTAATAATGCTCTCTTTTTATTCTTGTAAAGAGAAAAAAACAGAATCTATATCTGAATCACTCAAAACCGAAATTCCGAAAGAAAATTTCACACCGCTCCCTTTTGATGTTTCAAAATTTGATACAAAAATAGATTCCCTAATGGCACTTATGACCATTGAAGAAAAAATTGGAATGCTTCATGGAAATAGTATGTTTGCTAATGGAGGTGTTCCACGCTTAGGAATTCCCGAATTAAAAATGGCAGATGGTCCATTAGGAATTCGTGAAGAAGTTTCAAGAGATAGTTGGGCTCCTGCTGGTTGGGACAACGATTTTGCAACTTACTATCCTGCTGCAGGTGCTGTAGCTGCAACTTGGAATCCAGATTTGTCATATACCTTTGGGAACAGTGTTGGACAAGAAGCTCGTGCACGTGATAAAGATATGCTGTTGTCTCCAGCCATCAATATTATTAGAACACCTTTGGGTGGTCGTACGTATGAATATTTTACAGAAGATCCTTTTTTAAATAAAAAATTAGCCGTGCCTTTTATCGTTGGAATTCAAGATAATGATGTCATGGCTTGTGTAAAACATTTTGCTGTAAACAATCAGGAAACCAACCGTGGAACTGTTGACGTACAAGTTGATGAACGTACGTTACAAGAAATCTACTTACCTGCCTTTAAAGCTGCTGTCACAGAAGCAAATGCTTACAGTTTAATGGGTGCTTACAACAAGTTTAGAGGGGATTATTTATGTGAAAACGACTTGATGTTAAACAAAATATTAAGAGATCAATGGGGGTTTCAAGGCATTGTAGTTTCAGATTGGGCTGCCGTTCATTCAACTGTAAAATCCTTAGAAAATGGGTTGGATATTGAAATGGGAACTAGAAAACCTTTCAATGACTATTTTTTAGCTGAACCATTACTTGCTGCTTATAAAGCTGGTGAGATTTCAGAAGAAGAAATTAACATACACGTAAAACGTATTTTAGGCGTATTATTCCAAGTGAAAGCTATTGACGGAACCGATAGAGTAACAGGAAGTATTTCTACTGAAGCACATTTCCAAGATTCCTATGATGTTGCTGCGGAAGCCATCGTTTTACTTAAAAATGAAAATAATGCGTTACCTCTAAAATTAGATGGTGTTAAATCTATTGCTGTTATAGGAAACAATGCGACAAAGAAAAACGCTTTAGCCGGTTTTGGTGCTGGTGTAAAAACAAAAAGAGAAGTAACACCTTTAGAAGGACTTCAAAACAGATTGCCGAAAGGAATTGAAATTCAATATGCTGAAGGCTATTTAGAGCGTTATTCTAAAAATGACAATGATCAAAAAACAGAAATTACGCTACATGGTCCAACTACGGTAAACGAATTGGATAAAACAAAATTAGAAGAAGCTTTGGTTGCTGCAAAAAATTCCGATATCGCTATTATTTTTGCAGGTTCTAATCGTGATTATGAAACAGAAGCTTCAGACCGTAACGACTTATCATTACCATTTGGTCAAGAAGAATTAATTCAAAAAGTAATGGCTGTGAATCCAAATACAATTGTTGTTATGATTGCTGGCGCTCCTTTTGATATTGCGAGCGTAAAAGAAAATGCCCCTGCCTTAGTTTGGAGTTGGTTTAACGGTTCTGAAGGCGGAAATGCTTTGGCCGATGTTATTTTAGGAAACGTAAATCCTTCTGGTAAATTACCTTGGACCATGCCTAAAGACATCAACGATTCACCTGCACACGCTACCAATAGTTTCCCTGGTGATGAAGTTGTTGTGTACAAAGAAGAATTTTTAGTAGGTTACCGTTGGTTTGATACGCAGAACATTGAACCTTTATATCCTTTTGGTTACGGATTATCTTATACTAATTTTGATTTTTCAGACCTTAAAACAGATAGTTCTGAATATCAGAAAGAGGATACTATTGAAGTGACATTCAACATTAAAAATACTGGAGATTTTGATGGTAAAGAAGTTACTCAATTATATGTTTCAAATCCAAACTCCGCTATTAAAAGAGCTTCAAAAGAGTTAAAAGGTTTTCAGAAAGTATTTGTTAAAAGTGGTGCTACCGAAAAAGTTACAATCACTTTACCCGTTAAAGAATTGGCTTATTTTGATGTCACTAAAAATGATTGGGCTGTAGAAGCAGGAACCTATATCTTGAAACTAGGGAATTCATCTCAAAACATCATTACTGAGATACCTATTTTAATAAAATAAAAAGTATTCTTTAACCTAATTCATTAAAAACTCCACTTATAAATAAGTATTAAAATATTTATTATAAGTGGAGTTTTAGTTTTCTAATAAATCGAAAAAGAAAGAAGCTTACTCAACTGCCTTTTTTTCGTGATGCAAGCATATATTAGTAGAATCTTAAAAACATATAAATAATTATTACGATGAAATATATAGCGACAATCATACTTTTTTTCCATAATTCAAATATAATTATTACGGACTCTTAAAAACAGTACCTTTAAAGGTAGATATTCCATTTTTGTATGTCCACATTTCATACAGGTAAAATCGTCTTGCCATTTTATTTTTACTAAATAGGCTTAACAAGCATCGTCATTAGGTAATTCTTTTATAAAGATCGGGATGCTTGGCGTAGTATTCTTGTCATAAAAATTATTTAGTAGCTCCTGTTTTACGAAGTTCCTTGTCAAAATAAGGAAAGTACTTTTCTAACGTAATTAATTGCTCTGATTTTGTGTTCTGATCGGATTTAAACAGCCTATTTAACTCCTCAAACGTCATGGCAGACACATCGTAATTGGTAAGCTGATACCGCCTAAAAAAAGCAATATACTTGGTTATTGTATTGAGAGATAACCCGAGAATTAGACTGATTTTTCGCATATCTATTTGTGTATTGGCCACGATCTTTTTTAACAAAAAAAGACCTTTATGACCTTACAAATAGAACCGATCTTTAGTGGTTCACTTTCATCCGCTGAAGGTGGTTCACTTTGACCCGCTCAACTATGCTCACTTTAATCCGCCGTGGGTGGTATACTATGCCCGGTTTTTGCAATGTTACGCTTGAACTAAAAAACATTGTTTATAACCAAAATCAATTGTATGTGATTCTAAAAATCACCAACGATTCTAGTTTGGATTATAATATTAATTACCTAAACACAGCTATAGTTACCCGTAAAAAAGGTAAAAACAAATCTATGCAAAACCTAAATGTAGCACCTAACTCTGTTTATGATATGCCCAACCGTGTTTTAAAGAAACTTTCTCGAACCGTTGTTTAAGTGCTTCCTAAATTTTCTATTAGTAATGATAGATTCGTACACTTTACTCTTAATGAAAGTTCTGGGGAGCGTAATTTGAGGTTGAAGGTTTCAAATAGGGTTGTTAATGATCCGGATTAAAATTGACTTTTGATTAATCGAAAAATTGAAAACTAATATATAACAGAGCCAATTGAAGTCATTTGACTACAAAATTAACTGATAAGTGTTAAAATTCAAAAAAAGCGTAATTGTTGTACCTATGTTGTACCAAGCATAAAAAAAGCCGACTATAAATAGTCGGCTTTCTCTTACTGTGCGGGCGGGGAGACTCGAACTCCCACACCGCGAGGCACTAGATCCTAAGTCTAGCGTGTCTACCAATTCCACCACGCCCGCAATAGGGTGTGCAAATATAAAAATTAGTTTCAATAAACAATTCAACTTTTAAAAAAAAATTCAACAATTTTGTATTTTTGTAGGAAACAGAATATTTCCACATGAAAAACATCTCAACTTACATCGAAAATAACAAGGATAGATTTATAAACGAACTTATCGAACTTCTTAAGGTGCCGTCTGTTAGCGCTGACTCAGCCTATAAAGACGACGTATTAAAAACATCTAAAATTGTCAAAACACGTCTTGAAGAAGCAGGATGCGATCACGTAGAAATTTGCAAAACCGATGGTCACCCAATTGTATACGGTGAAAAAATAATCGACAAATCGCTTCCAACCGTACTTGTTTATGGTCATTACGACGTGCAACCAGCCGATCCCATCGCACTTTGGACGTCTCCGCCGTTCGAACCGGTTATAAAAACAACTGAAACGCATCCCGAAGGTGCTATTTTTGCGCGTGGTGCTTGCGACGATAAAGGTCAGATGTATATGCACGTTAAAGCATTAGAATACATGACTAAAAACGACGAATTACCTTGTAACGTAAAATTCATGATTGAAGGCGAAGAAGAAGTTGGTAGTGTAAACCTTGCAACCTTTGTAAAAAACAATCACGAGAAACTTAAAAACGACGTTATTCTTATTTCAGACACTGGAATGATTGCGAAGGACGTACCATCAATCACCACAGGATTACGCGGATTAAGTTATGTAGAAGTTGAGGTTACAGGGCCAAATCGCGATTTACACTCTGGACTTTACGGTGGTGCAGTTGCCAACCCAATCAATATCTTAACCAAAATGATTGCGTCACTTCACGACAAAAACAATCATATTACTATTCCTGGGTTTTACGATAAAGTTGAAGACTTATCTAAAGACGAGCGTGCTCAAATGGCAAAAGCACCTTTCAATTTAGACAACTATAAAAAAGCATTAGATATTAATGCGGTTTATGGCGAAGCAGGTTACACAACCAGCGAACGTAATTCTATCCGTCCGACTTTAGACATTAACGGAATTTGGGGAGGTTATACTGGCGAAGGTGCAAAAACCGTTATCGCAAGTAAGGCATTTGCTAAAATATCGATGCGTTTAGTGCCAAATCAGGATTGGAAAGAGATCACAGAATTGTTCCAAAAGCATTTCGAAAGCATTGCTCCAGACGCCGTAACCGTAAAAGTTAAACCTCATCATGGAGGGCAAGGTTACGTGACGCCTATAGATAGTATTGGTTATAAGGCAGCATCGAAAGCGTATACAGATACCTTTGGAAAAACTCCAATCCCACAACGTAGTGGTGGAAGCATTCCAATTGTATCACTTTTTGAAGACGAATTAAAAAGCAAAACTATTTTAATGGGCTTTGGTTTAGACAGCGACGCCATTCACTCTCCAAACGAACATTTCGGAATTTGGAACTACCTAAAAGGTATCGAAACCATCCCAATGTTCTATAAACATTTCACCGAATTATTTAAAAACCAGTAATATCACATCATAAAAAAATCCGTTCAATATATAAGTATTGGACGGATTTTTTATGTTTACTATTTTGGGCGTTCCCTAAAGGTCGCGCTTTCCGTTGTATCTTTTTATTCAATTACAGTTTACCTCAGCATATTTAATTCAAATAAACTTCAGCTTAAACGAATACGAATCGTTTATATCTCATAAAAAGGATGCCACTGCAATCGCTAACGCAAATACATCCGTGTATTAAAATATGCCGCAAGAATAAAAAACACCTAATTTTTTGTAAATTAATTGAAATTTTTCAGGAGACCTTTTTCCATTTTGACCATTAAGTAATAAATACGTTTTATGAACGACAAGAAAATCTTAGAACTTTTTAAAGCTGGTCAGCGTGAAAAAGCTTTTAGCAAATTATACGGTCTCTACCCCAAAATAGAAGCTTTAATTCTATCTAAAGGCGGACAAAAACAAGATGCCTCAGATGTGTTTCAGGAAGCTCTTATTATTTTAAATAGAAATCTCGAAAAGTCAGATTTCAAACTTACATCTTCATTTTACACCTATCTATATTCGGTCTCTAGATTTATATGGAAAGACTCCCAAAAGAAATTAACAAAAGACACATTACAAAGCTTTAATACAACAGAAACCGAACAATTTCATAGTGTTTTAGAAGAACATAAATACCAACGTGCCGAGCGTGCATTCCTCGAATTAGGAGAACGATGTCAGCAACTTTTACAACTGTTTTACAACAAAGCCATGTCTTTTAAAGAGATCGCACATGTTATGCAATTTAAATCAGAAAAAATTGCAAAAAACCAGAAGTATAAATGCTTAACAAAAGCTAAAGACATCTTTAAAACGAGTAAAACAATACAATCCTAATTCGAGACATCATGGAACATAATATAAAAGACATAGAATTAATAGACGACTATTTAAATAAAACGCTAACCGAAAAAGAAACTATAAATTTTGAACAGCGCTTACAAACTGATTCTAATTTCAAACAAGCATTTGAAACACACACTGCCATTTTAGAAGGCATAAAGCGTCAGCAAACAAAGAGTGAAATTATTTCTGGAAAACAGATTCACATAAGACATAAATGGTTAAGATATTTTGGTTTCACTATATTCACTTTGGCTTTAATAGCAACTGTAATTATCCTTTTCAACGTTAATACTTCTATTGATTCAAAAAACAACATCAATCCTCCCGAATTAGAGCGAATAATTCCTCCAACAGACACAATTACGCCCTTAAAACCAACTTCAACTAAGTCTGAAATAATAGAACATACTATTGCATTAACAGATACTGTAGACATTCAAAAAACAGCTATCACAAAACCAGAAGTAAAACAAAAAATAGCTGATACAATTAAAATACCTAAGAAGCCAGTTCAAAACATCTCTTTCAATTCAGAGAAAGACACAACACTAGTTTTTAAAGAAGGAACTAAACTAACCATAAAAAGAGGTTCTTTTAGAGATCAGAATAATAAGGTTATTTCAGGCAGGATAGAATTAGAAGTCACAGAATATTATACCCTTTCAGATATTCTTTTAGCGAATTTAGCGACCCAATCCAATGGAAAACTTTTAGAAACTGGTGGCATGCTAAACATAAAAGCATATCAAAACAACACACCTTTACACTTAGCACCGAATTCAACTATTGAAATTCTATTCCCCACTAAAAGCAAGAAAGATGGAATGCAACTTTTTACTGGAACATGGAACAATGAAAATATAAACTGGGAACTTCAGAATAATAGTATTACCGAAGTAGTAGATAACATTGAGGTTTTCGTTCAGGAAGAAGACCTCGACGTAGAGGTTCCCTTTTCTATCATTGAAATCCCACCCGCTTATCCTGGTTGTGAACATCTTAAATCGGCAGAGAGCAAGAAATGTACCAATGAAGCCATTAGTAAATTTGTAATGGCAAATTTCAACACGGAAATTGCAGAGAATCTTGGATTGAGGGGAAAACAACGGATTAATACAATTTTTAAAATTAATCAAGAAGGCATACCTGTATCTATCACGTCTAGGGCATCTGACCCTGAATTAGAAAATGAAACGAATAGAGTAATCGCTTTATTACCAAAAATGAAACCGGGGAAGCAACGAGGAAAAACAGTAATCGTCCCCTACTCTTTGCCCATTGTTTTTCAGGTTGGTGGAAATTCGCAACAAACTGATCGTATAGTAGGCACCTCTCGAAGAGATATTCTAAAACGAGATTCAATCGTAAACAAAAAGTTTGAAGATAATTTAATCGAAACCCCAGCAGATGTTGAGGCATACGAAGTCAATGGTTATATTTTAAGAACTTCCAAATTAGGTTGGATAAATTGCGATCGGTTTATTAGAAGAACCAACATACCATTTAAACTTAAAATTAAAAATGCGGGAGACGACATTAGAGTTAACATGGTTTTTAAATCTTTTAAATCCATTATGCCTAGTCACAAAACTGGTGACACATTCGATTTTAAAAACGTTCCTAAAAATGAAAACGTAGTGCTTATAGCTATTAAAAAAGATCAAGGCAAGTTGTATTTAGGAACTGTAAAAACTAAAATAGAAGAAAATCCAAATATAACATTCGATTTTAAAGAGGTGAATTTAGAAACCCTGAAAGCGGAATTAGACAAACTGAACAATACGTTTTAGACGATTCTAAATAACCTAAACACAAGACTTCATTTCATAAAAAATCCGTTCAATATTTTTGGACGGATTTTTTATTTATATATTTTTGGACTTTCCCTAAAGGAGTGCTTTCCGTTATATCATTTTATTCAATTACAGTTTACCTCAGCATATTTAATTCAAATAAACTTCAGCTTAAACGAATACGAATCGTTTATATCTCGTAAAAAGGATGCCACTGCAATCGCTAACGCAAATACATCCGTGTATTAAACCTACTCCTTAACAATTTTATATACTCCGCGTTTATCTGCACTTTCAACACTTAAAAAGTAAACACCTTTAGATAAACTATGTAATTGTAATGTGCTTATTTTTTCTTCCGAAGTCATTTTAAAAACTCGTTTTCCAGACACATCATATATTGTAAAATCGGCTTTTCCGCTCTTACTTCTTTCTATAGTTAATTTCGATTTTACGGGGTTTGGATGCAATGTAATTTCAGTTGCTGTAAATTTTGGTAATCCTAAAGTTCCGAACTCAAAACACGCACTAAATTCAACACAACTTCCCGATGAGATTTCAACTTTATAGCTTCCATTTTCAGTTGGCATAAACGTTTGAAACGTGGCATCTGTAATTGCCGCATCCGTAGTACAATCATACCATTGGTAGGTTGCCGATTCTTGAACTGCTTTAAGACTATTATTACTTTGAGTCACAGAATTATCAACCCCAGCTAACACCGCTTTAGTTGCCATATATCCAGCAGACAATTTAGTCAGTTCATGGAAGTACTCTAAATTAAAAATATTAAAACGGTCTTCACTTGAATGATATTCTGGATTTTCGTCCTTTTCAGACCAAGCTTCTCCAATTAAAACTGCTGGATAACCTCTATTCCAAAAACTAGAATGATCGCTATATTCCGTACCAGGAATAACAATATTAACATTCAGTTTAAAGGGATAAGATTCTAATACTGCAACAATATCGTCACTCATTGCCTGAGAGCCTGCATCGTCTTTTCTCACATCTATATCGAAACTTTGGTCGTTATCGCCATCGTAACCAATCATATCTAAATTATAAACACCTAAAATTTCATCTCCATTTGTTTTAGCTAATTCAGCATAATATTTAGAACCTACTAAGCCTATTTCTTCTTCGTCCCAAAACGCATAAATAATGGTGTTTTCTAAACATTGGCCAGATAAAATTCTAGCAACTTCTAACACAGCTGCTGTACCACTTGCATTATCATCTGCACAATAATTGGCTATTCCATCGTAGTGTGCACAAATCATATATACTTTTTCAGGATGTGTGGTGCCCAGTTGTGTTGCGATAATATTACGACGACTTTCATCATCATTCATAAACTGACTTTCAACTGTAATATTTTCTAATGCATCTAGTTTTTCATATAAATATTCTGCTGCCACATCATTTCTATTATACAATCTACTTAAAATGGTAACCGTATTCCCATCGACCACGGTAGGCACTTCTCCCGAAAATTCATTTATTGTTAATGACAAAGAATCCAAATTCACCGCATTAATAATATCGGTAACAGATTGACCATAAGAAAACGTAAAACTGAGGAGACTACAAAGCAGGCTTAAACTTAATTTATTCATGAAATTTGATGATAGTTATAAAGTCCCAAAGGTAAAGTATTTAAACATTTTTAAGGTTATTTTAAACTGTAGAAATTCTAAAAAACAACACTGCTATTAACGACTTACACATCCCTATAAAAGCATCTCTTTTAAACCGTTATACTAATTAATCTTATAGAGGTCAGTATAAAAATACTTATCTTTAAACCTAAGAAACACATTAAAACATGAACATATTTACAGGTCAAAATCTTCTAGAGTTTTCTGATCGATTTAAAACCGACCTTGATTGTAAGGAATATTTATCAGAATT